>RGQD01000856.1 GCA_010030205.1 Betaproteobacteria bacterium
GCGAAGCCCTGCGCTGGGCGAGTTTATAGGTTCACCGCTGACCCGGTGCAAGCAGTGCTTGCCCTAACACGGCCGCAACAGTTTCTTTCGCTGGAACTGAGGGCTGGTTGTGAGACGATGACAGCAGCACTTTGGCAGGGGAACATCGGCATGAACGCCATCTACGATCATCAACTCGAGCGCAACGCGGCCAATTTCGTGGCGCTGTCGCCGGTCAGTTTTGTCGAGCGCAGCGCCGAGGTCTTCGGTGACCTGCCAGCGGTGGTGCATGGCGCGCGCCGCTACAGCTGGGCCCAAACGCGCGACCGGTCGGCTCGCCTAGCGGCCGCCTTGTGTGCGCTGGGGGTTGCTCGCGGCAGTACCGTGAGCGTGATGCTGCCCAACAGCCCGGAGATGATCGAGGCCCATTACGCGGTGCCTGCGCTCAATGCGGTGCTGAACGCCCTCAACACCCGACTTGATGCGGCGCTGTTGGCTTGGCAGATGAACCACTGCGAGGTGGAGGTGCTGATCACCGATCGCGAGTTTGCGCCGCTGATCGCGCCAGCGCTTGCGGCATTGCGTGAGCAGTATGGGCGCCACCCGGTGGTGATCGATGTCGCTGACAGCGAATACCACGGGCCGGGTGATCGCCTGGGAGCGCATGAGTACGAGACCCTCTTGGCCAAGCATGCGCCGCTGCACTCACTGGAGGGCCCGGTCGACGAGTGGGACGCGATCGCGGTGAGCTACACCTCTGGCACCACCGGCGACCCCAAAGGCGTGGTCACCCACCACCGGGGAGCCTATCTGAACGCGGTGTGCAACGCAGCGACCTGGACGATGCCGAACTTCCCGGTCTACCTTTGGACCTTGCCGATGTTCCACTGCAACGGCTGGTGTTTTCCTTGGACCGTGGCGATGTTGGGCGGTACCCATGTCTGCTTGCGCAGGGTGGAGGCCCAGGCGATCCTCGGCGCGATGCGCGACCATGGTGTCGACCACTACTGTGCTGCGCCCATCGTGCACAGCCTGATCTACAACGCGCCCGTCGAATGGCGCGCCGGACTCAAAAAGTCGGTGCGCGGCATGGTGGCCGG
>RGQD01000857.1 GCA_010030205.1 Betaproteobacteria bacterium
TCACGTCCTGGGCCTACCACGGCGTCACCGCTGCGCTGGCCGAGGCCTCGCCCTCGTTGGGGCCGGGCATGCGCCTGGGCGACGCCGTGTGCACCGTGACGCTGCCGCTGCGCGCGCCACCTGATCAGATCGGCCCACTGTTCGCTGCCAGCGTTCGCGAGGCCATCGCGACGCTTCGTGCGCGCGGCGTGGCAACCGCAGCGCTGCTGGTCGACACGGTGTTCTCAAGCGACGGCGTGCTGACAGATCCGCCCGGCTTTCTGGCCGATGCGGTGGTTGCGGTGCACGAGGCCGGAGGCCTGTTCATCGCCGACGAGGTACAACCCGGATTCGGCCGGACAGGGGACAGCTTCTGGGGCTTCGATCGCCACGGTCTGGCGCCCGATATCGTGACGCTGGGCAAACCGATGGGCAATGGCCACCCGGTGGCCGGGCTGGCGGTCAAGCCCGAGGTGCTGGCCCGATTCGCCGAGCAGTGCCGCTACTTCAACACCTTTGGTGGCAACCCAGTCGCGATGGCTGCCGCTGGTGCGGTGCTCGATGTGATCGAACAGCAAAACCTGCAAGCCAACGCGCGCAATGTCGGCGCCCATCTGCGCGACAGCCTACGGCGCCTGGCCACCCGACATCGCCATGTCGGCGCAGTGCGCGGCGCGGGCCTGTTCATCGGCATGGACCTGGTGCGAGATGGCGACGACCCGCGGCCGATGCCCGAACTCACGGCCAAGGTCGTCAACGGACTGCGCCAGCGCGGCGTGCTGCTCAGCGCCACTGGCCCGCAGGTCAGCACGCTGAAGATTCGCCCGCCGCTGGTCTTTGAGCGCGCGCATGCCGACCTGCTGGTCGACACGCTTGACGAGGTGATGACCGCGCTGGCCTGACCATCCGGCCTCTGGCCACCACGTCAAGGTGCAAAAAAATCAGACCCACCTCTGGGACAGCCGCGAGCCAAGCTCAGCCGGCTGGCGCTCAAGGCAGCAGAACGCTGCAACCCGTGGTGTTGCGTGCCTCGAGATCGGTGTGGGCGCGCGCCACGTCGGCCAGCGGGTAGCGCTGGTCGATGCGGATCTTGACCGC
>RGQD01000858.1 GCA_010030205.1 Betaproteobacteria bacterium
CCCAGAAAAAGCAACAGACCCAGAATCAACGCGCCCATGGTGGTGTCCTGTCGTGGATGGTGAGCTGATTCTGCCCGCGAGCGCAGGTCACCGGCCTGACAGGGTCGATGGCCAGCGCGCCGCTATGCTGGAACTATCCTCCAAACCGACCCCTAGCCGATGACCAACGCCAACCCCGCCCGCCTGATCAAGCACTACTGGGAAGACTTCGGCACCGGCACGGTGCGCGAGTCCGGCCAGATGGTGGTCAGCCGCGAGGCTGTGCTCGAGTTCGCGCGCCAGTTCGACCCGCAACCCTTCCACCTCGACGACGAGGCCGCAGCCGGCTCGCTGTTCGGCCGCCTGTCGGCCAGCGGCTGGCACACCTGCGCGATGGCGATGCGCATGATGTGCGATGACTACCTGCTCGATTCGGCAAGCCTGGGCAGCCCAGGCATAGACCAGCTCAAGTGGCTCAAGCCGGTCTGCCCCGGCGACACGCTGAGCCTGCGCATGACCGTGCTCGAAGCCAGGGTGATGAACAGCCGGCCGGGCGTGGGTCTGGTGCGATCGCGGTGGGAGGTGCTCAACCAGCGCCACGAGCCGGTGCTGACGATGGAAGGCTGGGGCATGTTCGGCCGCCGCCCGGCGGCCTGAACCGACGCCCAAGCGGGCTCACGGCGCTGGCTGACGGCCCAGGTGGAGCTGCCACAGCCGCGCCAGATCGGCAGCGCCGTCGCTACCCTGCACCGCGGCAAAACTGCGTTTGGCCTGTTCGAGCTTGCCGGCACGCCACTGCGCAACGCCCAGGTGAAGCTGTGCGTCATCGGCCCAACGCAAGCCGCCCTTGGCCAAGCCCTGGCTCATCAGCGCCAGCGCGCGTTCGTTCTCGCCAGTGGCCGACAGCGCCAAACCAAGGCCGATGGCGGCGTTGCCGTCCTTGGCCTTGAGCGCCTCGGCTTCGCCATCGGCCAGACCGGCGCGGTCTTGTGCGGCGGCCTTGGTGGCCGCCTCAAGCAGCTTGCGGTCGGCCGCAGCGTTGCTGTCCTTGCCCAGCAGTCCGCTCGCAAAGCCCTCGTCGAGCAGGCCCTGGGCCTC
>RGQD01000859.1 GCA_010030205.1 Betaproteobacteria bacterium
GTCGTGCTGTATGCATGACATCGTGGATCTTGAGTCGCGTGGCATTCCGGGCGTCGGGGTTGCATCGAGTGAATTTGTCGTGGCGGCCGAAATGCAGGCCAAGTCCTTGGGCATGGACCCGGCGATGGTCTTTGTTGCCCATCCGATCCAGGACCGCAGCGACGACGAGCTGCGTGCGCTCGCCGATGCGGCGCTGCCGGGCATCCTGCGCCGGCTGGTGGCCGGCTGACGCTGTTGCCGGATGGCGGGTGGCTTCGCCGCCCAGCACCGGCCGCAAACCATGGCGTTGATCCCGACGGTGCTGCGATTGCCGGCGCTTGACCCGGTGCTGGCCTGGCCGGATCGGGCCAGACGGCTCGCCTCGGCAGGCTGCCAGCCGGGGCTGGACGCCGTGTCGACCGAATGGGCCGAGTGGCGAGCCGCAGCGCGCTTGGGCATGCCGCGCGAGCCCGCGCGGCCGCTCGACCTGCGCTGTCCGAAGGACCCACCGGGCTGTCGCGTTTTGCGTCAGACGGGCAGCGCATGATCGTCGCCACCGCTGGCCACATCGACCATGGCAAGACCAGCTTGGTCAAGGCCTTGACCGACATCGATACCGACAGCTTGGCCGAGGAAAAGCGCCGTGGCATGTCGATAGACCTGGGTTTCGCCCATGCTGAGATCGGTGTGTCGCCCCAGGGTGAACCGCTGACGCTGGGCTTTGTCGACGTGCCTGGCCACGAGCGATTCGTTCGCAACATGCTGGCCGGCGTCGCGGCGATCGATCTGGCGCTGCTGGTGGTCGCGGCGGACGATGGCCACCGATCCCGGCGATGCCGGCGTGTTGGCGCTGCGCCAGCATCTGGCCGACGAGGCAGCGCGGCTTGCCGCCCGCAGCCTGTCCGGGCATTTCAGGCTCGTGGTGGATCGCAGCTTTGCGCTGGCCGGCGCCGGCCGCATCGTCACCGGCGCGGTGCTGTCGGGTCGGGTGCAGATCGGCGACGAGCTGGTCTTGTCGCCACACGGCATCAGCGCGAGGGTGCGCAGCCTCCAAGTCGGCAAACAGCGCACTGAGCAGGCGCTGGCCGGCCAGCGC
>RGQD01000860.1 GCA_010030205.1 Betaproteobacteria bacterium
GGGCCGCGCCACCTCGACGGTGATCGGGTCTTGCAGATAGCTCTGCGCCAGCTTGCGGATCTCAGGCGAAAAGGTGGCCGAGAACAGCAGCGTCTGCCGGGTCTTGGGCAGGTAGCTCAGGATGCGCTGCAAATCGGGCAGAAAACCGATGTCGAGCATGCGGTCAGCTTCGTCGAGCACCACATACTCGACTTGGTTGAGCACGCAGTTCTTGGCCTCGATGTGGTCGAGCAAGCGGCCCGGCGTGGCGATCAACACCTCCACGCCTTTTTTCAGCTCCGCCGTCTGTGGCTTCATGTCGATGCCGCCGAAAACCACCATCGAGCGCAGCTGGGTGTGCTTGGCGTAGGTCTTGACGTTGTTGGCCACCTGGTCGGCCAGCTCGCGGGTCGGCGTGAGCACCAGTGCGCGCACGGGGTGCCGCGCTGGCGACATCGAGGCCGTCTCGTGCTTCATCATTTTCTGCAGCAGCGGCAGCGAGAAAGCCGCCGTCTTGCCGGTGCCGGTCTGCGCCGCTCCCATCACGTCGCGGCCTTCGAGCACCAGCGGGATCGCCTTGGCCTGGATCGGCGTCATCGCCGTGTAGCCCGAATCGGTCACTGCGCGCAGTAGTTTAGCGTCCAGCGCCAAGGTCTCGAATCGCTGCGGGACGGGGTCAATCGCCGGCTCTTGGGCTGCGGTGGCCGGATCGGCAAGGGTGTTGATGTTGGTCATTAACCGCTTATTATCGCCGACACGTGAATTTCTCTGCATAGCGAATCGTCCCTGCCAATTCGCAGGCTCGCGTATCCCTAAAATACGAAACCCTGCGCCGCAAGAACCGGCCCAGTTGCAAAGACCGCTCAGCAGCGCCAAACCGGCGCTCGCGCCACCGAAAGTTGCCACAAACGCCTCGCATGAAAATCGTACTGTTGGGGCCAGACGGTCAGGTGGGTTGGGAACTCAGGCGCTCGCTGGCCCCGCTGGGCGAGGTGATCGCCTTGCCTCGCCGTCTTGCGGCAGACCCATCGCTGTGCGGCGACCTGACCCAGGCTGAGCGCCTGGTCGACACCTTGCGCGCGCTGCGGCCCGA
>RGQD01000087.1 GCA_010030205.1 Betaproteobacteria bacterium
TGAGCGCGGCGCTCATCACCCCCACACCCAAGGGCTTGCCCAGCACCAGCAAGTCGCCAGGGCGGGCGTCGGCATTGCGCTTGACGCGGTCGGGGTGCACCAGGCCCATCACCACCAGACCGTAGATCGCTTCAACCGAATCAATGGTGTGGCCGCCGGCGATCGGGATGCCCGCCAGCCTGCACATCGACGCGCCGCCCTCAAGCACCCGGCCGATCGTGGCGGTCGACAGCAGGTTGATCGGCATGCCCACCAGCGCCAGCGCCATGATCGGTCGCCCACCCATCGCGTAGACATCGCTGATCGCGTTGGTCGCCGCGATCCGGCCAAAGTCGAACGGGTCGTCGACGATGGGCATGAAGAAGTCGGTCGTGGCGATCAGCGCCTGCTGGTCGTTGAGCCGGTAGACGGCCGCGTCGTCGGCGGTCTCGATGCCCACCATCAGCTCGGGCGGGATCGGCATCGCCGCAGTGCCCTTGAGGATCTCGGACAACACGCCGGGGGCAATCTTGCAGCCACAACCACCGCCGTGAGACAGCGAGGTCAGGCGCGGTTCGGTCGCGGGATCGGGCTTGGGTGGGAGGGTCATGGTCTTGCTCCAGTGAATCAGGTCGGCAGGCTGCGCTGCGGCCGAGCTGCACCGCTTGCAGGGCCGCCAGCATAGACGGCGCGGCTCGCGCAGTACTGCGGGCTACCCTGATCGCCGGCCTGTTTCGAGCACAAGCCGATCAGGCCGGCTTCGGCCGGTCTTGGGGCGTTCAGCAGCAGTCTTCGCCGCAGCAATGCAGACCGGGTTGCCGGTCTGGCGAAAATGCGGGTGCGCGACGCCAAGATGGCAGCGCGACGCGCACCCGGCGTGTCGGCGTCACTCCAGCTCGATGCCCGCGGTACGCATCGTGCGCGTCCAGATCGCCAGTTGCTCCTTCACCTGAGCCCCCATGACTTCGGGCGTCGACGGCGTGGGCAGCAGCCCGAGCTTGTCGTACTGCTCGACCACATCGGGCCGGCGCATGATCAGGTTGAAGTCCTTCGAGATCCGATCGACCAGTTCCTTGGGCATCTTGGCCGGTCCCAGCAAACCGCCCCAGGGACGGATATTGACCAGCGGCTGGCCCGCCTCGGCCATCGTCGGCACATTGGGAAAGGCCCGGGTACGCTCTGGCAAGAGCACGGCAATCAGCCGAAACTTCTCCTTGAGCAACTGCGGCAGCACCGCGGGCGTGGCAAACATCAAGGGCACCCGCCCGCCGACCAGGTCGATGACCGCCGGCGCCTCGCCCTTGTAGGGCACGCGGACCATGTCGAGCTTGTTGGCCTCGATCAGCGAGGCCATCGCCACGATACCGGTGCTGTTGCCGGTGGCGTAGCTCAGCTTGCCGGGATTGGCCTTTGCGTAGGTGACGAGCTCGGCCAAGGTGTTGACCGGCAGGCTGGGCGCCACCGCCAGGTAAAAGGTGAAGATGCAGAGGTTGGAGATCGGCGTGAAATCAGCGACCGGGTCGTAGGGTGGGATCTTCTTCAGCGAGGGCACATAAGACATCGAGGTCGCCGTGCCGAAATACAGCGTGTGGCCGTCGGGCGGCGCCTTGAGCACCTCCAGCGCTGCGAGCACGCCATCAGCGCCGGCCCGGTTCTCCACCAGCACCGGTTTGCCGAAGACATTGCCCATGTGCGCAGCGATCACGCGCGCCCCCAGGTCGGCGCCGCCGCCGGCCGGGAAGGGCACGAAGAAGCGGATCGGCCGATTCGGCCAGTCGGACTCGGCAAGCGCCAGGTCGGGCAGCGCAGCGCCCAACGCGGCCGCGCCAGCGGCGCTGAGGATGTGGCGGCGGGACGCTGCGTCAGGTCTAGGTTTCATGGGATCTCTCAATGCCAGTGGTGTGATGAGGAACAGGCCTGCAGCGCGAAGGCTGCAAACCCGCAAACCGGCTTGCTTGCATGCGCCCATTTCACGCCAGGCGCTCGCAGACGGATGTCGGTCACAGCGTGCGACCGATGATTTCTTTCATGACCTCCGACGAGCCGCCGTAGATGCGGTTGCCCCGAATGTCGGTCAGCATGCGGGCGATAGGGTACTCGCGCATGTAGCCATAACCGCCAAACATCTGCAGCAAGTCGTCGATCGCGCGGGTGGCGTCCGATGCCCAGAGCTTGGCCATCGCCGCACCATCCGGGCCGAGTTGACCGTCCAGGTGGTCGGCGACGCAGCGGTCGACCAAAGCGCGGGTGGCGAAGGCCAAGGTCTTGATCTCGGCCAGCTTGAAACGCGTCTGCTGGTTCTGGATCAAGGGCCTGCCGAAGGCCTGTCGCTCCTTGGTGTAGGCGATGGTCCAGTCCAGCGAGGCCTCGAGCGAGGCCGCGCAGCGCAGCGCGATCATCAACCGCTCCTGGACCAGGCCGTGCATCAGGTAGCCGAAAGCCTTGTTCTCTTCGCCGATCAGGCAGTCGTCAGGCACCAGCACATCGTCGAAGAAGAGCTCAGCAGTGTCCTGGGCGCGCTGGCCTATCTTGTCGAGCAGCTTGCCTCGGCTGAAACCTGTGCTGCGGGTGTCGACCCAGAGCAGGCTCATGCCCTTGGCGCCGGCCGCAGGCTCGGTCTTGGCAACGACCAGCACGCGGTCGGCATGCCAGCCGTTGGTGATGAAGGTCTTTTGGCCCTTGAGCCGGTAGCCGCCGCTGGCCCGCGTGGCCGTCGTTCGAATCGCTTTCAAGTCGCTGCCGGCCGAGGGTTCGGTCATCGCAATCGATGCGACGATGTCGCCACTGGCCATGCCTGGCAACCAGCGTTGCTTCTGCGCTTCGGTGCCAAACTCGACCAGGTAAGGCGCGACGATGTCCGAATGCGTCGTGAAGCCTGCGACACCGGTCGCCATCAAGCGTGCAATCTCCTCGACGACGATCGCGGTGAACAGAAAATCGCCGCCGCTGCCGCCATAGTCAACCGGTGCCATCGGCAGCAGCAGTCCGGCCTGGCCAGCACGGCGCCAGATCTCGCGCGGCACCAGACCTTGCTGCTCCCACTGCGCGTGGTCGGGCAGCACCTCGCGCTCGAGGAAGCGCCTGACGGTGTCGCGGAAGCCCTCGTGCTCGGCGGTGTACAGGTTTGATCCGCGGATGGGCATGCTGGCGCTCATGGATTGTTTCTCGTCCGAGCCGGCCGCGTTGGCTGCACGCGACCGACTGGCAGCGATATTAATCCGGCCAGTGGGCGATGGGTGAGCGTGTAAACACGGGTGCGACCAGCTCACTCCACCTTGATGCCGCTGGACTTGATGACCTGCTCCCAACGGTCTTTCTCGGTCGCGACGAAGCGCTTGAATACCTCAGGGCTGCCGCCAACGCCCATCCCACCTTGCTCGGCAATGCGCTGCCGAATCTCCGGCATCGCGAGCACCTTCTGCAGGTCGGCATTGAGCTGGCGAACGCGATCCTGCGGCACCTTGGCTGAGACGAACAGGCCGAGCCAGACCGTGACGTCGATGTCGGGATAGCCCGACTCGACGATGGTCGGCACGTCGGGCATCTCCGGCACGCGGTCGCGAGACGTCACGGCCAACGCCACCAGCTTGCCGGCGCGAACCATCGGCAGTGAGGTGATCATGTTGTCGACCATGAAGTCGACCTGGCCGCCAACCAGGTCGGTCAAGGCCGGCGCCGCGCCTCGATAAACGATGTCGACCGCGCTGACCCCGGCGCGCAGCTTGATCAGCGCGCCGGTCAGGTGGCCGGAAGATCCGCTGGTCGACACCGCCATCGACAAGCCCGCCGGCCTGGCCTTGGACAGCGCTTTGAGCTCGGCCAGCGTCTTGACGCCGAGCTTGGGCGCGGCCACCAGCACATTGGGCATAGACAACACATGGATGACCGGCGACAGGTCTTCGGGCTTGTAGGGCAGCTTGTCCTGCAGCGTGTAGTTGGCCGCGTTGGGGCCAAGGCTGCCCATCACCAGCGTGTTGCCGTCGGGGTCAGCCTTGAGCATGGCCATGATGCCCAGCGTGCCGCCGGCGCCGCTGACGTTCTCGACAACGACCGTCTGGTGCGTGACGTCCTGCAAACCCTTGGCGATCAAGCGGCTGGTCAGGTCGAGGATGCCACCCGGCGCAGCCGGTGCGATCAGGCGCAGCGGCTTCGGATCGGCCGCCAACGCTGCAGGGCCAGGCCAGCACAGCGCCAGTGCTGCTGCGGTCAGCAGTCGGCGCAGCCATTGTTCAACCATTGTCACGATAGGTCTCCGGGTAGGTGATTGGCAGCGCGAGCATCAGCCGTCTCAGGGCTGAAAAGTGTCGCCGAGCACGACGCCTTCACGTCGCGGGTCGGTGCCGCCGGTCAGGGTCGCCAGGCCATTGGAAACAGACCTCATGACGGTGTTGATGCTGCTGGCCGTCGCGCTGGTGGAGATCGTGTGACCCAGCGCGCGCAAGCCCACGATGAGCGCATCGCCGGCGCTGTTGTTCGTGGTGTCGACGTTCGGGTGCTCACCGCCGATGGAGGTGGTTGCGCTGTTGCTGGCACCGAAGTTCACCAGATTGGACGATTGCTGTGCATCGAGGCCCCAATCGAGCGCGCCGACGATGGTCTTGACGACATGCTGGGGAATCGTTCCTCCTCCCGCCGAACCGGTAGCCATCACAAAATCGCCCTTGCTGCCGTCGGCCGCCATCTTGAACACCATCGTTGGTGCCATCGAACTGCGCGGACGCTTTTTCGGCGCCACCCGGTTGGCGATCAGCACGCCGGCGGCATCGGTCGGCGCCGCAGAGAAGTCGGTCAACTGGTTGTTCAGCAGAAAGCCGTTGGTCATGTGGAACGAGCCCATGCTCGATTCGACGGTGGTGGTCGCGGTCAGCACGTTGCCCGCGCCGTCGACGATGGTGAACTGGTTCGTGCCATGCTCGACAGTGTTGTCGGCGGCCAACGGAATCGGACCCAGGTTGCCCGCCTGTGCCGTGCCCATGCTCTTGGTCGTGACGATCAGCGCGGCGCGGCTCTTCAGGTAGCCCTTGTTGAGCATCGTGTTCCAGGTACCACCGGGCAAGGGGACGAAGTCGGTGTCGGCCACGTACTTGTCGCGATCGGCATAGGCCAGGCGCTGGGCTTCGGTCACGAGGTGGACGCCCTGCACTGTCGGCCTACCGCCTTCGCGGTCGATGGCCGTCGGCTTGAGCGCGGCCATGTCGAAGTTCTCGATGATGCCCAGCGCCGACGCGACCATGATGCCGCCCGAGGTGGGCGGCGGCGCGCCGCAGACCCAATAGGCGTTGCGGTAGGTCGTGCACACCGGGTCGCGGCGCTTGACCTCATAGGCTGCGAGGTCGACCAGCGTCGTCTTGCCGGGAGTCGTCGGGCTACCGTCCGGGGCACTGGTGCTGGCGATCTTGGCGATGATGTCCGCGCCGATCTGGCCGGTGTAGATCGCGTCGGCGCCGCCAGCGGCCATGGCTTGCAAGGACTTGGCATATGCCGGGTTCGTCAGCAAGCTTCCAAGCGCCTTGGGCGTGCCGTCAGCGTTGAAGAAGTACGCCGTGGCTTCGGCATCGCGCTTGAGCGCTGCGGAGTTCGACACGATCGCGGCGGCGAGGCGTCCGCCAATCTTGAAGCCGTTGGTGGACAGCGCGATGCCATCGGCGAACAGGTCCTTCCAAGCCAGCTTGCCGTGGTCTTTCTGAACTGCCTCGATCAAGCGCGGCACGCCGATCGTTCCGATGGATCGGCCACTGGCGCGTGCGTTCGGCTTCGGGGCGGTCTTGTCGGTGTCGTCGTCGATGTAGCGCAGATAGTTTTCAGTGGCGGCAGCAGGAGCCGATTCGCGGCCGTCGTAAGCCATCACCGATTTCGAAGCCGCGTCGTAATAGACGATGAATCCGCCCGAGCCAAGACCGGTCGCCTCGGGAACGGTCAGGCCTAGCACGGCTTGCACGGCGACAGCAGCGTCGGCGGCAGAACCGCCTTTCTTCAGAACCGCGCATCCCGCCGCGCTGGCGAATGCGTTCGCGGTCGACACCATGAAAGTACGCGACGAGGCGACTTTGAGCCCGGCCCGGTAGCCCGAAGCCGCTTCTGGAAGTGCCGGATCGCCTGGCAGATTCGACCCGACGACAACGCCGGTGCCGTCGCTCGCCAGTGCCTGGCAACTGGTATCGGGTGCAACGGCAACATCGGTGCCACCGCAAGCGACGAGCAGTGTCGCGACAACCGGCCCCAGGCAATGCAAAAGACGAATTGTGAACATGGGAGTCACTCGCAAGGTTTAAAAGTTGACGAAATGCCGGGTGTATCGAAGACCCAGCCGCGCGCAGCCCGTGAGCGAACCCGCCTGGGCCGATCGCGACCCGGCGCTGCTGGCTGCGCGGGGTGCTGCCGGTCAACGTGGACGCACTCCGGACTGATCATGCCAAGCATCGCAGCCTGGGCTTGGGTGAAAACCCTCGGGTCCTCTGAGGCCGCAGGCAAGCTCTGTGCGGCCCATTGGCGACCCGGCTGGTTGCACAAAACTTGAAATAAATGTTGTTTTTTATCAAGAAATAAACGTAAATGCCAATTCGGTCACACACGACCCTGCTCGATAGCATCGGCCTGTTCATGTCACAAGACACAACGATGAAGTCCTCATCCCGGATCGGCGGCGACGTCTGGGGTGGATTTGCCGCGATGCTGGTCGCGCTGCCATCGGCGATTGCCTTTGGCGTCACCATCTTTTCTCCGATAGGCGCCGAATTCGGTGCCAAGGGCGCGTTGGCTGGCATGCTCGGCGTGACGGCATTGGGTTTGATCGCTGCGATCTTCGGCGGCACCCAGCGGCTGATCTCGGCCCCCTGCGCGCCTGCCGCCGCCGTGCTCTCGGCGTTGACGATTCAGCTGAGCCAACAAGGCTTGCCGGTCGGCGCGATTGTGCTGACGCTGTTCCTGGTCGCGCTGACCAGCAGCGCAGCACAGATCCTGTTCGGTGTGCTGCGCATCGGTCAGCTGATCAAGTACATGCCGTTCCCGGTGGTCAGCGGCTACCTCAGCGGTGTCGGCCTCATCATCATCCTGAGCCAGTTGCCCAAGTGGCTGTCGCTGCCCAAGGGCATGGGCTGGTGGCAGGGCTTGATGAACCCCTCGCTGTGGCAAGGGCCCGGCTTGCTGATCGGTGGCGCCACCGCCGCTGCGATGCTGCTGGCCCCACGCATCTCACAGCGTATTCCGGGTGTGATCCAGGGCTTGATCGCTGGCATCGCGATGTACTGGCTGCTCGCGTTGACGGGCTGGCCGCAACTGCTTTCGCTCGAGAACAACAGCATGGTGATCGGCAAGCTCTCGGCCGACGCCGGCGGGTTCATGGCGACGCTGACCGGCCCCTGGTCCAGCCTGTCCTCGGCCTCGCTGCCGCGCTGGGACCTGATCCTGGTGCCGGCACTGACGCTGTCGGTGCTGCTGTCGATCGACACCCTCAAGACCTGTCTCGTGCTCGACGCGCTGACCGGTACCCGGCACAACTCCAACCGAGAGCTGGTCGGGCAGGGTCTGGGCAATCTGGTGTCGACCTTGATTGGCGGTGCGCCAGGCGCCGGAACCATGGGCGCGACGCTGGTCAACAAGGCCAGCGGCGGATCGACCTATCTGTCTGGGGTATTCCAGGGCTTGTGGGCGCTGCTGGCGGTGCTGGTGCTGACGCCGCTGATCGCCTGGGTGCCGGTGCCAGCGCTGGCCGCGCTGCTGATCGTCATCGGCGTCAGGATGATCGACTGGAAATCGTTGCAGATGGTCCGCAAGCGCGACACTGTTCTGGATTTTCTGGTCATCGCCGTCGTCGTGCTGGTGGCCAACACGGTCAGCCTGATCGCCGCTTCGGGCTTGGGCGTCGCGCTGGCGGTGGCGATGTTCATCAGCGAGCAGATCCACTCCTCGCCTGTGCGCAGAAAGAGCTTCGGCAACAGCTTGTTTTCCAAGCGCATCCGCAGCAGCAGCGAGCGCGAGATTCTCGAGCGCGAAGGCGCGCAGTCGGTCGTGTTCGAACTGCAGGGAAGTCTCTTCTTCGGCACCACCGATCAGCTCTACGGTGCGATCGACGCCGAGTTGAAAGGCGCGCGCTATGTGCTGCTCGACTTCTTCAGGGTTCAGTCGCTAGACGTCACCGCGGGCCACATGATCGAGCGTATCGGCAACATGCTCGCAGCACGGCAGGCCACGCTGGTGTTGAGCCGTTTGCCGGAGCGTTTGCCCAATGGGCGAGATCTGCGCGCCTATGTCGACAGCCTCGGACTGCTGTCTAACAAGCGCACACAGATCTTCGACGAGTTCAGCGACGCGCTCGAATGGATAGAGGGCGACATCCTGAAAGCCGCCGGCGTCGACCTTGACTCGCCGCGCAGCCTTCAGCTCGCAGAGTTCGAAATCTTCAAAGACCTGCAACCGGACGAGATGCTCGCGCTGCAGAAATGCGCACGCACGCGCGTCGCCGCGGTTGGCGAGTTGGTCGTCGAGGCAGGTACAGCAGGCCATCAACTGATGCTGATCGCCAAGGGTGAGCTCAAGGTCAGCCTGTCGCTTCGCGACGGCAAGAGTGTTCATCTCGCGACGCTCGGGCGAGGGCAGTTCCTGGGCGAGATGTCTTTCCTGGACGGTCAGCACTACTCGGCCAATGTGCACGCCATCGCCGAGACCGAGCTGATCTGTATCGAGCGCCAAGCTTTCGACGCGATCATCGCCGACGATGAAAAGACCCGCGCCAGCATCATCAAGACGCTCGCGCTCGCCATCGCAGACCGTCTGCGCCACACCAACGCCGAACTGCGGGAAATCCGCGAAGCCTGAGCAGCTGACGCAGACCGCAGGCTTGCGACTGCTGACCAAACCCATTCTCCAAACCGGGAAAACACCACATGCCGATTGAAAAGAAACCCAGGAAGGGCTCTGACATCTTCGTTGAAGCGCTGGTCAACGAGGGCGTCGAATACATATTCGCCGTGCCAGGCGAAGAAAACCTGGACATGCTCGAGTCGATCCGCAAGTCGAAGATCAGGCTGATCCTGACGCGCCATGAACAGGGTGCCGGATTCATGGCCGCCACCTATGGACGCCTGACCGGTCGGGCCGGCGTCTGCATGGCAACCTTGGGGCCAGGTGCGACCAATTTCGCAACGCCGGCGGCTTACGCCCATCTGGGGGCCTTCCCGCTGATCATGATCACCGGACAGAAGCCGATCAAGAAGTCCAAGCAGGGCCAATTTCAGATCATTGATGTGGTCAAGCTGTTCAGTCCGATCTGCAAGATTTCAAAGCAGATCGTCAATGCCAACGCCATCCCGTCGATCGTTCGCGAATCGTTCCGGGTCGCTGAAGAGGAAAGACCTGGCGCTGTGTTGCTGGAGTTGCCCGAGGACATCGCGGCAGAACTGGCAGACACCTCGATCATTCCGCCGCACCCGCGGTTCTATGCAATCGCCAGCGATGCTGTACTCGACAACACCGCCGCGTTGATCAAGGCCGCCAAGCACCCCCTGATCCTGCTCGGCGCTGCCGCGAACCGCAAGCATTCCAGGCGGGCGATTTCGGACTTCATCCGCGAGACCCGCATCCCTTTCTTTGTCACGCAGATGGGCAAGGGGGTGGTCGACGAGAGTTCGGAACTCTTCCTGGGCACCGCCGCACTGACCGACCACGACTACCTGCACCAGTACATACACCATGCCGATCTGATCATCAACATCGGTCACGACGTCGTCGAAAAGCCACCGTTCCTGATGGAGCACGGCGGCCAACCGGTGGTGCACATCAACTACAAGTCAGCCCAGGTTGACCAGGTCTATTTTCCGCAGACCGAGGTGATCGGCGACATCGCGGCGACGCTGGAAAAGCTCACGCCACTGGTTGCCGGCGCGGTCGAGTTCGAACTCGATACCTTTCGCAAGGTGCGCGATCAGGTCGCGGAAAAAACCCAGGAAGGCGCAAGCGATGGCCGGTTTCCAGTGATTCCGCAGCGCTTGGTGGCCGACGTCAGGCAATTCATGGGCTACCACGACATCATTGCGCTGGACAACGGCATCTACAAGCTCTGGTTCGCCAGAAATTACAGCGCTTACCAGCCCAACACGGTGTTGCTCGACAACGCGCTCGCCACCATGGGCGCGGGTTTGCCTTCAGCCATGATGGCCGCGCTGCTGCACCCCGAGCAGAAGGTGATGGCGATCTGCGGTGACGGCGGTTTCATGATGAACAGCCAGGAAATCGAGACCGCGATCCGGCTCAAGCTCAACCTGGTGGTGCTGGTGCTCAACGACAGCTCGTACGGGATGATCCGGTGGAAGCAGGCGGTGGCCGGCTTCGATGACTGGGGGCTGGAATTCGGCAACCCCGATTTCGTCAAGTATGTCGAGAGCTATGGCGGTCATGGCCACCGCATCGACTCGGCCGACAGCTTGATACCGACTTTCGAGAAAGCTTTCCGCCAAGGCGGCGTTCACTTGATCGATATCCCGGTCGACTACTCCGAAAACAAGAAGGTGTTGATCGACGAGTTGGCGAAGTTTCAAAAGCATTGAACCGCTGGACTCACGAACATGCCGCACCTAGCCGTCGTCAACCCCTACGACCTGGCCCCCATCGGGACGGTCGAACTGTGCGACTGGGACCGCATTGACGGCTACCTCGACAGCGCTTGCCAGCTGTTCAAGAACAAGGAGTCCTGGCTGCCGGCGCACAAGAGAATCGATGTTCTGAAAAAGACCGCTGGCATCATGGCCAGTCGCTCAGCCGAACTGGCTTTTCTGATTGCCAACGAAGGCGGCAAGCCCCTGGTAGACGCCAGAGTCGAGGTTGCCAGAGCGATCGACGGGATAGACCTGTGCATCAAGGAGTTGCTGCACCATGTCGGCCAGGAAGTGCCGATGGGCTTGACCAGCGCGTCCGAGTCAAGGTTGGCCTTCAGCACCCGCGAACCGCTGGGCATCGTCGTCGCGGTGTCCGCCTTCAACCACCCGTTGAACCTGATCGTCCACCAGGTGGCGCCGGCAGTGGCCACCGGTTGCCCGGTGCTGGTCAAGCCCGCCGACGACACACCCTTGTCGTGCCAACTGTTCGTTCAGATATTGCATGAGGCGGGCCTGCCCGAGGAGTGGTGCCGGTATTGCCCTTGCGAGTTGGACACCGCGCAGCGACTGGTTGTCGATCCACGCATCGGCTTCTTCAGCTTTGTGGGATCGGCCAAAGTGGGCTGGATGCTGCGCTCGAAGTTGGCGCCTGGCGTCAGATGTTCGCTCGAGCACGGTGGCGCAGCACCTGTCATCATCGATCGCGACTACGACTTGGCGAAGATCTTGCCGAAACTGGTCAAAGGCGGGTATTACCACTCGGGCCAAGTCTGTGTTTCGGTGCAAAGAGTCTATGTGCCGCGCGACCGCCTGGAGGAGATTGCCGGTCCGCTGTCGGCGATGGTTGCCGCGCTGAAAGTCGACAATGCGATCCATGCGCACACGGATTGCGGGCCTCTGATACGGCCTCGAGAAGTCGACCGGGTCGCGCAATGGGTCAGCGAAGCGCAGCAGCAAGGGGCGACCCTGTTGATGGGTGGTGAGCGCTTGTCAAACACGAGCTATGCGCCGACCCTGTTGCTCAATCCGGATTCGAACTCCAAGGTGTCGCGCGAAGAGATTTTCGGGCCAGTGGTCTGCTTGTATGGCTATGACGAGGAGGCCGAGGCGATCGCTGCTGCCAACAGCCTGCCCTTCGCCTTTCAGGCCTCAGTGTTTTCGAACCGCCTCGACTTTTCGATGCGCGTTGCCAAGGCGCTCGACGCCTCAGCGGTCATGGTCAACGACCACACCGCTTTCAGGGTCGACTGGATGCCGTTTGCAGGCCGGCGCCAATCGGGCCTGGGGATTGGCGGTATCGGTCACAGCATGCAGGACATGAGTCACCACAAGATGATCGTGATGCCTTACTAGGCCCTGGCCAAGCCTGCTCTGTCAAAGTTTCAGTGGGCTGACGGCTTTGACGGCTTTGACGGCTTTGACGACGTTGGCAAAGACGCCGCAACTGCACCCGTTCGTCGAACAAGTCGCCGTACGCACCGCCGGCTCTCTCGTGGGTTGCACGCAGGGCCAAAGACTCACGAGGTGTGCCTTGATGGCGCTCTGTGGGCTACCTCCGTGAACACTTCACCCAGCATGCAGTGTCAATGGATCATTGAGCCGCCATTGGCTTGAACCGGCTTCCAGTCAAGTCATTGAAGACCAGATCAAAGATCCCAACGCAATTGCAGCTTTGGCACCAGTATCCAGCGTGAGAATTTCTCGGTGCTGTTGGCATGTGTTTCGTAGCCAATACCGATGCCAACACTCGATGTTGGAGAAAACTTGTAATCGTACTTAGGCATCACGCTCGTCTTTGAGTACTCGGCCGAGCTTTGATTTGAATAGCGCTGTTCTTTGCTGACCGAAACCTCTAAGCTTGATTTTTCAGACCACTTGTACGCCAGCCCGCTCGAAATAGTCCGCGTTCTGTCGGTCTGATCAAATTCCCGGTTCGTGAAGGTCTGGGTCGAATAGGCCAAGGTCAGCGCCTTGACGGTCCATAGTTTGTCAAGTGCGTAGCTGAACGGCAGCACCAAGTCGGTCTTGCGCAATTCCTTGGTCTGCTTGTCGCTGATCAGCCTTGTTTGCTTCAGGCTAGGCGTTACTGACCATTGCTTGGACAGACTGATCTTGCGAGCCGCGCCGAGGCTGAAAGTCCGGTCGAGAACGCCGTCCCAGTCATCGTATGTTCCGCTGTAATTGCGTTTGAGGTCAATTGAGCCGCTGAGCGTGAAGCCTTGCCACAAATAGTTTGCAGACACACCTCCGGCAGCTTTGGAAGTTGGCGTCTTGTACGGATTTCCTTGCGCGCCGATACCTTCATCAACATAAGCATCGATGAAGGCCACCTTGTTGATTTTCCAACGCAGCGCTTGCTTTGCACCATAGGTCGTCATCAATTTTGAATGGACCTTTGGTTTCTTGATTTTGACCGGCACATCATCGTCACCGTCGTCTTCGGCTTCGATCTTGCGGAGCATTTCGTCGAGGTCTTGGCTGTCATTGCTGACAAATTCCTCGCCTTCTTGGGCCTCGTCTTGCGCGAAAGCTTGTGGCGCAGCGACGACCGCCAAGCACAATGGGATCGTCAGCAAGCCGACCTTCAAAACTTCAGAAATTTGATTACTTTTACGGATTTTCATCTTGGTTTTCCTGTCATGATTTGGATCTCGATAATTACCATCGCGGCTATTTTCAAGAGATCTTATGTTATTTTCACATCGCAGAACATCGTCTATTGATAAACTTGCTGCGCGAAGCGTTTTTATGAAATACAAAAGTGCCCGGAGTGAGAGCACTCTGGGCACTGTTGGTCAATACCAATTGGGTTTAATTAGAGCGGGCAACCAAACCCATTTCCTTGTGCTCAGACTTGTCCGGCTTGAGCCACTGGAAAAGTAGATTTTCAATTGGTATCGGCAGTCCGGACTTTCATCTTCGCCAGGGCGCCGGTATAAAGTGTTGGCTTGATAGAAATATCACCGGAAAAGACGCCGTCAGTTTGCACCAACAAGACCAGAGTGAAGGCAAGGGCAATCATTTTACCGGCCAAGCCGATGCGCTTGGGGACTGTGGGATGGTAAAAGAAACTGATAACCAAGAGCATGCCGATGAAACAGAAAATGATATCCCAGTAGATGAAAGAAAGATGCAGGTTAGAAACCGAGATCCGCTCGTCTCTTGAGTCAGAAACCTGCTCCAATCGGTTCGAGATGGCCTCGATCGATTTCTCGGTGATCTTGCCCTCGGGCTCCATGTGGTTGACTATGGAAATTATCTTGCCCAGCGCCTGATCAACATCAGGAGAGGGCAAACCACGCTCCATGGTCTTCCATTCTTTCTCAATGATGGCACCCAAGTAGTTCTTGAGTTCAGCCCTTGCCTTTTCGGATTTTTCGCCGCCGACATGCACCAACTCACGATCCAGGTTGGTGATGTGCGCGATCTCTACTTCGGTGACTTTTTGGCCGTCCTTTTGAAAGCCTTGTACCGTACCCAAGGAACTGGCCGCGATGAAGACGAAGAAGAGGGCAATCGCACCGAACCCTTCGTTGGCGCTGTCGCAAGTCTCAGTAGATAATTCAAATCCAAGAGCCTTGCGGATCCAAGGCAAGATAAATACCAAAAGCGCCAACACAACAGGCACAATAATCGTGCACTGCGTGAAGCTCAAGGATTGCAATCCATTCACAATAAACATCATATTGAAATTCCTATATCAAGATTTAAAATTACCTGGCCGAAACTGCCTAGGTCAAGCTCAGGCTGTGAACTGGTGATCGCGAACTTCTAAGACTTGCCTGCCAACCGGCCAGCCTCATCAGCGACAGGCTTGCGCGCTTCAACGCCAGCACGCCGTCGGATTGACGACACAACGTTGGCGCTTGGTCTCGCATGACAGGGCGGACAGTGAAGAGCTCAGTCTGGACGGTCATCAATGGATCTTGGTTCACAGGCGTGAGCAGCCGAAACGAGTGCCGAAACGCCAATTCGATATTTTTCGAAAATTCGCTGAACACCGCGATTTTGCCCATTTGCAGTGATTTTTCAAGTAAAAAAAATTAACTAGCTTGTTTTAGCTGTTGCGCCAGCTTGACAAGGGCGAGAAAAAAAGGCGGGCGCCGCGCCAGGGGCTCGGCGGCCGATTGCGCCCAACGCGCGATCGGGAAACGGCTGCATGTCTGCCGACTGGTACTGATTCCAGCGGTTTTCCCGCCGCGGGCAAGCTGGCTAGATCGACGTCCGAATGAGCAGAGGCGGGCGTTTTTCTCTCAACCAGCACGACAGATGAGTGAACAAGTGATGTACCGTCGAACCACCTCACAGCGGCTTTGACAGGCTGCAATGTCGCGCCACGGGCCGGCGCACAGTACAGGGCACTGGACAAGCGACCGCAAGACGGTACGTCGCAGCCAGGACTCGATTGTGTGTGCGAAGCTGCCTGCGCCTGCCCCTTGTGTCCACCGTCCGGGAACACGAGCATGCACCGGGTCAACGCCTCTTGACGCCAGCGTTCTGCATCACCCATCGGCCGAGTCCGCCAAGCTCACAAATCACCGAGTCGCCATCGGCTCTTCGCGTGTTTGCAGCGGCGCACTACGGCCCCAGGCTGAGGCCAGATCAAGCTGGCCTCAAAAGCCCGCGCTCCGGTAGACAACCCAGGTTGCGCGAGAGACTACAGACTCATTCGGCCGTCATCGATGTCACGTTGGTCTTCTCGTTGTACCGGAGCGTGATCTTGTTAATCTCGCAAAGATCGATTTTTTCCCAGAGCCGGTCTTCATCCTCACCGTAACCGACCCAGTGAATCTTCATGTCGTAGATACAGCTTGAGCTGCTCTTGTCGAACGAGATGTCACGTGATTTGCCATCATTCAGGGTTCTCTTGCCAAGATGGTCCTTGCCCCAGCTCTTCTGTTTGCTGGGAACCACGTAGACGGACTCGATGTCGTAACCTGTCTTGTTGGTCAGCGTGAAATCGGCATCACCAGCGACAGCGGCGCCAGCGAAAGGCAACATCGCAACCAAAAGGGCGCTACGCAAAAATACTCTCTTCAACATCTCATTCACTCCATTGGATAGTCATTCGACTGAACATATTACTTGCAGCAAAGATTTTATCATTTCGCCGTTCGACGCACTTCCAAGGGCACAAACATCACCTTGCTGACGCGACGGTCGCCGGCGAGTTCCGCATACTCGGCCGCGATTCGCGACGCGTCGACCGCGATGTCGCCATAGAGCGGGTTGACGAACACGCGAGTCGCCTGGCTTCGCGAGCGGATGAAGGCCTCATAGTCCTGACCTTCGACCAGCACAAATCGAAGCACCGATTGGCGGTAGTCGATCTGGCCACTGGCCTCGTCACGCAACAGCAAGGTGGTCACTGGGCCGCTGTTGTTGCTGATGTCGCGGGTTCCCAGGACTTTCCAGTCGCGGTCACCAATCCTGATCGCCGGCGCGTCGGCAACCCGCCGCGTCAGTTCGGGCATTTCGAACACCTTGGGCAATGCCAGCGCAGAAGCGGCCGCGACACTGGCCGGTGCAACTGCGCGCACGGCTGCAGCTAGCATCGGCTCAAGCGCTGGAGCCTGTGGC
>RGQD01000861.1 GCA_010030205.1 Betaproteobacteria bacterium
GCATGGGCTGCGTGCGCCGCATCTACACCGATCTGGCGGTGCTGGAGATCACGCCGGCCGGGGTCAAGGTGCTCGAGCGCGTCGAAGGCCTGAGCTTCGAGGCTTTGCAGGCCGCCACCGACGTGCTCTTGCTGCGCTGAGCTCGCGGAAATCCATGCTACCGTTTGATTCAACAAGAGTTTGATCCCCTAGAAGGAGCGAGAGCATGAGGATGAATTTGACTGCCCGGACCTTGGCCATCGGCTGCATCACCGCAGCGATGGCGCTGGCAGCCTCGGCGGCCAATGTCAAGGTGACGCCGCTCGGTGGCCAGCAGGGTGAGTTCTGCCCACAGGACCGGGCGATGGTCTTCGAAGACCCGAACGGCACGCGGGTCCTGTACGACGCCGGCCGCACCGTGGCAGGCGCGAGCGACCCCCGGCTGGGCAAGATCGACATCATCCTGGTCAGCCATGTCCACGGCGACCACGTCGGCAACACGCACAACAAGGCGCCCAACTCGGGCAGCTGCGCCCAGCCCGACATGTCGGTGTCGGCGATGCCGGTCTCGAACACGGTCAAGATCGCGCTGGCCAAACAGTCCAAGATCGTGACCGGCAGCGAAATGCCGCCGTTCTTCGCCGGCAAGCTCAGGGCCAATGGCGGCGACCCGAAGAACTCGATCCTGGCCCGCTTCGGCGGCAGCGTGAAGCTGGGCGGTGTGACGATCGCGACGGTGACTGCGTTGCACAGCAACGGCCTGGACCCGGACTACATCGGTGGCGAGTTGGGCAAGCATATGAGCGAGGCAGGCATCGCGGGCTATGTCGGCGAAGCCACGGGTTATGTGCTGACCTTCAGCAACGGCCTGGTGGTCTATCTCTCGGGCGATACCGGCATCACGTCCGAGCAAGACAGTGTCGTGCGCAGTTACTACAAGGCCAAGCTCGCGGTGATGAACATCGGCGACGGCTTCACCACCGGCCCGAAAGAAGCAGCCCATGTGATCAACGATCTGGTCCAGCCTGTTTCGGTGATCCCGTCTCACGCCAATGAAGTCGCGACCAACGGCGGCAAGTTG
>RGQD01000862.1 GCA_010030205.1 Betaproteobacteria bacterium
CGCATCTGATCGATGCGCTCTCGTTGAGACTGGTTCAGACGCAGCACGACCTCAACCTGATCGCCGTCGGGCGTGGTCCAGTAGGTTGCGATCTCGCCGTTGACATAGGCGCGCAGGCTGGCGGCAAGCGCTGGCGCGGTCAAGCCGAGTTCGCGCACCGCAGCAGGCTTCAGGCGCACCGCGTAAGCTGGCAGCCCAGGTCGCACCGACAACTCGACGTCCACCGTGCCAGGAATTTTCCTGACCTTGTCGGCAAACTCTGTGGCCACCCGCGCCAGGCCTTCGGCCTCTGGACCCAGGATCGCCACATAGATCGGTCGATTGAAGCCCAGCGCGGCATCGGTCCCAGGGATGGTGGCGACCTGGCTGCGGATGAAGGCTTCGACCTGCTTCTGACTGCGGCTGCGGTCCTTTCGGTCTTTGAGGGAGATGTTGAGCCATGCCTGGTTGCGTTGCCCCGCACCGCCCACAAAGGTCGACACCGACGCGACCTCGGGCAAGGCCAGCACGATGGCCTCGACCTGCGCCACCTTGGCGTCGCTACGCTCAAGGCTGGAGCCCTCGGGCATGCGCAGCGCCAGCTGGGTAAAGCCCTGGTCAACCTCGGGGATGAACTCGCTGCCCACCAGCGGTGAGAGGGCAATCGCCCCCGCAAAGCTTGCCAGACCCACGCTCAACACCACGCCGCGTGGCGTGATCGTGGCACGACGCCAATGGCGCCGGCTGGACTTGTCGCACCGGGCATCCGGACCAAATCCGCGGCCCCAAGCCGGCAATGGCAAGGCCCAGCGGCGCGCCGAGAACGCCCAAAGAATCAAGCGCTCGTACACCCGGTGCAGCCCATCCATGCCGCGGTCCGTGGCGCGGATCATCGCGCCCAGCACCGGCAAGTTCTTCATGCGCACCGCCGGCGGATCGTGCCATACCGATGACAGCATCGGGTCGAGTGTGAAGCTGACGAACAGGCTGACCAGCACCGCCACCGCCACCGTGACACCGAAGGGGTAGAAAAACTTGCCGATGATCCCGCCCATGAAAGCCACCGGCACGAACACCGC
>RGQD01000863.1 GCA_010030205.1 Betaproteobacteria bacterium
CATTTCCTTGGCGGCCGCCGCCATCGCTGCCGAGCCATCCGTGCAAAGAATGGCGTCGGCCTTGACGCGCGGGCTGAGAGCCTCGCTCAGGCACTTCTTGGAGACCGCCTCCAGCAGAAAGTCGGCCGTCGCTCCGGAACGGTCGCGTGCGACCAGGACGGGAATCAGGTCCTCGCCACGGTTCTTGCGCGACGCATGGCCTCCACGCTTGCGAGGATCGCGGCCCGGGCGCTGGCCTTTGCTGGAGCGCAGAAAAAAGGTCTCGTCGGCCTCGACCACGCCGGTGAGCACCAGCGCCTTGACCGGCTGGGTCAGTTGCAGGAAGCGGTGGCGCCAGCGAAACGCCGTCGAGGGCGCTACGCCCAGTTCTGCCGATGCCAAACGAACGATCAGCCCCCGGCCCAGCGCATCCTCTTGTTGCAACCACTTGGCAACCGGGCCAGCGGCGTCTTGCTCAGTGCGTTGAACGTGCGCTGGCAAGCCCGGCACTTGAAGCGTTGCAAGCCGCTGGCCCTGCCGTTGCGAACAATCCACGTGCTGGCGCAATGTGGGCAAGCCGGCGACTGGGCGAGCCGCGACTCCACGAGATGCTCGACCTCGGCCTCGTCGTCCCTGGCGCTCAGCGCCTTGAGCAAATCGGCCTTCTGGGCCGGCGTCAGCCGCCCCACCGACACCAACCACCGCTTCAGTTCTGTCGCATCCATCGCACGCTCCGCAAGCCCGCAACACGGGGCCACAAAGCTAAGTCTGACACGGCAGTAGCTCATGGAGTGACCCATCACGAACTAACGCGCAAAGAGCCTCGTTTTGGGTTCTGAGCTGATCTGTCGGTGAGGTAGTCGCTGCGCAGTTTTGTTGTTGCGTGCCCATGAACATCACGAGTTACAAGGGCCAGACGGCCCGCATTGAGTTCGATGACCGCAGCAATATCCTGGTGCAGTACTGGGACCGGGTCTTGAATTTGAACCCTCGATGGTTGCTGGCGGTGCTGGGACCGGGTCTCGAATTTCAACCCCTTTGGCTGCTGGCGTTGGGGCGTCAACGCGACGGCGCG
>RGQD01000864.1 GCA_010030205.1 Betaproteobacteria bacterium
TATCCCATTCTCCATAATTGGTTTTAACACAATATTTTTTACCATATATAGTTCCATATTTCATATAATTTTCTTTTTTTGCATCATTAAGTAAATTATTTTCTACTTTATATATTATCCACTCTTCCTCAGTCTTGACAAATTCTACATTATTTTCTTCATTTTTTTTTACAGTGTTGTAATGAGTATTCATTCCAGATTCTCTTGATATAATATATGGCGGATCAGTCAATATCAAATTAATTGAGGCATCTTCTAATGTAAATAAATATTCAAGTCCATCTATATTTTGTATATCTATTGTAGTAGGGGGTATTTTTATATCTACTGCTTCATTCGCATTTGCTTCTGCTTTTACTTCATCTACATCTGCATTTGCATTTGCTTCTACTGCGTCTACATCTGCATTTGCATCTACATCTGCATTTGCTTCTGCATTTGCATTTGCTTCTACATCTGCATTTGCTTCTATATTTACATTTGCTTCTGTATTTACATCTACATTTTTTACTTTAGTTTTGTCCATTTTTGTCTGATATCTAATAAATCTTATATATAAAATATATAATATATAATATCAAATATCAAATATATAATTATAAATAGTTTAAGCATTTCAAAAAAAAAATACAAAGTGAAAGTAACAGTGACAATTAAAATATTAATTGATTTTTTTGTGGTTTTTCTTTTGGGTCTATATTTCTGCATTCAGGGCAGCTATTATTTTTTTGTAGCCATATATCAATTCCTCTACATTCGTCACTACCACTAGAAGGAGACTCATGAAATAGATGCCCACATTTTAAGGTAATAGTATTTGGACTTAAATGGTGGATATTATGTAAGCATAATGCGCATATAGGGGCATTTGCATTAAGATCATTTATATATGTATTAATATTTTTTTGAATTGAATTTAAATCATGTGAAGCATACTTTGCTAAATATTTAAAATTTGATACTCCATACCATTCTTCATAGGTTAAGTTACTTTGAATATATCTATTTATATATATATTCCAATCAATTTTTAAGTTATTTATAGATTCTA
>RGQD01000865.1 GCA_010030205.1 Betaproteobacteria bacterium
AAGCTAAAAGTTTTATCAGTTTGCCGCCATTCAGTATCTGAATGTTTTATCCAATTACCATTTGGATAACTATGTTCTAATAATACATCTGATAAATAAAATGCACCATATGCATAAATACTATGCCATCCTCGTATAAATGAAATACTTTTATCTAATTCTTTATGTAAATATGTTATAGTAATAAATTTAATTGGTATTCCAATTTTTTCTCCTTGTGTTAATCTGCTTGTTTCAGTTGCAGATTTTAATGTATGTTTAATAAAATCTTCCTCATTTATATTTGTATTCCATGATCCAAGACACTCATGTGCATCCATTTGTTCATCATATACTGTAACAAATAATCCATCAAATTTTCTTTCCACTCTAGATAATAATAAAAATGACATATATCCAACACCATTAGTATCTGATCTATCATGTCCTAACCATTTTAGATAATAATTTTCAGGAATGTAGTCAAATAATATTTCATATGTCCTATAGTCATCTATTATTTTAGCACATGGTAATTGCAAAAATTTATGCATTAATGCATGGGCTGCTTTATTTTCTAATTGAAATCCAGTATGAAATGGATAAAAATGTGAAAAATCTGAGGATACTATAATTAATACCTCTGGAGAAAATTCTATAGGGGGTATCTTATTTAATCTGGCATTAAATGGAATATATTCTATATCTCGGCCTAATAAATATAAACATGATTGCCATGGAACATAATATTCATGATAGTAATAATTTTTACCACTGCTATCTTCTATCTCTATATCTTCATATTTAGATGCTGGATAATAAAATATTATTGCCTTTTTATATTTTATAATTGGTTTAAATCTTAATGTGTGTGATATTATTGGACCCGTAAATCTAGTGCCTGCATGTGGTAATACATATCCATGGAGTTTATCAACGGTGATATTTGGTAATACTGTTAAATCACTTGAATGGTACCAATTAGTATGGTTTACAGGAGTTCCACCAGTTATAGTTTTTTTACATATAATTAATGCCAATATTATACATAAAATTATACATAAAAAAATAA
>RGQD01000866.1 GCA_010030205.1 Betaproteobacteria bacterium
TCGTCGATGGCGTTGATTTGCCGCGCGCATGGACGACCAGCCCAACTCCCTCAGCTCGCCAGCCGATGATTGACGCGGTGGCGGCGCTCCTGAAGTCGCTGGCGTCCGTCGGCGCCCATCATCCGGACCTGAACGCGAAGAATATGCTCATCGGCACCCAGGCCGGCGCGCGTGCCAAGCCTGATGGCTACACGCTGCTGGTAGGCTCCAGCACCACGCTGGCCGCCAACGCCGGACTGTTCAAGACGCTCCCTTATGACACGCAGAAAGACTTCCAGGCCGTGTCGGGACTCGGGTCAACGTCGATGATGTTCCTGGTGCGTTCGGATTTTGCTGCCAAAGACATCAAGAGCTTTCTGGCCTACGCCTCCAAGCAATCTGCGCCTGTGCCCGTCGCCTACGGATCGTCGAGCGCGCAGGTTGCGCTGGCCTTGCTGACCAAGATCAGCGGCGTGAAGTTCACGGCCATACCGTACAAAGGCACACCGCAGGCCATCACCGACCTGCTGGGTGGACAGGTGCCGGTAGCGATTGTGGATGTGGGCAACGGCGTGCCGCACCTGAAGTCCGGCAAGGCCAATGCCTTGGCCGTGTCGGCCGCCACACGTAGCACGGCCGCGCCCGAAGTGCCGACGCTCGCCGAAACCTGGCCCGGCACGCAACTGGTGACCTGGATCGGACTTGTTGCGCCTGCGGGCACACCCATGCCCATCGTGGAGAAGCTCAACGCGGCCATCACCTCTGCCCTGGCGTCGCCCGAAGTCAGACAGCAGTACGCGGCAGCCGTGACCGAGGTCGAGCCGGTCAGCCACCAGGAGTTAACGCGGCGCATGCAGCGCGACCGGACGCTATGGCTCGAACTGATCAAGGAGGCGGGCATTCAGCCTGAATGACGATGGCAAAGATGCCAACCAAGGGCGCGCTCGACGGCCTGCGCGTGCTGGACCTTTCCCGCGTGCTTGCGGGCCCGCTGGCAGCACAGGTTCTGGCCGACCTGGGAGCCGACGTCATCAAGGTCGAGCGGCCGGGCAGGGGAGATGACTCGCGTGA
>RGQD01000867.1 GCA_010030205.1 Betaproteobacteria bacterium
CGCCGGTGGACGAGATCGTTGCGATGCGCCTCAGCGCGATCGTGATCGACCTTGCGATCCTCGGGTCACAGGCTTGGGAATATCTAGAACGACTCTGTGAAGCGATGCCTGGCCTCGGCGTTGTCGTCTGTACCGGCCGCTCGAGCGTTGCGCAGCGCGTCCGCGGTCTGCGCCTCGGCGCCGATGATTGGCTGACAAAGCCATGCCACCCGGAAGAGTTGATCGCCCGGATTGAAGCTGTCGTTCGTCGTCGCCGCGAGGTAGATGAGCGTCGCAACGCAGGCCCGCTTGAGGCCGGCGAACTAGTGATCCGCAACGATCACTTTCAAGCATTTGTCAATGATCGCTCGGTCGCCCTTACGCGCCGTGAATTTGAGCTGATTGAGTTGCTCGCCAACGCTGATGGCCGCGTGCTTGAGCGCGAAGACATCTACCAGCGCGTTTGGGGTTACGCAATGGTTCGCGGCGACCGCTCAGTTGACGTCTTTGTCCGCAAGCTTCGTCACAAGCTCGAGGCGGCTTCGCCCGACTGGAGTTACATCCACACGCACTTCGGCGTCGGTTATCGCTTTGCCGCTGAACTGCGTGAAGGCGCCGACATCGTGCCCGACGCGCCGCCCGCCGACTTCGTGGCTGAAGAGGCCAACGAAGAGGCTCGGCTCGAAGCCTGAGCCTTCAGTTCCTTCTGGTTTACGTGCTGGCGGCAGCTAGGCCGCGTAGAATTAGTTGATGCGCAACGCCGTTAACGTCGGGATCATCTTGCTCGCTGCCGCGGCGCTGGCGTTCCTGCCGGCTGGCAGCGAAGTTGGCGCCGTCGCCGGCCGGGCGCTGTCATTGGCCTTCATCCTTGTCTTCGCGCTTGGCTTCTCGTTCGCCTACCGCCGCTTCGGCTCTGACTTTGAGCGGCTACCTGGTGGCTTTCGGGCGCTTGGGCTGGGGGCGGTTGGCGTGCTCGTCTTGACCTTCGCCGGCTGGTCGCGGCTGCTCACCGGCCCCGGTGGGCTGCTGACTGCGCTTTTGCTTCTGGGCGTCTCTGGCGCGGCGCTGTTC
>RGQD01000868.1 GCA_010030205.1 Betaproteobacteria bacterium
AAATGTAAATGGACTAGGATCAAATGCACAGTTTAATCTTCCCTATGGACTAGTAGCAGTGTCTAGTAATATTTATGTGTGTGATTATCTAAATAATAGTATAAGAAAAATTGCTATCAAGTTAACAACTGCATGGAGTCCTTTAGTGATTCTTGCTACTGCTGGTGGAGGTGGCTACACTGGAGCCCAGGGTGCACAGGGTGAACCGAATGGTCCGCAAGGTGCCCAGGGTGCCCAGGGTGTTGCAGGTAGTCAGGCCGCAGGGACACAGGGTGCCCAGGGTGCACAGGGTGCACAGGGTGCAGGGACACAGGGTGCCCAGGGAGCACAGGGTGTTGCAGGTAGTCAAGCTGCAGGCACACAGGGTCCTCAGGGGGCTCAAGGGTTAGATGGCGGTGGTACTGGTGAGACTGGTGCCCAGGGTGCCCAGGGTGCACAAGATACTGGTGCTCAGGGAGACACGGGAGCTCAGGGCGACACTGGTGCTCAAGGTGATACTGGTGCTCAGGGAGATACGGGAGCTCAGGGAGACACTGGTCCTCAGGGAGATACTGGTGCCCAAGGTGATACTGGTGCTCAGGGAGACATGGGAGCTCAAGGTGATACTGGTGCTCAGGGAGATACTGGTGCTCAGGGAGCTCAAGGAGATACTGGGGCTCAGGGCGATACGGGTGCACAAGGAGACACTGGTGCACAGGGAGACACGGGTGCGCAAGGTGATACTGGTGCTGAGGGAGACACTGGAGCCCAAGGAGATACTGGTGCTCAAGGAGATACTGGTGTTCAAGGAGATACTGGAGCCCAAGGAGATACTGGTGCTCAAGGAGATACTGGTGCTCAAGGAGACACTGGTGCTCAGGGAGACACGGGAGCTCAGGGCGACACTGGTGCTCAAGGTGACACTGGTGCTCAGGGAGATACTGGTGCTCAGGGAGATACTGGTGCTCAGGGAGATACTGGTGCTCAGGGAGACACGGGAGCTCAGGGCGACACTGGTGCTCAAGGTGATACTGGTGCTCAGGGAGATACGGGAGCTCAGGGAGACACTGG
>RGQD01000869.1 GCA_010030205.1 Betaproteobacteria bacterium
CTGTTTGATGACCTGCAAGGCTTGGCCACCGGCACATTGTTTGTCGCGATCGGCGTGGTGCTGTTGCGCCACGCTGGTTTGATGACCGGCGGCACCGCAGGCATCGCGATCTTGCTCAACCACGCCACAGGCTGGCGTTTCGGCACGCTGTTCTTCCTGATCAACCTGCCGTTTTACGCGCTGGCCTGGCAGCGTCTGGGGCCGCGCTTCACGCTCAAGACCTTTGCCGCGGTGGCGCTGCTGTCGGTGTTGACCGAGGCCATGCCAGGCTGGCTGGCGCTTGGCCATGTCGCGCCGGTTTTCGCCGCGGTGGCTGGCGGCTTGCTGGTGGGTGCGGGATTCATCATGCTGTTCCGTCACAAGGCCAGCCTGGGCGGCTTGAACGTGCTGGTGCTGTGGCTGCAGGACAGATTCGGCTGGCGCGCCGGCCTGGTGCAGATGGCCATCGACTGCACGATCCTGGTCTGCGCCCTGCCGTGGATGGATTGGCAACAAGGTCTGCTGTCCATCGTCTCCGCGGTGGCGATGAACTTCGCGCTCGCCGTCAACCACAAGCCTGGGCGCTACACCGCATTTTGAGCGGCATTGCCGGCGCAGAGCAAAGTCAGCTAGAACGTCGCAAAGCGATCAAACGCCGCTCGTCTTGCAGCGCATGGTCGTCGATGCTCGCGCGAACGAATTCGATGTGTTCGCGCGCAGCGTCAGCCGCCTGCTGCGCTTGGCCCTCGCGGACCGCTTGCCAGATAGCCCGGTGCTGCGATTTCAGCTGCTCCCAGCGCTGCGGACTGGTCTGCAGGTTTTCCAGATTGTTCGACACATGGCCGTGGATGACCCGCATCAGGCTGGCGCTGAGATGGCCGATCAAGACGTTGTGCGCAGCCTCGGCAATCGCCTGATGGAAGGCAACATCGGCGTCGATTGATGCGGCCAGGTTATCGCTGCGGTAAGCCGCTTCCATCTTTTCATGGGCGGCGTCGAGGCGCTGGATGTCGACATCGGTGGCGCGTTGGGCTGCAAGCTGCGCCGCCTGGCTTTCGAGCATCTGGCGGA
>RGQD01000870.1 GCA_010030205.1 Betaproteobacteria bacterium
GCATCGAGCGCAAGAAGTGGGTGCCGCACCCGGCGTCAAGGCTTTGATGCTGTCCATTTGGCGTTAGTTCGCTTTTGATATTGTGACTGATGCGCCGCCACACCGGTAGCAAGAGTCCTCACGCCGGGAGCCAAAGCGTCCTTTCGATGTGTACACCATCCAGGCTCAAGCACCCAGGCACAAGCTTCGCGCGCTCATTCGGGGCTGGCGCCCGGGTGCCGCATAGCCTCGCCGCAGCGTTCAGCGCGCCATCTTCGCCAGCAAGTCAATCATCTCGTCAAGCTTGGCATAGAAACCTGCCATCAAATCCGCGCCAATCGCCGCCTCGATGTCGCCATAAGTCTTCTCGATCATCGGCGCTATGCGCTGCGCCAGCGCGCGTCCGCTGGCGCTGAGTGACACCCGAATCCTGCGCCCGTCGTCTGGCCAACGCTCACGCAGAACCCAGCCTAGCCCGTCCATGCGCGACAGAACGCCCGCCAAACTGGGGCTGGAGATTCGGCAGAGATCGACGATCTCGCGCGGCTCAAGCGGGCCAGCATCGAGCAGCACGCGCAGGATTCGCCACTGCTGCTCCGTTAAACCATGGGCATTCAGGATAGGCCTGAAGTTGGCGATCACACTCTCGCGCGCTTGCAGCAGCAACAACGGCAGGTTGCGGCGAGCGATGCGCGGCGCGTCCGCAGCCCGGCGAGGGATCAACTTCATGGCATGACACTTTCAACAGGGCAGGCAGCGGACATCGGCCAGTGCACGGTTCGTCTACCCGCAGCCAAGGCCGGCTCGGATTGACGCAACAGGATGTTCGCGACTATATTGCTCACTTCTTAGTGATCTGACCGCCGATGAACCCGTCCAACCTGCCGACGCTTGAATTTGACACCGCGCCGTACAAGCTGTCCGGCGTGGTCTACGGCTGCCTGCTCAATCACGCGCCAGCGCTGGCCGCGCTGGGCGACGCAGTGAACCTGCCGCCGTACAAGGCGCCACCCCGCGCGCCTGTGCTCTACATCAAGCCGCGCAACACCTTGGCCGCTGATGGCGACGCG
>RGQD01000088.1 GCA_010030205.1 Betaproteobacteria bacterium
GAAGACGTAAGCGCCGATCGCCATCGCCTGGAGCAGCAGTCCGGCGACCAGCGTCTGCTTGACGCCCTTGCGGTCAGCGATCATGCCGAAACCGATCCGTCCGCCAAGGCCTGACAGACCCGCTAGGCTGAAAACACTCACCGCCAGCATCGGCGCCACGCCGCAGAAGGTGGCATAGGTCACCATGTGAAAGATCGGTCCCGAGTGCGCCGCACAGCACGCAAAATTGGCCAGCGCAATGATCACGAACTGGGGCTTGAAAAGCGCTTGCGCCGCCGTCAGCGGGTATCGCTCGGCGGTCTGGTCAGGCACCGGCGCAGCACCGGCGACCTTTGAATGACCGGGCGGATCACGGACCAACCAGGCCGCAGGCAGCACGAGAAAGATGGCCGCGACGCCAATGATCAGCATGCTGGCGCGCCAGTCATGCTGGCTGAGCAACCAGCCAGCAAGCGGTGAGACCACCATCGAGCCCATGCCCATGCCGGCCGACACCAGCGCGGCTGCGAGATTGCGCCGGTGCTCAAGCCAGCCGGTGGCGACCGCGATCATCGGTGCATAAAAGCTACCGGCCGCCGTGCCGACCAGCACGCCAAAGCACAGTTGCAGTTCCAGCAAGGTCGTGGCCCGGCTCGCGGTGATCAGCCCGGCGCAGAGCAAGACGCCGCCAAGAAGCACCACGCGTCGAGCACCGATGCGGTCGCACAGCGCGCCCCAGACGATCGATCCAATCCCCATGAACAGGAAGTCGATGGTGGCCACCGAAGAGATGCCACTGTGCGACCACCCGGTCTGCTGAGCGATCGGCACCAAGAAGACCGCGAGCGACATCATGGCGCCGATGCCAATGCAAGTCATCAGCATGCCGGCGCCGACAACCACCCAACCGTAGGACAGTTTCATATCTTTGAACCTCTCAGGCGCGCTGGGCTAGCTCGTTTGGATGGAGTTGGGCGAGATATCCCGCCGGGTGGTCTTCAATCAGAGCAAGGATCTTCAGGCGGGCTTGCCAGGTGGGCATGAAGCCCGAGAAACCCGAGAAACCCTAGAAACCCGACCAACAACGCCAGCCTCGGCCAGGCCGAACTGCAACACCGGTTTCGAAAATTTCTGAAGGTTCACGGGCAGACCGCTGGACGCGACCCTTTGAGTCCGCAACTCACCATTCAGTGTAAACGGTGCCGCCAAAACAAGCGCTCGCCAAGCGCGAACCCACCATCAGGGTCGGCAGGCCAGCGTCGACCTCAAACGCAGGGTCTGTTGATCGCGGCGCAGCCGGCTTGGCCCATTCAGGCGGCATGCCGCTGCACCCAAGCAGCTCTTCGACGCAGAAATATTTCAGAATTTCTTAAAGGCTGAAAGCGGGCTTCATCCAAATACAGGAGATTGGGTTCCTGTCCAACCGCAAGCCGCGTCCGCCAGCCAATTGGGACAAAGTCAGCTTGCTGACCTGTGTGGTGGGCAAAGCGCAGCCCGAACGGCAAAGTGGCTTGGAGATGACACCCGTCCAGAGGCAGCGATAGCAACCGAAGAGGCAGTGCTGCCCTCAGCCGCTATCACGGTGCATGACCGTGAGCCACCCGATGTGATCTTTAAGCACCTCGACATTGGAATCGCTGCGGCTCATCTTGCGCTGGCCTTGGCGATTACCCCAATAAGAACAGCTCGCGTGACGGTTACATTAGATTGACAAACAAGCGTGTATCAAATGACTGGATTGCGCTGCAACGCCTGCCGGCGTGGCGCATCTTTAACCTTCGCCAACGACTCTTTGGGGACATCTGCATGACGCCTACCACCCTGTCACAACCCGCCTTCGCCCGTCCCATCAAGACTCTTATCGCGCTGGCGCTGGCCGCCACAGGCTTGCAGGCCAGCGCCGGCGAAGGCTACAAACTGCGCCAGTCGCCGGTGGGTGTGTTCGGTGGCGAAATGGCCGCCGGGGCCGACAACCCCGGTTTCTTCGGTACCGCGTCGCTGAGCCGGGTTCGGATCAACAAGGTCGTCGACGAAAACGGCAACAACGCCAAACCGCCGGCACTTGCGTCCATCAAGCTGAATCCGGCGCTGCCCTACGCGGTGACCTTTCCCGAGGGTTCGCTAGCTTTCCACCAGGACCAGACTCAACTGAACCTGGTGGGTGGCTACTTGACCGAGACCACTTATGCCGACGGCCGGCTGGCCTTCGTGGCGAACCTGCCGCTGATCCAGCAGAGCCGCAGTTTCACCGTCACCCAACCCTTGGGCACAGCGGTGCCCACGCCCACGTCACCGCCCCTACAGCCGGCGCAGTTGGCGGCGATCAACGGCGGCGTACTGCAGGCCAACAACGCCGTGCAGGCCGGTGTCGCCGCCAGGAATGCCGCGGCCAGCGTCGGCGTCTCTGGCCTGGGAGACGCCGAGTTATCCATGGTCTGGATCCGTCATCATGATCGCCTGAAATTGGCTGCCGGTGTCTCGCTGTTCGTGCCCACCGGCAACTACGACCTGGCACGCGACACGGCCAAAGGTCCTAATCCTGGCTTCGGCAACTTCTACACGCTGCGCCCTGGTGTGGCCGTGACCTACTCGCTCAACCCCCGGCAAACCACGTCTGACTGGGACACTGGCGTTACCGTGGGCGGGCGGCTGTCGTTCGGCATGAACAGCGTCAACAAGGACACCCAGTACCGCAGCGGCAACTTCGTCTACGCCGAGGCCGGTATCGTCAAGGTGATGGGCAATTGGGCGCTGGGCCTCAACCTGTCTGGCACCCAGCAGGTCAGCGACGACAGCGGCCCGGGCACTGTGCTGGGCCGTTACCAGAACTACGGCGCCGGCCCCTTCTTGTCGTACAAACTGCCGGGCCAGGACGCAGGCTTCAACCTGCATTACAGCGAAAACTTCGGCAGCCGCAATGCGCTGGTCACCCAGACGCTGCAATTGCGCTTCATCAAGGCCTGGTGATCGTGTGATGCCAGCCCTGCGCGCTGGCTGACACCTTAGCAGGCAAGGGCGCATAGAGTTCCGTCAAGTCTCTCCGCTGCGATTGGCCGTTATTGTTGCCGGCCCTGCCCAAGCGCATCGCGGTGAGCTGGCTTGCCGCCGACGCGTTGCCCGAGCAGTTGACCGAGCAGCTGATCGAGCAGCTGACCGAGCAGTTGAGCGAGCAGTTTCCCGACAGCGTGTCTGTTGGCCTGTGCGGCGGTGGCCCACCTTCCCCGGATGATTTAACAAGGTCTGGTCGGCCTGCATCACGCCATCTTGCAGTTCACTGCATTGCCACTCGGATCAACTTTCACACGAACGGCAGAGCTGCACGGGCGCTGTTTTGAGAAATAGTAGCTGGCCTCGCCGTGGTATCGAGACCTGCCGCTATGAAAATGCGAGCACGCCCACGCCCAGCAATACCAGCAGCAGGCCCGCTTTCTCGGCCGGGGCCAGGCGCTCGCGCAGCAGTTTGTGCGACACCAGGTAACTGAACACCACCTCCACCATGCCGAGCGTGCGGACGTTGGCCGCCGATGTGAGCGCGAAGGCGGTGAACCAGCCGACCGATGCCAGTGCGCCGGCCGAGCCGGCCACCAGCGACACGCGCCAAGCCGTGGCCGTGGCGCGCAGCGAGGCCGGCGATCGCCACACCAGCCAGCCGCCCAGCAGCAGTGTCTGCATGGCCTGCGCCCACAGCACGCCCCAGCCGCCCGACAGCCAGGGCGACACGCCTGGCAATTGCAGCGACGCACCGCGGTAGCCCACGGCCGCCAGCGCAAAACCTGCGCCTGACGCCAGCCCGTACAGCGCGGCCAGCCCGGCCCACGCGTTCACGCCGCCCGCCGCCGATGCGGCCACCGCCTTGCGCGGTACCGACAGCATCACCACGCCCGTCGTGGCCAACCCGATCGCCAGCAGCGTCACCCATCCGGGCAGCTCATGTAAAAACAGGGTCGCAAACACCGCCACTTGCAGCGCGTCGGTCTTGGAGAACGCCACGCCCACCACGAAGTTGCGCTGCTTCATCGCCAGCAGCAAGAACGCCGTGGCCGCCAACTGGCTCACCGCGCCCAGCAGCACCCAGGCAAAGTAGCCCGCATGCCACACCGGCACCGGCGCTGCGGTGGCCGGCAGCGCATGCAGCGTCAGCACCCAGGCCGCAGCAAATGGCAGCCCGTACAGAAAGCGCGCCAGCGTGGCGCCCAGCGTGCCCGCCTGCGCCACCAGCGAGCGCTGCGCCACGTTGCGCGCCGTCTGCGCAAGTGCGGCCGCCAGCACGATGGCGATCCAGGCCCAGGCAAGCACGGTGTTCGCACCAAGCCGTCCAAGTCGGTCGGCGTGTTCAGCGCGCTTTGGCTGAAATCCTCAGATCTTTCCTGGCTAGCCTGCGCAGCAGGCGCACCGCATGAGCCTGTGACCAGAAACGAGGAACTCGTGAATCGATTTCAGGCGGCCACAACCGGCATAGTCATGGTGTGTTTTGGATTACCGGACTCGACCTCAACCGAGTGGTCTGGTGCACATCGCGGTGCCTTCCGACGAGCCAAAGGACATGTTGCTGAGCGACCATCGGTGTTGCCGAGCCTCAGAACCAGGCGACGACGGGTAGCCGAAGTCTCCCAGGGCCGCAAAGTTTCCTACTTGCGACCTTCCTCAAAGAACAACTCGATCTCCCTAAAGAGTTGCATCCGATTTTTCTCAGTCAGCACCACGTGAGTGCCGTCGCCAATCACCACCATTTTCTTCGACGCTGCGTTGCTGAGCAGCGGGAAGAGCGTTTGAGCCATGTAGAGCGGTGTGTCCGCATCCTGCTCAGCGAGGATCAGCAAGGTCGGCACTTTGATGTCGGCCGGGTTGTAGATCGGCTTGCCCACGTTTTGGTACTCTCGGCCATCCTGAACGACGCCGTTAGGCGCGCGGAAGGCTCTTGGATGCTGGGTCGTCGACCACGGATCGCTGGCCAGCGCCGCCTCCATGTAAGCGTCGAACCACCTTGCCGGCATCCTTGATTCCATTTGTTTCGGGTCCTGGCCGATGGCACGGCGTTTGCGTACGCTGTCTTCCGTGACGATGCGATATGCGCCGAGTGAGCCGCCATCGTCTGTGGGCGAGCGTCCCTGCGCACGTAGCCATTGCGGCGCGAAGAGCGCGACACGGTGAACCTTTGCGTTGTTCTGCGCCGTGTAGGCAGCCATGATGGTCGTGCCCCAGGAATGACCCAGCAGACTTATTCTCTCAAGACTACGCCGTTTGCGGATGAAGTCCACAGCCGCGTTGACGTCACTCGTGGCCTGGGCGAGCCTGACCACGGGAGGATTGTTCTGTGCTGGTTGGTCCATCTCCGGCGGTCGTGTCGACCTGCCATAGCCGCGTACGCTGACGAAGTACACGTCGTTTCCCTGTTGCGCCATCCATTCCATCCACGAGATTCCGTCCAGTTTGAGGTCAAACCCGGCTTCTGGCGGAGTTGTGGCGCCGTGGACGAAAAGAATCGTGTTGCCAGGTTGGAAGGTGACAAGGCTGGCCGGACGTTTGTTGCGGATGTGGATCTGGTAACCGGGGGTGGTGGCGGGGACAAGAAAATCCTCGGTGACGAGGCTGACCGTGGTGTCGGCCTGACCGAGGCGAATGTCGGTCTGAGCGCAGCCTGCAAAGAGCAAGAGCGACAGCAGGGCCGGTGCGATATTGCCTGTCAGCATACGGAGCAGTTTCATTTTTTTGCCTCCTGGTTGGGCACCGCAATGGATCAAGATCCGCGCGCCAAAGCTTTGACCGATTGCGAACCGGCTCAATGAGTCGATCGACTTTCGGATCGTGAGTTCACTTGCCGACGTCGAATTTTGGCTCGACGCGTCAGGCCAGTCGATCTCGCCTTTCGTGGCTGGCCTCGCGATCGTCGGCAGTTTCAATCGATGAGGGCGGCCTGCACCATCGTCCGGAACTGATTGCGCAACGCGATGCGGTCGGGGTCGCTCACCTGCACCATGTAGATCGCAATCAGCTGTTCCTTCGGGTCAATCCAGAACAGCGTACCGGCATTGCCTGCCCAACCGTATTCACCGACCGAACCCGGCAGTGCGGAATCGCCCGTGCGCTGACGCACTTCAAAGCCAAGGCCGAAACCCAGTCCCGGCGGGCGCCCCGGACGGTTGAGTGTGTGGTCCGCCGTCATGAACTCAAGCGTCTTACTGCCGATGATTCGCTTGCCTTGGAACACGCCGCCGTTGGCCAGCGCCGAAGTGAAGCGCAGGTAATCCTCAAGCGTACTCATCATGCCGCCACCACCAGACTCGTACTTGGCGCCATCGTCAACCTTGAATCGTGGCGTCATCGGCTGACCGCTGGGACGCGGCCCCGGTTGTGCCGCACGCGCAACCTTGTCGGCCGGCACCTGGAATCCAGTGTCCTTCATGCCGAGCGGCTGCAGTATGCGTTCGGCCACCGCTTCGCTCAGCTTCTTGCCGGTGATCACTTCGATCAACCTGCCCTGAACGTCGACGGCGACGCTGTACTCCCACCTGTCGCCTGGGTTGAACTTGAGCGCAAGCTTCGACAGCCGCGTGACCATCTCCTCGGCTGTCACAGAGCGGTCGCCGATTCCGGCTTCGACGTAGGAAGCGTTGATCTGCGATGCGCCTCGGCTGCCATAGGTCAGCCCCGACGTGTGGCGCAGCAGATCTTGCACGGTCATGGGTCGCGTCTGATCGCTGAGATGAAGCACCGGCCTGCCATCGGGACCGGCCGCCTCGGTGCCGACCTTCATCTTGCCGATCTCGGGCAAGTACTTCGACACAGGATCGCTTATCTGCAATCGGCCCTCTTCGACGAGTTGCATCAGCGTCACGCTGACGATTGGCTTCGTCATTGAATAGATGCGGAAGATCGAATCCTGCTTCATGGCGTCCGGCGCCGCCGCGTCGCGCTTGCCTTGGACGGACACCCACGCGACTTTGCCGCGCCGCGCCACAAGCATCACCGCTCCGGGCATCAGCCCATCGTCGATATGCGCCTTGGTCACGGCCTCGATTTTCTTGAACTGCGCCGAGGACAGGCCGACCTCTTCCGGCGAAGCTGCCATCGGCAGCGGGAGTTGGGCATGCGCGGTGCCGATGAGACTCGCGAGTGCCAACGCGGCAAGGGTGAATTTCAATTTTGTCATGCAGGTTTTTCCTATTATTCAGTTTGCACTCTTTGCCGAATGAGCAAGGCCCCCGACCTCCGGCACTTGAGCTCGGATTAAATTTTAATGGTTCTACCAAGTATATTATCTTAGCCCTTTACCGCCAATATTGGCTAGGTCGAAACGACGCCAAGCCCGCATCGTAGGCGCTTTCGAGCGCCTTCGCCAGCCTTCCAGGTCGGCAGCCAAATTAGACGCGCTGTCGATGGAACACCGCGCGTGGAGGACGTGACAATGGGAAGTCATTGTCATGTTCAACCCGACAGGCCTATGAACGTCAGCTGTCTTTCATAATATGTGTTGCATCTTGCCCGCGCCGCTGCTGAGCGCGAGCCTTGTATTCCGAGTCGGCGTCGTTGAAGAACAACCACTGCGGGTCCGGCGAAGGCAAGCCGACCACATGGCCAAGGTTTGGCCGGTACGTACGCTTGCCGAGACTTTTCATAGATTCCGTCAGCTGTAATTTGCAAATTTTGGAGGCGCGGACAACTGTTCACTTTCGCGAGGTCGAAATTTCGAAGTGACCAGGGTGCAGGCCTCGCTGGCGGTTGATGCCATCAAGCACTGCGGGCCCGTGGGGTAGGTTCCTGCGCTTTCGCCAGCAGGCCGGGTGGTCAGTCAGCCTGATGAAACCGCGCCCCTTGCAGAAAACGTGGAAGTAGTGCTTGGCCAGAGCGCAGTTCCGCTGACATGCGGTGACGTCAGATCGCTGATTGGATATCCGTTGAACGATTAGAGCGCCGCTGAACCCTGGTGCCATCCAGGAAGGACTTGCGTGCCGTCGATCGATGTCTCCTCACTTTGGTCGAGGGTTTTCACCCGGCAGCCGGCCCTGACAGCTGAGCCCGCCTGGCAGCAGCACCGTCAACTGCGCCCACAGCCGAAAAAACAGGGTTTTCACGCAGACACGGGCAGACAAGCTTGGCATGATGGAGCTGGTCAGTCAATCTGTCGTACGCTCAACCCGAAAGCCGGCCAACGTCAGCCCCTCGCTGCAATGAACCGACGACGCAGAAGGCATCAGGGTGATCGCGTTCACGAGATTGGCGCTTTGGAGCCGAAACGACCCCGACCATCGTCATTCAGCCGGGATGCTTTGCGCAGTGGCAACGAAATTTTCTCGTTGATCTGATAGGTCAGGCCATGAACGTTCGATTTCTCGAGACCTTTGTTTGGCTGGCACAGCTGCGCAATTTCCGCATGACCGCCGAGAAATTGCACACCACGCAGGCCGCAGTGTCGAGCCGAATCGCCACGCTCGAGCAGGATTTCGGTGTGCGCCTGTTCGATCGTGGGGCACGAGACGTGACCTTGACGCTCGATGGCAGCAAAGCCCTCGCCTACGCCGAGCGCCTGGTCAAGACCATGCAGGAGATGCGCGACAGCATGGCTGACCGCAAGCTTTATGCGGGCGTGATCCGAATCGGCGTGATCGAGTCGATCATCCATTCCTGGTTTCCCCAGTTCATGACCTCGGTCCACCAGACCTATCCGCGGCTCGAGATCGAACTCACCGATGACACGACGATCCATTTGATGGATCAGTTTTCGCGCGGCAATCTCGATCTCGCGCTGCAGACCGATTCGATGGTCGGCCCGATGGTGCAGAACCTGCCGCTGTGCGATCTGCCACTGCGCTGGGTCGGCGCGAGTCATCTGGGTCTGCACGGTGAGGCCCTGAGGCTGGCCGACCTGGCGACCTTTCCGATCTTGAGCTTCTCGCGAAACTCGGGCCCGCACAAGTTCATCGAAAGGCTGTTCGACAACCATGTCGGCAGGCCAGTGCGCGTGAACTGCATGACCTCGGTGTCGGTGATGGTGCGACTCGTGGTCGACGGCTTTGGCCTGGCCCTGCTGCCACCGGCGATCATCGCACGCGAACTCCAAGAAGACCTGGTGCAACTGCTCAAGCTCGATGTCGAAATGCCCGCGCTGCCGCTGGTGGCATCGTTTCGCACCAGCCCGGAGAATCCCTTGTACGAGCAAATCGCCTTGCTCGCACAAGACACCGCGCGCGGCTTCGCCCGTTCGGTCTCGAACGAAATCGCGCGCGTACCCATCGGCAGCCAGGACGCCGCGAGCTGGGAATCGGCCCAGCGCAACAGCGCGCAGCGCTAGCCAGCGCCGCCCCCCCCATCTGCGGGTCATCAGTGGAACTGATCGACGGTCACAGGTATTTCTTGTTGGACAGCGGGCCCCGCCTATTCCAGACTTGCGGCCATGAGCACCTCCAACGACTGGCATTACCTCGAATTGCTCGATATTGCGCGGCGTATCCAGGCCCGCGAAATCTCCAGTGTCGACGCCACCCAAGCGCAACTCGAGCGCATTGCCCGCCTCGACGGGCGGCTCAAGAGTTACGCCACGCTGATGGCCGACAGTGCGCTCGCTGACGCTCAGCGCGCTGACGCCGAGATTGCCAGGGGCGAGATCCGCGGTCCGTTGCACGGCGCGCCCATCGCGGTGAAAGACCTGTGCTGGACTCAGGGGGTCAAGACTGCAGCGGGAATGACGATCCATGCGAACTTCAAACCTGATCAAGACGCGACCGTTGTCAAGCGCCTGCGCGCTGCCGGCGGCGTGATCCTGGGCAAGCTCCAACTCACCGAGGGCGCGTACGCCGACCATCATCCCCAGATCGCCGCGCCGGTCAATCCATGGCATCCGGCGCATTGGTCGGGTGCTTCGTCCAGCGGATCGGGTGTTGCCACCGCCGCGGGCCTGTGTTATGGGTCTCTCGGGTCAGACACCGGAGGATCGATCCGTTTTCCGTCTGCGGCCAACGGGGTGACCGGCATCAAGCCAAGCTGGGGCAGGGTCAGCCGATACGCGGTGTTCGAACTCGCCGCGTCGCTGGATCACATTGGCCCAATGGCCCGCAGCGCTGCCGATGCCGGCGCCTTGCTCGGTGCGATTGCCGGAGCCGACGCCAACGACCCCACCGCGAGCCAACAACCGGTGCCCAATTACCTGGCGGGCATGACCCGTGGTTTGCGCGGTCTGCGAGTCGGCATCGACACCAGCTGGAACAACACTGCCGTTGATGCGCCAACGCGCGACATGATGGCCGAGGTAACCCTGAACAGATGATTGCCGACTGGTTTCCGCTGTGCGGGGTCGAGACAGCGGTCGCGCATGAAGCCACCTACCCGTCGCGCAAGGCTGAGTACGGCCCCGGCCTGGCCGGACTGATAGACCTGGGACTGGCGCAGCGAGGCCTGGACTACCAGAAAATCACGCTGCGGCGCGCCGCTTTCACCGGCCGCGTTGCAGCCCTGTTCCAAGGCATAGACCTGCTGCTCGTCCCGACCACGGCCACTGCGTCGCCGACCAACGCCCAGTTGGCAGGCCTGGCCAACGATGCCGAATTGCTCTCAGGGCTGCTGCGCTACACCTGCCCGTTCGACATGACAGGCAGCCCGACGATCACGCTGCCTGGCGGTTTCACGGCACAAGGCACACCGATCGCTTTCCAATTCGTCGCGCGCCACTTCGAAGAAGACCTGCTGGTCCGTGCGGGCTGGCATTACCAGCAAGCCACGGATTGGCACCGGCGCCACCCAAGCCTGTGAAGCAGCGGCGCCGACGCCGCCAACATTTCCCCAGCCCGCCCACGCCCGAGCAGATGGGTGGGGCTTCTTCCTCATCTGCTCACTGGAGTCAATCCTCATGACAATGCACCGAAAACTGGCCACTGGCCTTGCTGCGGGCCTGCTGCTCGCGGTCTTTGCCAGTCCCGCGCTGGCCGCCGATCTGAAGATCGGCTTGCTGGAAGACGTGTCGGGCGACCTCGCGCTGATGGGCAAGCCCAAGCTCAACGGGTCCTTGCTCGCCGTCGAGGAGATCAACAAGGCCGGCGGCATCATGGGCCGCAAGATCGAGCTGATCCACCTCGACCCGCAAGGTGACAACGCGCGTTACCAGGAATTCTCACGCCGCTTGCTCAGCAAAGACAAGGTCGATGTGCTGATCGGCGGCATCACCTCCGCGTCGCGCGAGGCGGTCCGGCCTATCATCAACAAGACCAACACGCCTTACATCTACACCAACCAGTACGAAGGGGGTGTCTGCGACGCGAACATGATCAGCAACGGCGCGATCCCGGAACAGCAGTTCTCGACGCTGATCCCTTACATGGTCGAGACCTTCGGCAAGAACGTCTATGTGATCGCTGCAGATTACAACTTCGGGCAACTCTCGGCCGAGTGGAATCGAACCATCCTCAAAGGCTTGGGTGGCAAGGTCGTCGGCGAGGAATTCATCCCGCTGGGCGTCTCGCAATTTGCCCAGACGATCCAGAACATCCAGAAAGCCAAGCCTGACTGGATCCTGACGATCAATGTCGGCGCGGCGCAGGACTCGTTCTTTGAGCAAGCGGCCGCAGCCAAGCTGAACCTGCCGATGGCCTCGTCGATCAAGGTCATGCTCGGCTTCGAGCACAAGCGCTTCGCACCGCCCGCGCTCAACCGCATGCACGCCACGGCGAACTGGTTCGAGGAGATCGACACGCCCGAGGCCACCGACTTCAAGAAGCGCTGGCACGCCAAGTTCCCCAGTGAGGCCTACATCAACGACATGGGCTACAACGCCTACACCGCCGTGTACATGTACAAGCAAATGGTCGAGGGTGCAAAGTCCACCAAGCTCGCCGATCTGCGCAAGTTCATCGGCACCGGCAATGCCTGCATCGAAGCCCCCGAAGGCAAGATCTGCATCGACCCGAAAAGCCAGCACACTTCGCACCGCATGCGCTTGATTGCGGTCGACGAAAAGCACGCCGTCAAAGTTGTCAAAGACTACGGTGTGATCCAGCCGTACTGGCTCGGCCAGATCGGCTGCGATCTGACGAAGAACAACGACAAGAAACAGTACTCGCCGTCGGATCTGCCCAAGAAGAAGTCCTGAAACAGCGTCGTGCCGGGTTCACTCGATCCGGCACGATTCCCGCTGGCTTTTCACTTTCCAGGCCCGACCGATGTTTGCTGAAGCGTTTTCCATCGTCTACCAGTTCGCAGACGTCTTTTCTTTTTTGATTCTCTCTGCCGCCGGCCTGGCCATCATCTTCGGGATGATGGGCGTGATCAACATGGCACACGGTGAGCTGATCATGTGTGGCGCCTACGTCACGGTTGGCCTGGTACACGGTGGCTTTCCGCTGCCGCTGGCGCAGTTGTGCGGCACGCTGGCGGCCGGCTTGATCGGCGTGGTCATCGAACTGCTGCTGGTGCGCAAGCTCTACAAGCGGCCACTCGATTCGCTGTTGGCCACCTGGGGCTTGAGCCTGGTCGTCACCCAGAGCATGCTGATCATCTTCGGCTCCTCGCTCGCAGGCATCGGCACACCGCCGGGCAGCTTCACGGTGGGCGATTACACATTTTCGACCTATAGGCTGGTGCTGATGGGCGGCGCCATCGCGGCGCTGGCGCTGATCTATTTCATCTTCATGCGCACGCGCTTTGGCCTGCACGCCCGAGCGACGATGCAAAACGCGGCGATCGCACAGGCGCTGGGCGTCAAAGTGGGCAACATCTACGCGCTGAGCTTTGGCATCGGCGCCGCACTCGCCGGATTCTGCGGTGCGCTGTTTGCACCGACGATGACACTGATTCCAACCATGGGCGCGACCTTCATTGTTGAGAGTTTTGTCACCGTGGTGATCGGCGGCTCGAACGTGCTGCTGGGCACTGCGCCGGCAGGGCTGTTCCTGGCTGCGGTTCGCACGCTGCTCAACGCGAGTGCAGGTCAGATCGTCGGCCAGATCGGCATGCTGATTGCGGTGATCCTGATCATCAGGATCCTGCCCGAAGGCATCTCGGGATTGATCGCCCGCCGCACGCGCTAGTGTCGCCCCAGTCTCTTGCCCCAGCCCATGTTCAAATCTCTCAACGGCCCTCAGACCATAGGCAACAACCGTCCTTTCTGGATCGGTTTCGGCGTCGTGCTGGCGCTGATGCTGGCCTATCCGCTGGTCGCCGATGCCTACTCGGTCGGCAACGTCGCCTACATGCTGATCTGGGTCTTCATGGCGCTCGGGTTGTCGCTGATCTGGGGTTACGGTGGCATTCTGTCGTTCGGGCAGACATTTTTCTTCGGCATCGCAGGCTACGGCTACGGCGTTCTTGCGATCAATCTGGGCGGCGGTGGCATGACGCTGCTGGCCCTGGTCATCGCGGTCACGCTGGCCGCTTTGGCCGCGCTGGTGCTGGGCTACTTCATCATCTGGGGCGGTGTCGGCGGCGTGTTCATCGGCATCGTCACGCTGTCGGCGACCCTCGTGCTGGCTTTTTTCTTGGGCCAGACCGCCGGACCGGAATGGCATGTCGGCCCGGCGCGCCTGAACGGCTACAACGGCATGAAGGGCATGGACGGGTTGAACATCGCTTGGTTCGGCGACAGCAACGTCGAGCTCGAAGGGGTGAGCCTGTACTACGTCGTGCTGCTGCTGCTGCTGCTCGTCTACCTGGGCCTGCGCGTCTTCGTGAATTCGCGCTTCGGCAACGTGATCGTCGCGATCCGCGAGGATGCGCAGCGCGCTGAACTGCTGGGCTATGACACACGCAAATACCAGCTCGTGCTGTTCGTCATCGGCTCGGCGCTGGCAGGTCTGTCCGGCGCGCTCTACACCTCCTGGGGCCAATTCATCACGCCGGCAAGCATAGGCTTGCCGGCCGCTGCGATGCCCATCGTCTGGGTCGCTTTTTCCGGGCGCAGCGACATCACCGCGACGATGATCGGCTCGTTCCTGATTCTGCTGACCTTTCAGACCCTCACCGTCTACAGCCAGCAGGCGGCGTTGGTGCTGATGGGCGCGATGCTGCTGGTGACCGTGCTGGCAGCGCCGCAGGGCTTCATGATCAGCGTCTCGCGTGCTGCCACGCGCTTGCTGCGGCGCGTCGGCGCAGACAAGCCAAGCCGGCCATGAGCGAGATACTGCGCACCAGCGCGCTGTGCAAGCGCTTCGGCGGCCACGACGCCGTCACCGATGTCGACCTGATCGTCGAGCGCGGCGAAATCCACTGCCTGATCGGACCCAATGGTGCGGGCAAGAGCACGCTGTTCAAGCTCATCGTCGGCACCCACATACCGACCTCGGGCAGCATCGTCTTTGATGGTCACGATGTCACCGGACAGCGTCCTTACGAGCGCGTCAAAAGCGGCATGAGCATCAAGATGCAGACGCCCAGCGTCTTCCGTGAATTACCGGTCTGGCAGAACCTGCAGATCGCACTGCAGCACCATGTGCCGCCTGCAAGCCTGGCACAGGAGCAGGACCGGATGCTCGAGTTGCTAGACCTCAGCGCGCAGCATGCCAAACCAGCGGGCGAGCTTTCGCACGGTCAGCAGCAATGGCTGGAAATCGGTATGGCGCTGGCGCTCAAGCCGACACTGATTTTGATGGATGAGCCCACGGCCGGCATGTCACCCGACGAGACCTTCAAGACCGGCGAATTGATCCAGCGTTTCAACGCGCAAGGCCTGACCGTCGTCGTCGTCGAACACGACATGGCGTTCATCCGTCAGATTGCCAAGCAAGTCACCGTGCTGCACTACGGCAAGGTGTTCGCGCGCGGCCCGATCGATGACATCATTCAGGATCCGCGCGTGGCCGAGATCTATCTGGGAAAGACGCATGCCTGAACCCTTGCTGGACGTGAGCGAACTCGGCGCGAGCTACGGCGCGACGCCAATCCTGCAAGGCGTCGACCTGCACATCGGCAAGGGTGAGATCGTCGGCCTGATCGGCCGCAACGGCGTCGGCAAGACGACGACCATGCGCTGCCTGATGGGCATGCTGAGCGCATCGCATGGCAAGGTCTTGCTGCAAGGGCAGGACATCACCGCCTTGCCGAGCGACGCGCGCGCGCGGCTAGGCCTGGGCTACGTGCCCCAGGGCCGCGAGGTGTTCCCGCGCATGACGGTGGCGGAGAACCTCGCCGTGGGCGAGTTGATCGGCGGGCCCAAAGGCAAGAAGCTGCCTGAAATGGTCTACCAGTACTTTCCGCGCCTCAAGGACCGCCGCAACCAATTGGCCGGCACGATGTCGGGCGGCGAGCAACAACAACTGGCGATCGGCAGGGTCCTGATCGGCAACCCGACGCTGATGCTGCTCGACGAACCCACCGAGGGCATACAGCCCAACATCGTGCAACTGATCTGCGAGGTGCTGCAGTCCATCCGCAAGGAGCTCGGCACGACCATCCTGTTCGTCGAGCAGAACCTCGAGACGATCCAGGCGCTCGGCGAGCGCTGCTACGTGATGGAAAAAGGGCGTACCGTCGCTACGATCGGTGCAGGGCAGGTGAGCGCAGGAAACATCCGCGAGCACCTGCTGATCTGAAGTGCGGGCGACAGGCCCTCCCCATGCAACCACCCAAACGGAGAAACACACCATGAGCTGGCTCGATTCATCGATCATGCGCACCCGCGGCGTCGCGCAGGGGCGCCAACCCGTCACCCATGCGCTGACCGAACTGCTGCAAGGCACTTTCCATTACACGATTGGCCCCTACACCACACCGGTGCTGAGCGTCAAGCCGGGGGATCGCATCGTGGTCGACACGCGCGACGCGTTCGAAGGCAAAGTCAAGACGGAGCAAGATCTGCCGTCCAAGGTGCTGACCATGCCCTTTGTAAATCCGCAGAACGGGCCGATCATGGTCGAAGGCGCCGAACCCGGTGACGTGGTCGCGGTCTATATCGAATCCATGGCGCCGCGCGGCCCGAA
>RGQD01000871.1 GCA_010030205.1 Betaproteobacteria bacterium
AGCTGACCTGCTGCGGCGTGCCCGCGTCGAGCATCTCGCGCAGCCGCGCCAGCGCCTCGTTCATGTCGACGTTGTCGAAGGCCATGTCGCCCACCTGCACGCGCCCCGGCCCTGCGGGCGCGCCCGGCCAAGGCAGCAGCGCAACCGCCAGGCCGCGCAACAACAGGCCCGTGTCGTGGCGCAGGCTGCGCTGGCGCAGGTACTGCATGTCGGCGGCGAGTTCGCTGCCGAAGTCCACTGCGGTGCGACGGCGGATGAACCAGGGGTTGAAAAGGCCCGGGCGCAGCAGTTGGCTGATCGCCGGGCAGTCTTCTTCCACGTCGCGTGCGCGCGGCCCGACCCAGGCCAACTCGCCGCGCAGAATGTTGATCAGCAACGGGGCGTGCACTATGCCGAGCGGGCGCAGTGCGCGGCCGGTGCGCGTGGCCGGCAGGTCCAGGCTCAGTCGATCGAATACCCGCCCGCCTCGACCCTGCACCGGCGTACGGCACAAGCGACCTCGCCAGGCCAGCAGCAGCGGGGCCAACGGCAGCAGCCAAAGCGTGGCTAGCAGCAGGTCCAGCGCGCGCAGCAGTCGCTCGGTATGCGGCGACGCCGCCGATGGCAGCAACGATTCGCTGGCGTCGACCGGGTTCATCTCTTCGGAAAGCCAGCCGCTCATCGCTTGCCGCTTGGTTCGTCGTTCGGGTTTGAGACGGCCGCAGGCGCGATCAGTATGCGCCGCGACCACGCAGCACTGCGGGCAGCGTCTTGAGCAAAAGCTTCACGTCAGCCCACAGTCCTGGCCGGCGGATGTAGTCCAGGTCCATCTGCACCTGCTGCGGGAACGGCAGCTCGGAGCGCCCGCTGACTTGCCAGGTACAGGTCAGGCCCGGCGTTACAGCCAGCCGCTCGCGCTCGTCCAGCGTGTAGCGCGCGACCTCGGCGGGTAACGGCGGACGGGGGCCGACCAGGCACATCTCGCCGCGCAACACGCACCATAGTTGCGGCAACTCGTCCAGACTGGCGCGGCGGATGAAGCGGCCTACCGGCGTGATGCGCGGGTCGCG
>RGQD01000872.1 GCA_010030205.1 Betaproteobacteria bacterium
TGCTGGTCACCGTCGCGATCGGCATTCCGGCGGGAGTGCTGGCGGCGATGTACCAGCGCAGCTGGATCGACCACAGCCTGTCATTGCTTGTCGTCGGCCTGCTGTCGATTCCGAACTTCTGGCTCGGGATGATGCTGGTCATCCTGCTTTCGGTGGAATGGCGCCTGCTGCCAAGTTTCGGCTTCACAAGCTGGGCGTCGCTCGTGATGCCTACCATAGCGTTGTCGGCGCGCCTGATTGCGCTGGTGGCACGGATGACGCGCGGTGTGGTGATAGAAGAGCTTGGCAAGGACTACATACGCACCGCACGCGCCAAGGGAGTCGGCGAAGGCAGCATCGTCCGACACCATGTGATGCGCAATGCCATGATCCCGACCTTGACCATCATCGGGCTGGAAACCGGGTATCTGCTCGGCGGCTCGGTCGTCGTGGAGCGGATCTTCGCCTGGCCCGGCATTGGCGACCTGATGGTCAACGCGATCGGCGCGCGTGACTTCACCCTGGTGCAGGGCATCACCGTGATCTTCGTGATCGGTTTTCTGCTCATCAGCCTGATTGTGGAGCTGCTGTACCTGGCTCTCAACCCGCGACTGCGCCATGGCTGAAGCAGCTGCTGCGTCCATGGGCAGTGTGCCGCGCCGGCGCAACCTGCCGCTCTGGGTCGGGACAGCCCTGCTGGGCATCTACCTGTTGATTGCCGTCTTGGGTCCGAGCTTCACACCGTACGACCCCAACGCGCAGGACCTGATCGGTGTGCTCGAAGGCCCCTCGCGCGCGCACCTGATGGGCACCGACCAGATCGGCCGGGACATGTTTGCGCGCCTTATCGTAGGCACGCGTTTTACTCTGAGCGCCGCGCTGATCGCCGTCACTATCGCCGGCGTGCTGGGTGTGACACTGGGCCTGGTAGCAGGTTACAGCGGCGGGTACCTAGACGCGGCGATCACCGGTTTGATCGACCTGCTCCTGACCATCCCCAGCCTGATCCTGGCCATCGCCGTTGCCAGCGTGATCGGCGCCGGCATGACTGGCCTGGTGGTCGCGACCAC
>RGQD01000873.1 GCA_010030205.1 Betaproteobacteria bacterium
GATCGGCCGGGTGATGCAGGCCTTGGGCTTCGAGGTCAGCGGCTGGCGCAGCAACAGCGGCCCGCTGCATGAATTGCTGGCACGCAGCGAAATCGTCGTCAACGCGCTGCCGCTGACGGCACAGACCGAGGGCTTGCTCGACGCTGCGGCGCTCGCCACGATGCCGCGCGGCGCTTACCTGATCAACATCGCCCGCGGCCAGCACCTGGTCGAGGCCGATCTGATCGCCGCGGTGCGCAGCGGCCACTTGGCCGGCGCAGCGCTCGACGTGCAGATGATCGAGCCGATGCTCGCCGACGACCCGCTGTGGACGGAGCCTGGCATCACGATCACGCCGCACATCGCTGGGCAATCCTCGCCCTTGACGGTGGCCGCACAATTCATCGAAGGCTTGCGCTGCCTGCACCGCGGCTCGCCACTGCCCAACGCGGTAGACCGGTCGCTGGGCTATTGACAGACAGCCCAGCGAGGCGAGCCGATCAGCCCGCCATCGCGACGATCTGCGCCAACGGCAGCGCGCCTGATTGGCGCCTGAGTTCCGCCCCGGCCTGCAAACGCACCAGCGTCGGGATGCTGCGGATCGCAAACTTGGCCGAGGCCTTCGGGCTGTCGTCGCTGTTGACCTTGACCAGCAGTGCGCGGCCTTTCAACTGCCGCGCAGCGGCCTCGAACTGCGGCGCCATCTGACGACAAGGGCCGCACCAGGGCGCCCAGAAATCCACCAACACTGGCAAGGTGGTCTTGGCCACAAAAGCATCGAAGCCTTGGTCGTCAAGCTCGACCGGCAGGCCGTCGAGCAGCGCCTGATGGCAGCGCCCGCAAGCAGGATCGTCAGCCAGCCGGTCGCTGGGCAGGCGGTTGACAGCGCCACAGCGAGCGCAAGCGATGTGATGAAGTTCCATGGTTCGTAACTGGGTACAGCGTCCAGCATTTCAAGCCCGGCCGGCCATACGCTGCGGCACCGTTTGAGCCCTGGGATTGCCGCACCGCAAGGCCGCCTCGCCGCCTCATGGCAAACCCCGGTTTCGGGCATCGCGTGACCCACATCA
>RGQD01000874.1 GCA_010030205.1 Betaproteobacteria bacterium
CATCCGGCTCACGGCCCAGGTTGAAGTCGATGCCGCGGATCGCCAGGTTCATCGCCGCCAGGCGCCAGGTGGTCGGGTTGGCTTCCTGGCCGAAGATCGCCACGTCGCCGATCTTGCCGCCATGGGCCTCAATGAACTCCTCGCTCTGCACGAACATGCCGCCCGAGCCGCAGCAGGGGTGGTAGACCTTGCCATGGTGGGGGCTGAGAACGGCCACCAGCGTTTTGACGATGCTGCGCGGGGTGTAGAACTGACCACCGCGCTTGCCCTCGGCGCTGGCGAACATGCCCAGAAAGTATTCGTAGACCTGGCCCAGCACGTCACGGGCCTGGGCCGCGCTGGCACCAAAGCCGATGGTCGACACCAGGTCCACCAGTTCGCCCAGCTTGCCGTCGGGCAATTGGGCACGGGCATAGCGTTTGTCCAGGATGCCCTTGAGCTTGGGGTTCTCGCTCTCGATCAGCGTCAGCGCCTCGTCGATGCGCTTGCCGATGTCGGGCTGCTTGGCGGAAGCGCGTAGCGCCTCCCAGCGGGCAGTTTCGGGCACCCAGAAGACATTGACTTCGCGGTAATAGTCACGGTCTTCCAACTCGGCTGCCAGATCTTCAGCCGCTGCCTGGCCGTAGTAGTACTCGTCATCCGGGTCGGCCAGGCGAGCGGCGACCTCGGTGCGGCGGGCGGCGAAGGTGTCGGAGATGAACTTGACGAAGATGAGGCCTAGCACCAGGTGCTTGTACTCGGCGGCATCCATGTTGGCGCGCAGCTTGTCGGCGGTGGCCCAGAGGGTCTTCTTGATGTCGTCGAGCATGGGGCCTGCCGATGGGTTGATCTCTAGGTCTGCCTGGTCTTCGCGACAGCCCGGGCGGCCCTGAGGCCGGTCTGGTTCTCACTATTGTCCACAGACAGCTCAGATTTCCTATCGGTGACTTCGAGCGGGCGTCGCGGCTTGGCTCAATTCTTGCTGTTCACGCGGTCGCTCAACAGGCTCAGCCTTGCCGACAGGCGGTCCGGCGAACAATAACGCCGTGCTGACCAAGGTCAACGCCTCA
>RGQD01000875.1 GCA_010030205.1 Betaproteobacteria bacterium
GGCTTCGTTGCGTGCCGCAGCGAAGTCGTCTTGCCATGGCCAGTGGTAGACCTGGGCACCGAGGTCACGCGCGATGCTTGCCGTGGCATCGGTCGACCCAGTGTCAAGCACGATCATCTGGTCGACAAATGCGCTGACGCTGCGAAGGCAGCGCGCGATCGACGCCTCTTCGTCGCGGGCGATCATCACCAGCGCGAGGGACGCGTTCGATCCGGGATGGCGCTTGGCGGAGACTTTCTTCATCGGGGCTGGGTTCGTAGCGCAGTGTCAAGGAAAGGCCCGCGCATCCTCGCACATTGACGGCTGCTGCCGTCCCGGCGTTCAGTCGCGGGCGATCTCGGCGTGGTTTGGGGCCCGACCCTTCACTTGCCAATACGCGCCAACCAGTTGCGGGAGGCGATGCGCTGGTCCACGCTAGGCATCCATGCCGAGGCTTGCACTGACGCTGGCAGGGACAGCGTGACCCGGCAGCCACCATGCTCGGCCGGTCCGATCGCCAGTCCTGCGCCCAAGCGCTGCGCGCGCTCCCGCATGCTGGGCAGTCCCACGCCCTCCTTCGGCGCTGCGGACAGTCCACGGCCGTCGTCGGTGATCGTGATCAGGCTGCCGCCAGTGGGCGTGGATTGCGCCTGCAAGCGGACCCGGCAGCGTCCGGCGTGCTTGAGGATGTTGGCAAACACCTCTTGCACGATGCGCAACACGTCCAGACGCTGGGCCACCCCATAGCCGAGCGTACCCGGCAGCGGCGCGACGTCCCATGCCAGTCCGATGCCGCGGGCCGCCAACACGGGCTCCAGTCGATCGCGCAAGGCGCCGAGCAACTCGGCGACGTCGGTGGTGTCAGAGGCGATCGCGTCGAGCGCGTTGCGCAATTCCTGCAGCGACTGATCGACCAGCGCTGCCAGCGAGGCGCGCTCGCCTGGCGCTGGATGCGCGCTCGCGAGCAATGAAGCGGCAGCAACCAAGTGCGAACCCAGGCCGTCATGCAGCTCGCGCGTGATGCGCAATCGCTCGTCAGCCTCGACTTCGGCATCGCGCTGTTGGCGCAG
>RGQD01000876.1 GCA_010030205.1 Betaproteobacteria bacterium
AGTTCAAGGCATTTGCGCAGAACGTCAAGGATACTTGTAACGGAACGTTCTTCGGGACGTGTTCGGACGGGAAGGAGATATACAGTCTTCTCTTTGGACGGGATACACATTCGTTCGGCATGAAGCATTCGAAGACGGGGACGTATGTGGAGGCAGGCAAATACACGAAAGAATATACGGAATCAGGGACGTGGGAACAAGACGCAAAGTTCGGGATGCCGGTGAAGGTTCTCCTAGAAAGTTTCGAGCAGGCGCAGACGGAGTACCTGGTTCCGTTCGAGAAAGTCGTGGAGTTGATGGAAGCAGCAGGGTTTGAGTTGGCGGAGACGGAGTTGTTCAGGGACATTCATGACAACCAGAACAAGACTTCTCTGAACGAGCAGCAGAAGACGTTCTCGTTTCTGAATCGGTCCTTTGTGTTTCGGCGGAGGGCAGATATTGAGGAAGAAGAGGTGGTTATGCCAACAGATGTGGAAAAGGAGGATGAAATGCCTCCTCTGGAATGGGATTACCAGAATGCCCCGGAAGGACCGCCTAAGAAGGAAGAGCCTGCTCCTGCTCCTGAACCCCCTCCTGCGCCCCCACCTGCTCCTGAAGCGCCTAAGGAAGAGCCCGCGCCTGCGCCTGCTCCTGAACCGCCGAAACCCGTGAAGCGGAAGTTGAAGAAGGCACCCGTTGCGCCAGAAGAGATGCCGATTCTGTTCTTCGGTCCTACGCCCAAAGAAGACAATTCGCAAAATTACAGCAATCAGTCTGCGCATCCCATCACGGTCGACGATGTTCAATACAAGACTGTGGAGCACTTCATTCAGGCGCAGAAGGCAAAGTTGTTTGGAGACGAGAAGACGTACACTGACATTTTGAAGAAGGCAAAGACGGCAAGTTCGGCAAAGAAGATGGGCGGGAAGATTGAGGGGTTTGTCACGGAAGTATGGGAGTCCAAGCAGGACGAGATATACGAGAAGGGCGTGCGCGCAAAGTTCGTCCAGCATCCGTCCCTGCGGAAGCAGTTGACAGATACGGGCGAAAAGATGATTGGAGAGGCAGA
>RGQD01000877.1 GCA_010030205.1 Betaproteobacteria bacterium
ACAAAATAATTGACATCAATTTGTATAGGTCTCGATAAATATTAATTTAACATGCATGTACAACTGTTGTAGTTGCTGCAGTATTTGTAGATAATGCTGTTACTACAAATACTGCAGCTAATGCTGTTGCCAAAAATGCAATTGATACTGATGTTGTTGCAACAAATAATGCAGATGTTGTTACCAAATGTAATTGATGCTATCACCAAATAGGCGTCAGTAAACACAACTCGCAAATTGTATAACCATTCTCTTGCCAAAAGTCTGCACAAGGTGCACATGCATAGCTAGCCCACATGCCATCTTCAGTTTGATAATGATGAAAAGACTTGGCAGATGGTTTCTTGCCAGCGATAGCAACATATGCTGCTTCATAGAATTCGTGCCTTTGTCTATGATATGTGCACACTTCTGTAATTGCTGTAGCGGCTGGTGCTGCTTGTGGTACAACTACTGCTGGCACAATCATCGCTGATGCTGCTTGTGGTGCAATCGCCGCTGATGCTGTATATGGTGCAATCGCCACTGATGCTGTATGTGGTACAATCGCCGCTGATGCTGCTTGTGATGCAATCACATCTGATGCTGTTTGTGATACAATCGCCGTTGATGCTGCTTGTAGTGCAATCGCCGCTGATGCTGCTTGTAGTGCAATCGCCGCTGATGCTGCTTGTAGTGCAATCATCGCTGGTACCATTGATACTACTGCAGTGTTTGTATGAACAACTATTGATTCTATAGCTTGTCTCATGTGCTGTTGAGCTTCTACGACTTCTCGTAGAAGCTCTGTAATTTGCAACTCTCTAATTTTCAATTTTTGAATGGCTTCAGCTGTTTGCTTTATTGCTTCTTCCATTAGCAGATTTACTTGGATGCAACGATCTTGCATGTCTGCAACTAACTTTTGAGCATTTTTAGCTTGTTGCTCTGCATGCCGAGCTTTTAGCTCCGCGCTATCAGCACGCAGCTTTAGCTGTGTAGCTAAAACAAAAATCATTGTGAATGCCAGAAACTTGTCTGACTTGAGCCAAAATGGCTACGGTAATA
>RGQD01000878.1 GCA_010030205.1 Betaproteobacteria bacterium
TCGCAATCGCGCTGTTCAAGCACTGGGTCGAGGGTCCGCTGCGCGACCCAGCCAGCTTGAACAAGCCGAGCACCCGACCGTTGGTCGAGAGCCTGCGCATCGGGCCGATCTTCGCCAGTGGTGACAGCTTGCTCGGCGATGTGCACTGGGGTCTGGTCATCGGCTTGGTGCTGTGCGTGGCGGCTGGACTGTGGTTGAGCTTCACCGCCTCGGGCTTCGCGCTCAGGGTTGTCGGCGGCAATGCGCGTACGGCCCGGCTGGTGGGCCTGCCCACCGACCGCTTGGTGCTGCTGGCCTGCACGCTGGGCGGCGCTTGTGCGGGCCTGGCCGGCGCGGTAGAGGTCGCGGCCGTACACCAGGCGGCCAATGCTTCGGTGATCGTCGGGCTGGGCTATACGGGCATCTTGGTGTCCTTCGTGGCACGGCACAACCCTTGGGCGATCCCACCGGTGGCGCTGTTGTTTGGTGGATTTGCCGCAGCCGGCAGCCTGCTGCAGCGGCGCATGGGCTTGCCCGATGCGTCGGTGTTGGTGCTGCAGGGTTTCGCATTCGTCTTCATCCTGGCGGCCGAGGTCTTGCGCGGCCGGCTGTTTCAGTGGCCGGTGCCGCATCTGAACCGGTGGCGGCCGATGTCTAGAGAGCTTGCTGCGTGAGCGCCGACCTGTGGCTCGATCTGCTGTTGGCCATCATCGGCGGTGCGGTTCGGGTGGGCACACCATTCCTGTTTGTGAGCCTGGGTGAATGCCTGACTGAAAAGTCCGGCCGTATCAACCTGGGGTTAGAGGGTGTGCTGGTGTTCTCGGCGATGGCTGGTTTCGGTGGTGCTTATCTCAGCGGCTCTCCGGTGGCGCTGCGCTGGCGCTGATGCATGGCTTGTTGTGCTCGCTGAAGCGGGTCTCGGACATTGCCACCGGCATTGCGCTGATGCTGCTTGGCGCCGGCCTGGCCTTCTACCTTGGCAAGCCGCTGATCCAGCCGCAGGCGCCGCAGATCCCGTCGATCGCACTGGGGGTCTGGGCTGCTTCGCCCGGCGTGCAGAGCGCGCTG
>RGQD01000879.1 GCA_010030205.1 Betaproteobacteria bacterium
AGCTGGGCGAAATCGGCCGACAGGATGCTGGGGGCGATGCGGAAGGTTTTGCTCATGGGCGTGGATCGCGGCAAGGGCCTGCAGAACCACTGATTCTGGCAGTCTTCCTAAAATGCACCATGTCCCAAGCAAGATTGACCACCACCGTTGCGGTTCGCCCGCTGCCCGAGCACACCGATGCGGCGCAACATCTGTACGGGTTTGCTTACACCGTGACGATACGCAACACCGGCGAGGTGGCAGCTCAGCTGATCGGCCGCCACTGGCGTATCAGCGACCACCGAGGTGGCGTGCAGCAAGTGCGCGGATTGGGACTGGTCGGCCACCAACCGATGCTGCAGCCAGGCGAGCAGTTTGAGTACACCAGCTGGGCTCAGATCTCGACCTCACAGGGCTCGATGCGCGGCAATTTGCTGTGCGTCACTGAGGATGCTCAGTGGTTCGAGTCACCCGTGGCCGAGTTCGCGCTGGTCGACAGCGCCGCGCTGCACTGATGGCCGAATCTGGGGCCGCGCCAGAGACCTGTTGCACAACGCTGGCCAATGGTGTTCGCGTCGTCACGATCGCGATCCCTCAGGTCCAGACCGCCAGCGTCAGTGTGTTCGTTCGAAGCGGCAGTGGCCACGAGCGCCAGGCCTTGAACGGCATCGGCCATGTGATCGAGCACATGGTGTTCAAAGGCACCGCGCAGCGAGACGCGAAACGCCTGAACCTCGATGCCGAGCGCCTGGGCGCGGAGGTCAATGCCCACACGGACAAGGACCACACGGCTTTCCACATGCGCGGACTGGCCGGCGATGCGCCGCTGTTCGTCCGCATGCTGGGCGACCTGGTGCAGCACGCCACGTTCCCCGAGAGCGAGTTCGAGCGTGAGCGCGAGGTGTTGCTGCATGAGTTCACCGAGGACGAGGACGACCCGATGGCCAGCGCCTACAAGCTGTTCGATCGTGCCTGTTTTGGTCTGCACCCGCTGGCCCAGCCGGTGATCGGCGTACGTCGCAACATCGAGCGCTTTTCCCGCACCGACCTGGTGGCCCATCTGCA
>RGQD01000880.1 GCA_010030205.1 Betaproteobacteria bacterium
CCGCGCGCGATCACCGGTTGCATCGCCAGCGTGACCGGGCTGTTCCAGCCTTCAATGATCACCGACACGCCCAGGCTGATCAGCTCCGTGGCGCGCGAGACACCGACGGCCGGTGTCGACTCGTCGTCGCGCGAGACGATCTCGATCTTGCGGCCGAGCACACCGCCACTCTCATTGATCAGCGCGGCCATCGTCTGGATCGCGTTCGTCACATGCTGGCCCTGTGGTCCGGCGCCACCCGACAATGGCAGGATCGTGCCGACCTTGATCGTCTGGGCCTGGACCAACGCGGGCGCGCCCAGTCCCAAAGCGAGCATGGCGGCGAGTGTGCGAATCAGTTTCATACGGGTCTCCGGTGGGGATGGGAACGAGGCTGCTTTGAGGGCAAGTTGGACGGCAAATTGGAAAAGGCGCTGGCGAATGTCCGGGCGCTCGAACGAAAGACCAAGGCCGGCGAACGAGACCCTCAGGGGCTGCGGCACGCAGAGCCGTTATCAAATCGATCGGCAATCGCCCGCGGCGCGGCGGAACATACCATACCGTAGGTCGGGCCGCCCTCCTCGACGCATCATGCTCGACGCATCATGCTCGAGGTTCGGATCGGTCTGGCAGGCGCTGGCCGAGGCGCTGGGCGCTCACTCGGCCTTGATGTCCAGCCGTTTGATCAGGTCGCCCCACATCTTGCTCTGCTGCTGGGTGAAGGCCAGCAGATCGGCCGGTGTCGCACTGGTCTTGCTCTCGTTACCGAGTTTGCGCATAGCTTCACCAAAGCTGGCCGATGTGGTGATTTTGTTGATCGCTGCGGCGAGCTTGTCGACGATCGGCTTGGGTGTACCAACCGGGGCAAACACGCCATACCAAGTCTCGCCAAGCACAGAGGGGTAACCCAACTCGCGGAAGGTCGGCACATTGGGCATCAAGGGCTGGCGCTCGGCGCTGAGCACCGCCAGTGCACGGTACTGCCCGGCATTGACGTTGGGGACTGCGCTGGTGAGCGCCTCGACATTGCTGTCAATCACGCCGGCGATCATGTCCATCGTCGC
>RGQD01000089.1 GCA_010030205.1 Betaproteobacteria bacterium
GCGAATCGGGTCGACGACCCGGAACTGCAGGAACTCGCCCCGCGTCAGCACCTCGATCACCGGCAGGCCCTCGCTGACCTCGATCAGCTGCAGCGGCGCATCGGACCAGGCGACCGCCGGATGCCGCACCAGGGCCTGAACGGCTTGCATCCGGTCGATCACCAGCTGGTTGCCGAAGGGCAGCTTCTTGACCGCGCGCAGCACCGCCGCGTCGTGTGCGGGCAAGCCGACGCGCTTGGTCAGGCTGGCCAGCGAAGCCGGCTTGGGTTTGCCCAGACCGCGGGCACCGGCTTTTTGCTCGAGCGGCTCGATCTTGCGAACCCGGCCCTGTGCGTTGGTCTGCACCGTCCAGATCAGCCGATCGGCCACGGCGCCGGCGGCTGCCGCGCTGCCTGAGGCCCCAAGCGCGACGATCGCATCGAGCGCTTCGCGCCAGCGGTCGGCCGGCGCGCCGATCGGAAAGGGCTGGGCCGCGTCTGTCGGCATCGGCGCCTGGCCCAGCAGCAGCGCGGTGCAGCGACGCGTCACCATCGCCAGCCAGGCTTGGCCGCAGGCCTCGAAGCGGCCTGCCAGCGCCTGGCCATGGGCCGCCAGCCCTGTCGCCGGCATCGGCTTGTGGCCCAGCCACGCCGCCAGCAGCAGGTGGCTGAGTTGCTGCAGGCTGCCCATGCTGCTGCTCGGCGCGAGCATGAAGCTGCGCGGGCTGCGTGGCGCGTCGCCCAGGCGCTGGTCGATCGCCTCCTGCCAGATGCCCCAGAAGGTGTAGGGGTCGGCATCGCGCCGGCCGGCCTCGGCGGCGGCGAACTTGCGGGCCCGGGTCCATTTTGCCGGGTCGGACTGGGCGATCAGCGCCATCAGGTAGAGCCAGCTGCTGGCTTCGCCAAAAAGCTGCTTGCGCTTGCCCAGCAGGGTCGACTGTTCCTTCCAGGCCAGGTCGAAGGCCAACGCGCCTTCGGTGTAGCGGCCGGCGGTGATCTCGGTGGTCGCGCGCAGCGCCTGGGCCTCGGGGTGGTCCAGCCCCAGCAGCACGCGGCGCGCTTCGTCGCCCTGGCCGCACAGCACCAGCCACTCGGCCAAGCGCAGGCGCGGCAGCTCTTGCAAGGCGTCCGGATTCGGCCGGCTCTGGGCCAGCAGCCATTGCCACAGCGGCGCTTGCACCGCCTCGGTGTCGCGGCCCGCGAGCGCGAGCAGATTGAGCAGCAGGTGGTAGCGCAGATCGGGGACGATGCCCTCCCACAGCGCTGCGTCGAAGGGTCGCAGCAGCGCCACCCCCAGCGTGCTGACCTGGATCGGCGTGCCGCTGTTGCTCAGGCTGCACAGACGGTCGAATGCCGCTGGCGTGCCGCCGGCGTAGATCACCACCCGCAGCGCGCCGACCAGCGCGTCGTCGCCGAACAGCTCCAGATGCCAGGTGTTGTCGAATCGAAAAAGCCTGCGCCAGGCCGCCCACCATCGGGCGCGCTCCTCGGGTTGTTGAACCAGCGCGGTGAACCGGGCCCAGGACAGGCCGGGTTCGGCCCACCAATGGCCCTTGGGGTCGCTCAGCACCCGTCCGGCTTTGAGCAACTCACCCAGCTGCTTGCGCAATTCGACGCTGTGGAATCTGCCGCCGCCGTAGGTCCGATGCTCGCCCAGCAGCTCGGCCAGGCGGTTGATGTTGATCGGTGCCTGCATGAAGCACAGCGCGTCGAAGATGGTCTGCAGGTCGGGTGCGAGCCGGCGACTGGTCGACGGGATGAGCGGAGCGGGCGATGACATGGCGGACCGGGTTCTGAGCAGGCGGGTTCGCAAGTGTAGAAGCGGTATGGGCGGCCCTGCCGCGGCGCGAGCAAGCACGCCGGGCCGCCCGCGACCCGGTCCGCGCCGGATGGCGCGACAATCCGGGCCAAAATCTGACAAGCCGCTGCGAGCGGCGACCCCGGCGACGACTCAAGAGAAGAACCCCATGACCGCACGCACCCTGTACGACAAGCTCTGGGACGACCATGTCGTCCACACCGAGGACGATGGCACTGCCACGCTCTACATCGACCGCCACCTGGTGCACGAGGTGACCAGCCCGCAGGCCTACGAGGGTTTGCGTCTGGCCGGGCGCAAGGTCTGGCGCGTTAGCTCCATCGTTGCCACCGCTGACCACAACACCCCGACCACCGACTGGGCGCTGGGTTACGACGGCATCAAGGACCCGATCAGCAAGCTCCAGATCACCACGCTGGACGCCAACATCGCGGCTTTTGGCGCGGCAGCCTATTTTCCGTTTCTCGACCGGCGCCAGGGCATCGTCCATGTGATCGGGCCCGAGCAGGGCGCGACGCTGCCGGGCATGACCGTCGTCTGCGGCGACAGCCACACCAGCACGCACGGCGCTTTTGGCGCACTGGCCCACGGCATCGGCACCAGCGAGGTCGAGCATGTGATGGCCACCCAGACGCTGCTGGCCAAGAAGGCGAAAAACCTGCTGGTCAAGGTCGACGGCGTGTTGACCCGCGGCGTGACCGCCAAGGACATCGTGCTGGCGATCATTGGCAGGATTGGCACCGCAGGCGGCACCGGTTACACGATCGAGTTCGGCGGCTCGGCGATCCGCGCGCTGAGCATGGAAGGCCGGATGACGGTGTGCAACATGGCGATCGAGGCCGGCGCCCGGGCCGGGCTGGTGGCTGTTGACGAGACCACGATCAGCTATGTCAAGGGCCGGCCGTTCGCGCCCAAGGGCATCGAGTTCGAGCATGCCGCAGCGCTGTGGCGTGGCCTGCGCAGCGACGAGGGCGCGCATTTCGACCTGGTGGTCGAGGTCGACGCGGCCCAGCTCAAGCCCCAGGTCACCTGGGGCACCAGCCCCGAGATGGTGCTGGCGATCGACGAACGCGTGCCCGATCCCGACAAAGAACGCGACGACACCAAGCGCGGCGCGATCGAGCGCGCGCTGGTCTACATGGGGCTGGAGCCCAACAAGGCCATCGCCGACATCCGTATCGACAAGGTCTTCATCGGCTCGTGCACCAACAGCCGGATCGAGGACATGCGCGAGGCTGCGGCGGTGGTTCGCCGCATCGGCGGTCGGGTCGCGAGCAGCGTCAAGCTTGCGATGGTGGTGCCGGGGTCGGGTTTGGTCAAAGTGCAGGCCGAGGCCGAGGGGCTGCACGAGATCTTCAAGGCTGCCGGTTTCGAGTGGCGCGAGCCAGGCTGCAGCATGTGTCTGGCGATGAACGCCGACCGCCTCGAGCCCGGCGAGCGTTGCGCATCGACCAGCAACCGCAACTTCGAAGGCCGCCAGGGCGCGGGGGGTCGAACCCATCTGGTCAGCCCGGCGATGGCCGCCGCCGCCGCGTTGGCCGGCCATTTTGTCGACGTTCGCCGGGTTTCTTGACCCACCCCCTACGGCCTGAAGGCCGCCCTCTCAAGGGGGCAACGCCAGCGGCCCGGCGAAGCCGGTTCCGCGGCGTTCGCTGGGCCAAGCAGCATGATTGAAAGGTTCTCAGATGCAAGCATTCACCGTACACAAGGGCCTGGTCGCGCCGATGGACCGTGCCAACGTCGACACCGACGCGATCATCCCCAAGCAGTTCCTGAAGTCGATCCAGCGCTCGGGTTTCGGACCCAACCTGTTCGACGAGTGGCGCTATCTCGACAAGGGCGAGCCTGGCCAACCTGAGGTGGTGCGCCGACCCAACCCGGACTTCGTGCTGAACCAGCCGCGCTACCTGGCCGGGCCCTCCGGTAGCCCGGGCGCCTCGATACTGCTCGCACGCAAGAACTTCGGCTGCGGCTCGAGCCGAGAGCACGCGCCCTGGGCGCTTGAGCAGTACGGTTTTCGGGCGCTGATCGCACCGAGCTATGCCGACATCTTCTTCAACAACTGCTTCAAGAACGGCATCCTGCCGATCGTGCTGCCCGAGTCGGTGGTGTCGCAGTTGTTCGACGAGGTCTTCGGCTTTGTCGGCTACCAGCTCACCGTCGATCTGCCGCGCCAGGTGGTGGTCAAGCCCGACGGCAGCGAGATCGCTTTCGAGGTCCAGGACTTCCGCAAGTACTGCCTGGTCAATGGTTTCGACGACATCGGTCTGACGTTGCGACATGCCGACAAGATCAAGGCTTTCGAGGCCGAGCGACTGGCCAGGATGCCCTGGCTTGACCAGCGCGTGCTCTGAATCAACCCCATTGAAGGATAGACTGACATGAAGATTGCCATCCTGCCCGGCGACGGCATCGGAACCGAGATCGTCGCCGAGGCCGTCAAGGTGCTGGCAGTGCTGGACCTGGGCTTCGAGACCGAGACCGCACTGGTCGGCGGCGCGGCCTACGAGGCCCATGGCCACCCCTTGCCTGAATCGACGCTGAACCTGGCCAAGGCCGCCGACGCGGTGCTGTTCGGTGCTGTCGGCGACTGGAAGTACGACAAGCTCGACCGCCCGCTGCGACCCGAGCAGGCCATCCTGGGCTTGCGCAAGCACCTGGGCTTGTTCGCCAATTTCCGCCCCGCAATCTGCTACCCGCAGCTGACCCAGGCCTCGTCGCTCAAGCCCGAGCTGGTGGCTGGCCTGGACATCCTGATCATCCGCGAGCTGACCGGCGACATCTACTTCGGCCAGCCGCGTGGGCGACGCGTCGCGATCGATGGTCATTTCCCCGGTGCCGAGGAAGCTTTTGACACGATGCGCTACAGCCGGCCCGAGATCGAGCGCATTGCCCATGTTGCTTTCCAGGCCGCGCGGCGTCGCGCTGGCGGTGCTGGCGGCAAGGTCACCTCGGTCGACAAGGCGAATGTGCTCGAGACCTTCCAGTTCTGGAAGGACGTGGTCACCGAGGTCCACGCCCAGTACCCTGACGTTGCGCTGGACCACATGTACGTCGACAACGCCGCGATGCAGTTGGTCAAAGCGCCCAAAGCTTTCGACGTGGTGGTCACGGGCAATATGTTCGGCGACATCTTGTCCGACGCTGCGGCGATGCTGACCGGCTCGATCGGCATGCTGCCTTCGGCGTCGCTAGACAAGCACAACAAGGGCTTGTACGAGCCCAGCCACGGCAGTGCGCCTGACATCGCCGGCAAGGGCGTGGCCAACCCGCTCGCTACAATTCTGTCGGTCGCGATGATGCTGCGCTATACCCTCAACCAGCCTGAAGCTGCCGGACGGATCGAGTCCGCCGTCAGCGCAGTGCTGTCGGCTGGTTTGCGCACCGGCGATATTTGGTCCGAAGGCACGCAGCGGGTGGGTACGCGTGAGATGGGTGATGCGGTCGTCGCCGCGCTGTCGGGCAAAACCACGTCGATGACCAAGCGCTAGCCAGCGCCGGACCGTCTCGCCCCACTGGACCCCGGCGAAACGAGCCGGGCAAGCTGGGGTCCCGAGATGAAGAAACCTAGGTGAACTGACATGGCAATCGCCAAGAACCCTCTCGTCGGCCTGGTTGGCTGGCGCGGCATGGTCGGCTCGGTGCTGATCGATCGGATGCAGGCTGAATCGGACTTCGCGCTGATTGAGCCGCTGTTTTTCTCGACCAGCAACGCCGGCGGTGTGGCGCCTGGCCAGGCCAAGAACGAGACCCGGCTGCAGGACGCGTTCGATATCACTGCGCTCAAGCGCTGCGACATCATTCTCACGGCCCAGGGCGGCGACTACACCAGCGAGGTCTTCCCCAAGCTGCGCGCGGCGGGCTGGACCGGTCACTGGATCGACGCAGCGTCGACGCTGCGCATGGCCGGCGACGCGGTGATCGTGCTCGACCCGGTGAATCTGCCCGTGATCCAGGCCTCTTTGGCCCGCGGCGGGCGCAACTGGATCGGCGGCAATTGCACCGTCAGCTGCATGCTGATGGGCGTGGGCGCGCTCTACAAGGCGGGCCTGGTCGAGTGGATGAGCACCCAGACCTATCAAGCGGCTTCGGGCGGCGGCGCTCAGCACATGCGCGAACTGCTGACGCAGTACGGCACACTCAACGCCGCAGTGCGCGAGTTGCTGGACGACCCCATGAGCGCGATCCTCGAGATCGACCGCCGGGTGATTGCCACCCAACGCGCGCTGTCGGCGGCCGAGACCGCCAACTTCGGCGTGCCGCTGGGCGGCTCGCTGATCCCTTGGATCGACAAGGACTTGGGTATCGGCAAGGGCCGGGATGAGCCCGGTTGGGGCCTGTCCAAGGAAGAGTGGAAGGGCATGGCCGAGACCAACAAGATCCTCGGGCAAGGCGAGGGCTTCGGATCAGCGGCCGTGCCCGTGGACGGTTTCTGCGTGCGGGTCGGTGCGATGCGCTGCCACAGCCAGGCCTTGACCTTCAAGCTCAAGCGCGATGTGCCGCTGGCCGATATCGAAGCCATGATTGCTGCCGACAACGACTGGGTCAGGCTGGTGCCGAACAACCGTGAGGACACTTTGCGTGACCTGACGCCAGTGGCCGTGACCGGCACGATGACGATCCCGGTCGGCCGCGTTCGCAAGCTGGCCATGGGTCCTGAATATGTGGGCGCGTTCACGATCGGTGACCAGTTGCTGTGGGGCGCAGCCGAGCCGCTGCGCCGCATGCTGCGAATCCTGATCGAAGCCTGAGACCGCGGTGACGGCCAGCCTGCGCTGGTCTGAGACCAGGACTGCCGCAGCGCTGTGTGGGCGCTGACCCGGCTGGCCCGCAGGCCCTGCGCCGGCGTTTGCCGTCAGGGTTTGGCGCCGATGGGGCGGTATCGACATGGCAACATCGGGTCGTGGCTTTCCTGCGCATAAGCGTGCAAACATTGGGCAAGTCGGGTCTTGATGGTTTGTTTGCAGGCATTTTTCATTCGCTGCGGCCGGGTTTAGGGGGATCATCTTGAGCTTTTCGTGCCTGGCTTGTCCTGGTGCCCCAGTGGGGCCTGACCGGTCACCCTGGCAACCGGCCTGTCAAGGGCGTGCTGTTGTGGAGTCGCTTTGAAATACCGCCTGTCGTTCGTCTCACGAACCGTGCTGGTCCTGTCCGCGCTGGCAGCCTTGGGCGCCCCGGTCTTCGACGCGCGGGCGCTCGGCGTGGGCAGGCTCAACGTGCAGTCCGCGCTTGGCGAGGGCCTGCGGGCCGAGATCGACCTCATCAGTCTGTCGGCCGAGGAGTCGGCCTCGCTGTCGGTGCGCATCGCCTCGCCCGAGGCTTATCGCCAAGCCGGGGTCGACTACAGCGCCGTGCTGGCCGCTACCCGGGCCGTGGTGGTGCAGGGTGCCGATGGCCGGGCCTCGCTTCGCTTGAGCAGCGATCGCGCAGTCCAGGAGCCATTCATCGAACTGATCCTCGAGCTGAACTGGACCTCTGGCCGCCTGGTGCGAGAGTTCACGCTGCTGTTCGATCCCCCGGGTGCTCGCGGGGCAGTGCAAGCGCCTGTTGCGCCAGTGATCAGCGCTGCGCCACCGGCCGCGACGCCCAAACCCTTGCCGGCAGCCCCGGCTGCTTCAGCAGAACCGGTCGCGCCCGCAGCGGCTTCGTCGGTGGTGGCGGCATCGCCCAGACCCGCCGCGCAGGCCATGCCGGCCAAGCCCAATGCTTTGGTGCCAGACGCTGCAGCGTCATCGACCGGCCAGCGCTATCCGGTGCGTTCTGGTGACACGCTCTATGGTGTGGCCGGTCGCCTGCAAGCGGGCGGGGTGTCGCTGGACCAGATGCTGGTCGGCTTGTACCGGGCCAATCCGGAAGCTTTCATAGAGCACAACGTCAACCGCTTGCGTGCCGGTGTGGTGCTCGCGGTGCCCACGGCCGACGAAGTCCGCGACCTCAGCAGCGCCGATCTGCAGCGCTTGATCAGTGCGCAGAGCATCGATTTTGGCGCTTACCGCAACCGCTTGGCCCAGGGCGCGCCCCAGGCTCAGGCCCAGGACCCTGGCCGCCAGGCCCAGGGCAAGCTGCGGGCGGCAGTCGATGACCGCAAGCAGTCGGGGGCTGCCTCGCCCGACAAGCTCAAGCTCAGCGGCGGAGCGGCTTCAGCGCCTGAGGCCGCGATCGCCAGGGCTGCCGAAAGCCGAGACAACGCTGCCCGGGTGGCTGAACTCTCGCGCAATGTCGAGGCGCTGAAACTGCTCCAGCAAGGCGCTGCGGCGGTCAACGCGGTGCCCGCGAGTGGCACTGCTTCGGCGCCGCCGGCCGCCAGTGCGCCGCTGCCTGTCGACCCAGCCCAAGGCGGGATGATCGACGGTTTGGCTGCACAGCCCTGGCTGCTGCCGGGCGCAGGCGTGCTGGCCTTGTTGCTGGCTGGTATTGGCGCCTGGCGACTGCGCGGGCGCTTTGGCAAAGCGGCTGGCGAGACCTCGTTTCTCGCAAGCCGAGAGCAAGCCGACTCGTTCTTTGGCGCCAGCGGCGGTCAGCAGGTCGACACCCGCGACGCGACCCGGGCCAGCACGCTGGGCTATTCGTTGAGCCAGATCGATGCGATCGGCGATGTCGATCCAGTGGCCGAGGCCGATGTCTACTTGGCCTACGGTCGCGACTTGCAGGCCGAGGAAATCCTCAAGGAGGCATTGCGCAACACACCCGACCGGATGGCGGTTCGCATCAAGCTGCTGGAGCTCTACGCCAAGCGGGGCGACAGCAAAGCATTCGAGCTGCTCGCGACCGAGCTCCATGCGACGAGCCACGGTGTTGGCGAAGACTGGGCCCGGGCTCAGTCTCTGGGTCAGCAGTTCGATCCGGACAATGCGCTGTACCAAACCGATGGACGATCCGAGCCGCACGAGGACGAACCCTTGGGCGGCGGGCCGCTGGGCGCCAGCGCGCCGCGTTTGACGCCCGACCCATCCGCCCAAGACGCAGAGAATTTGGGCTTGCCTGATCTCGCTTCGGGTGGTCTCGATCTCGACCTCGACCTCGACCTCGACCCGAGCGCTGACGATTTGGCCGCGCAGCCAGCCGCCGGGGCTTTGCCGTCGGTCGACTTGGGGCTGGATTTCGAATTCGAGGATCGACCGCCTCAGCCATCCGGCGACGCCATGCCGCGCGCGCCGTCGCTCGATGTCGATGCGCTGGCGATGACGCTCGACGAGGACGAGGACGAGGACACCAAGCCCGGCGAGCTCGACGATGCAGGCGATACCGTGCTGGACTTCGGCCGTTTTCCGGATGAGGCATCGGGCTTGCTGGCCGATGAGGACCCGATCGCCGCTGGCGGCCTGGACGATTTCGCTGGCGGTGATCCGCTGCTGCGCAAGCTCGAACTGGCCGAGGAGTTTCGCCAGATCGGCGATCTCGACGGCGCCCGCGACCTGCTGGAGGAACTGCTGGTCAAAGCCAGTGGCAGCTTGCGCGACCGAGCGCAAGCGATGCTCGACGCCATGGCTTGAGGGGTGCGCAGGTCTGGTGCTGACCAGCTTCGATCCGGCATCGATGCGCCTGCGTCGGCGAGCCGACGGGGTCCGACAGTCGCTCGATAATGTCGGTTTGACCTCGAATCCATGACCACCCGACTGGCGCTGGGCATCAGCTACCGCGGCACGGCCTACCAGGGCTGGCAGCGCCAGCCTGGCGGACGCACGGTGCAGGACCATGTCGAGCGCGCGCTGTCGCGCTTTGTCGACGCGCCGGTGGCGACCTGGTGCGCCGGCCGCACCGACGCCGGCGTCCATGCGTTCAACCAGGTGGTGCACCTCGACAGCCCGGTCACACGCGAGCCTTTTTCCTGGTTGCGCGGCACCAACCGCTACCTGCCGTCCGACATTGCGCTGCAGTGGTGCGCGGTGGTGCCGGCTGACTTCCACGCCCGCTACTGGGCTCAGGGTCGGCGCTACCGCTACCTGTTGCTGGAGTCCGCCGTGCGACCTGCGCTCGAAACTGGCAGCGCGGGCTGGGTCTTTCGCCCGCTCGACGCGGATGCCATGCGCCAGGCGGCCGAGCACTTGATCGGCGAGCACGACTTCAGCAGCTTCAGGTCCTCCGAATGTCAAGCCCGCAGCCCGGTCAAGACCCTGCGCTCGCTGCAGATCAGCCGACGCGGCGCTTACTGGCGCTTCGATGTCGACGGTTCGGCCTTCCTGCACCACATGGTCCGCAACATCATGGGCTGCCTGGTCGCCGTGGGCAGCAGCCGGCAATCGCCAGGCTGGCTGGCCGAGGTGCTGGCCGCGCGCAACCGCGACGCGGCGGCGCCAACCTTTGCCGCCGATGGTCTGTACTTTGCCGGGCCATACTATGACCCTGCCCTCGGCCTGACCGAGCACAACCCGGCCATGGACTGGCTGCCCTGAACGCCCTGGGGATCGAGCCTATGAATCAACGCACCCGCATCAAAATCTGTGGTCTGACCCGTGAGGCTGACCTGAGCGCTGCCGTTGACGCGGGCGCCGATGCGATCGGCTTTGTGCTCTATGCCAAGAGTCCGCGGGCGGTCACGGTGGCGCGCGCCGCCGAACTGGCGCGGCGACTGCCGCCTTTCGTCACGCCGGTGTGTCTGTTCGTCAATGCTGAAGCGGCCTTGATCGAAGACGCGGTGCAATCCATTCCTGGGGCGCTTCTGCAGTTCCACGGCGACGAGTCGCCGGCCCACTGTGAAGCCCTGTTCCAGTCCAGCGGCCGGCCTTACCTGCGCGCTGCGCGGATGAAGCCGGGCTTTGCTTTGATAGACTTCGCAGCTGCGCATGCAAGCGCTGCCGGGATCCTGCTCGACACCGATGTCGAGGGCTACGGCGGCGGTGGAAAGGTTTTCGATTGGTCACTCGTGCCACGCCACGTGCCCCGTCCAGTCGTTTTGTCTGGTGGGTTGAATCCTGCAAACGTGATCGATGGGATCACGCATGTCCGGCCCTGGGCTGTTGACGTGAGCTCTGGCGTGGAGTTCGCCAAGGGCCAAAAGGATGCGGCGCTGATGCGCCAGTTTTGCCAGGCCGTGCGTGAAGCGGATTCACGGATCGCCGACGATTGGCAATGAACCCACGACGCCGGGCTGCCAGGCTGCCCAGGCGCTGACCACAGGAATTTTCAATGTTCGACTACCAACAACCCGATGCTCGAGGGCATTTCGGGCCTTATGGCGGCACTTTCGTCGCCGAGACCCTGGTCCATGCGCTCGACGAGCTCAAAGCAGCTTATGCGCACTACAGCCAGGACGCCGAGTTCATGGCCGAGTATCGGCAAGAGCTGGCGCATTTCGTCGGCCGGCCCTCACCCATCTACGAGTCGAGAGATCGGCGGCGCGCAGATCCACTTGAAGCGAGAGGACCTGAACCACACCGGCGCGCACAAGATCAACAACACCATAGGCCAGGCCTTGCTGGCCAAGCGCATGGGCAAGCCGCGCGTGATCGCCGAGACCGGCGCCGGCCAGCACGGCGTGGCCACCGCCACCATCTGCGCGCGCTACGGCATGGAATGCGTGGTCTACATGGGCAGCGCTGACGTGCTGCGGCAGAGCCCCAATGTCTACCGCATGCACTTGCTGGGCGCCAAGGTGGTGCCGGTCGAGAGCGGCAGCAAGACGCTGAAGGACGCGCTCAACGAGGCCTTGCGCGACTGGGTCACCAACGTCGAGAATACTTTCTACATCATCGGCACGGTGGCCGGCCCGCATCCTTACCCGACGATAGTGCGCGACTTCCAGCGCGTGATTGGCGACGAGTGTCTGGTGCAGATGCCGGCGCAGATCGGCCGTCAACCCGATGCGGTGATCGCCTGCGTCGGCGGAGGCAGCAACGCGATGGGCATCTTCTATCCGTATATTCAGCATGAAAAGGTGCGCTTGATAGGCGTCGAGGCGGCCGGCCTGGGGCTCGACAGCGGCAAGCATTCAGCCAGCCTGATCGCCGGCAGTCCTGGCGTGCTGCACGGCAACCGCACTTATTTGCTGCAGGACGACAACGGCCAGATCACCGAGACCCACTCGATCTCTGCTGGCCTGGACTACCCCGGCGTCGGCCCCGAGCATTCGTTCCTGAAGGACATCGGCCGCGCCGAGTACGTGGGCATCACCGATGACGAGGCGTTGTCGGCTTTCCACCGACTGTGCCGTACCGAGGGCATCATCCCGGCGCTGGAGTCCAGCCATGCGGTGGCCTACGCGATGAAGCTGGCCGCGACGATGCGGCCCGACCAACACCTGCTGGTCAACCTGTCAGGCCGTGGCGACAAGGACATCGGCACCGTGGCCGACCTGTCGGGTGCCGAGTTCTTCTGCCGACCGTCTTGCAAAGGGCAATCGGTCAAGGGCGGTGTGCAGACCATCCAGGTGACGCGATGAGCCGGATCGCTGCGACGCTGCAAGCGCTTAAAACCCAGGGCCGCAAGGCGCTGATTCCCTATGTCACCGCCGGCGACCCTTATGCCGACGCAACGGTCGAGATCATGCAAGCGCTGGCCGACGGCGGCGCCGACATCATCGAGCTCGGTGTGCCTTTCTCCGACCCGATGGCCGACGGTCCGGTGATCGCGCAAGCCAGCGAGCGTGCGCTGGCGCGCGGCATCGGCCTGACCCAGGTGTTGGCATATGTCCGTTCCTTTAGGGCCGTGAATGCCAGCACCCCGGTGGTGCTGATGGGTTATGCCAACCCGGTCGAGCGCTACGACCAAAAGCATGGCGCCGGCAGCTTCATCCGCGACGCGGCCAGCGCCGGTGTCGATGGCCTGCTGGTCGTCGACTACCCGCCCGAAGAGTGTGAGGTCTTCGCCGCTGACCTGAAGGCCGCCGGCCTGGACCTGATTTTTTTGCTCGCACCCACGTCCACCGAGGCGCGCATCCGCGAGGTCGGTTTGATTGCCACGGGCTACGTCTACTACGTCTCGCTCAAGGGCGTGACGGGTGCCGGCCACCTCGACACCGATGCGGTGGCGCAAGCGGTGCCGCGAATCCGCGCCCATGTCAAGGTGCCGGTTGGGGTAGGCTTCGGCATTCGCGACGCGTTGACCGCCCAGGCCGTGTCTCGGGTGTCCGACGCCGTGGTGATCGGTTCGCGACTGGTGCAGATCCTGCACGGCTCGTCGCGCGAGACGGTCGCCGGCGCGGGCAGGGCCTTCATGGCCGAAATCCGACAAGCGATCGACACGCTGTAAACCACTGGAGAGCGCAACATGAGCTGGCTTGAAAAACTGCTGCCGCCCAAGATCCAACAGACTGACCCAACCGAGCGTCGCTCGGTGCCCGAAGGTCTGTGGATCAAGTGCCCGGCCTGCGAGACGGTGCTCTACAACGCCGATTTGGCGAAAAACGTCAATGTTTGTCCCAAGTGCAGCCACCACCACCGCATCGGCGCCAGGGCCAGGCTTGACGCATTCCTCGATGCCGAAGGTCGCTACGAGATTGGCCAGGAGGTGTTGCCTGTCGATCCGCTGAAGTTCAAGGACAGCCGCAAATACACCGAGCGGCTGAAGGTCGCGCTCGAGACCACCGGCGAGACCGATGCGTTGGTCGTGATCGGCGGCGCGGTGATGAGCGTTCCGCTGGTCGCTGCTTGCTTCGAGTTCGACTTCATGGGCGGGTCGATGGGTTCGGTCGTGGGTGAGCGCTTCGTTCGTGGCGTTGAGTCTGCGATCGAGCAAAAAATGCCGTTTCTGTGTTTTGCGGCCACTGGCGGCGCCCGGATGCAGGAGGGTCTTTTCAGCCTTTTCCAGATGGCCAAGACCAATGCCGCACTGACCCATCTGGCCAAAGCCAAGCTGCCTTACATCAGTGTGTTGACCGATCCGACCATGGGCGGCGTGTCGGCCAGTTTTGCGTTTCTGGGCGACGTGGTGATCGCTGAGCCGCGCGCGCTGATCGGATTTGCCGGCCCGAGGGTGATCGAAAACACTGTTCGCGAGAAGCTGCCCGAGGGTTTCCAGCGCGCCGAATTCTTGCTCGGCAAGGGCGCGATCGACCAAATCGTCGACCGACGCCAACTGCGCTCGACGATTGCGCAGTTGCTCGCGATGCTGCAGCGCCAAAGCGCCGATGCGGTGGCTTGATGACCCCCCCCCGTAGCGCCTTCGGCGCGTCCCAGCGGACTGTTCCTCGCCTGCGAGGGCCTGCCGGCATGCTTGCCGACAGGCGCCGCCAGCGGCCCGGCGAAGCCGGTTCCGCGGCGGCCGCTTGTCCCGTGCCAGCGCGTTGCGAGCGTTTCGCTTTGACGCTGGCCGACTGGCTCGCTCACTGCGAGCAGCTGCATCCCAAGACCATCGACATGACGCTGGACCGGGTGGCTGCGGTGCGCGACCGGCTGGAGCTTCGCTTCTCGGTGCCGGTCATCAGCGTGGCGGGCACCAACGGCAAGGGCTCGTCATGCGCGATGCTCGAGGCGGTGGCGCTGCAGGCCGGCTACCGGGTGGGTGTCTACATCAAGCCGCACCTGGTGCACTTTGAGGAGCGCTGCCGCATCAACGGCGCGATGGTCAGCGCCGAATCGCTGCTGCCGCATTTCGAGGCGGTTGAAGCCGCGCGGCAAGGTGTCACGCTGACTTGGTTCGAGTTCACCACCTTGGCCATCATGCGTGCGCTGGCCGCAGCGCCACTCGACTTGGTGATCCTGGAGGTCGGCATGGGCGGGCGGCTCGATGCGGTCAACGCGGTCGATGCCGACTGCGCGCTGATCACCAGCATCGCGCTCGACCACACCGAGTTCCTCGGCAGCGACCGCGAGGCGATCGCGTTCGAAAAAGCCGGCATCATGCGTCCAGCCAAGCCGGTGATCGTCAGCGACCCCGTTCCTCCTGCCGCGCTGCAGGCGCGAGCAGATGCGGTCGGCGCTGACCTGTGGTTGCTGGGTCGCGACTACAACTTCCAGGGTGACAAGCTGCAGTGGGCCTGGCGCGGGCGGCAGCAGCGCTTCAACGGCCTGGCCTATCCGGCGCTGCGTGGCGCCAATCAATTGATCAATGCCGCTGGCGCGTTGGCGGTGTTCGAGGCGATGCGTGAGCGGTTGCCGATCAACGCCCAGGCGGTGCGCAATGGCCTGGCCATGGTCGAGCTGCCGGGCCGCTTCCAGGTCATCGCCGGCCAACCTGCGCTGGTGCTGGACGTGGCGCACAACCCGCAGTCGGTCGCGGCGCTGGCCAACAACCTCGACCAGATGGGCTATTTTCCCCAGACCCATGCGGTGTTCGGGGCGATGCGCGACAAAGACCTGTCGACGATGCTCGCGCACATCGCGCCATTGGTCGACCATTGGCACTTGGCCGATCTACCCGCTGCACGGGCGGCTGGCGCGTCTGAATTGGCGGTGGCGGTGGGTGCTGCCAGCCTTGGCCGGGCCGTCAGCATGACGCTGCATCCCGACCCTGAAACGGCGCTGCAAGCGGCGGCTGCCGCAGCCGACCCGGCTGATAGAATCGTTGTCTTTGGCTCCTTCTACACCGTGGGCGGTGTGCTGAAAAACGGCTTGCCAAGATTGTCGGCCCGGCATCTTGGGCCGGGCCCAGTTTGATCCCGGCCGCTGGCTTGGCGAATCCAGGCCCGTCCCCGTTCTTTCACCCCACTCGGCTGCGGCCCGCCTCGCATGGGTCTGCTGTCTTATTTCAAGCGCAAGTCCGAAGCGCCTGCCGCTGCGATACCGCAGGCAGAGATTGATGGCGTCGCGGCCGCGCGAACCCTGGCCCGTCGCCGTTTGATTGGTGCCACCGTGTTGCTGGGGATCGGTGTGGTCGGGTTTCCGCTGCTGTTCGAAACCCAGCCCCGGCCGATTGCGATCGACATCCCGATCGAGATTCCGCGCAAGGACGGCGCGCCGGTATTGGTCTTGCCGCCGCCTGTCATCGCACCGGCTGCCGCGCCCGCGGCCAAGGTCGCCAGCGTGCCCGCCGAACTCGTCGAGCGATCTGCCGACGAAGGTCGGGAGTTGGCAGCATCCGCGCCTGCTCTCAAGCCAAGCGACAAATCCACCCCTAAGCCAGCGTCGGCGGCGAGTC
>RGQD01000881.1 GCA_010030205.1 Betaproteobacteria bacterium
TGGCTGCCCTCCTGTCCGCCGCTGCGCCTGAATTGGCGCTGGCAGCTGACAAAGCCAAAACCAAAGCTGCCGGTACCTACACCACCGGTGACTTCCACAACCACACCACTTGCTCGGACGGCACGCTGTCGATCAAGAAGCTGGTCGACAAGTCGGTCGGTTCATCGGCCGGCGCCGGCAACCTCGACTGGTTCGTGCTGGCTGACCACGGCGGCGGCAGCGCCCGCAACTGCACACTCTCCGAAGATCCGTTCACGCCGGTCGCCCCGGCGCTGGGCCTGACCAGCAGTGATACTGGCCCGTACCCGCCCGCGACCTACCCCGGCGGCGGCCAGCCGGCCAGCACCGCCAAAGGCCCGAACCAGTCCTGGGAAAGCACTTTGCCCAACGGCCGCGCCGGTATCCTCGGCGATGGCACCGCCACGCCGAAGGTGATGTGGCGTTGGCAGGAAATCCAGTCCTTCCAGTACGCGGTCATGGAGGCCGAAAGCCGCGCCCGCAGCAAGCCGATGTGGGTCGGTTTGGAGCAGAACGCGCCTGGCCACGAGCACATTTCGACCGCTTCGACCGCAGCGACAGCGACACCAGCCGCGGTGTGACCAATCTGTGGGACTGCACGGTACAGGGCAGCGGCAACAACAACGCCAATCTGGACGCGACCGCCAAGAAGATCACCGGCAACAACAGCGCCAGCACCCCCAACCTCGGCCACCTCAAGATCCTCGAAGGCATCCGCTGGATGAGCGAGAAGGCACCGAATGGCAGTATCTTCGTGCCGGCCCACCTGGAGCGCGCGGGCCTCTACAACCCAACGGGCAGCAACGGTTTCAACATCGAGCACCTGCGCAACTTCAACAATGCCGGTCCGCGCATCGCGTTTGGTTTTGAGTCGATGCCTGGTCACGGCGCCGAAATCAACCGCGGCAGCTACTCTACCAACGCGGTAGGCGGCGGCACCTTCGGCGGCACCGGCGTCTACGCTGCTGAAGTCGGTGGTGTGTGGGACGCTTTGCTGGGCGAGGGTCGCAACTGGTGGTTCTT
>RGQD01000882.1 GCA_010030205.1 Betaproteobacteria bacterium
GAGAACTCGATCGGCAAGCTCGTTGCCGGCCAGACGCTGCAAGAGATTGCGATGTTCGCGCTCGACTTGCAGGGCGCCTCGGGCGTGCTGGTCGACGATGCGCAGCCGAGTGCTGCGGCCAGGTTCCAGGCCATGTTGCTGCGTTCGCCGGCGACTCGCATCGAAGGCGGTACCGACGAGATTCTGCGCAACATCATCTCTGAACGGGTGCTGGGCCTGCCGGCGGACATGCGGGCCGACAGAGGTCTGCCGTTCAACGAGATCCCGGTTCGCGCTCGCTGAGGGGCGTTGGCGCCCAAGCCGCGCTAGCGGCTAAATGTCAGGGGTCTTCCGGTGGCATCGGTCATCGCATTGACCGGGCCGCAACGCTGCGCGCCAGAACCGCGAACAGGGACCCCCTTGCCCAGCACCGTTCGCCGCCGGCGCGTGCGCTGTCAGCGCAGTTCGGCGTCTCTCGCCATACCTTGTGAGAAGCCTTGCGTTCGCCGGAACACACTGGGCTGGTACGACTTCAGAATGAATGGTGTGCTCGACGTGCTGAAGGTCTTCATCCACAAGATCGGCGACTACCAGAACACTTTTGTGCTGTCGTCACGCAGCGGCTTCATGAAACATCTGGAGGGGTAAATGGCGCAGTGCCGAGACTGCTAACCTAGCTAATACGCGGAAAACCGGTCGTGAAGCCTGTGGTTGGCGCTTTAGAGTCGTGGCGGCGTTCACACGGGCGCTTCCTACTGGCTCATGGCGCCGGGCCTGGCATCAGCGGCCTTGCCAGACCGGCACTCGGCGTTCAAAGAACGCCTGCACGCCCTCGGTGTAATCCGCACTGCCGCTGATCACCGCCAACGCTTTGGCCGTGGCTTCCCAGCCGGCTGCATCCGCAGCGGCCAGCAGCCCGTTCATCGCTTGTAGGCTGGCCTGTACCGACAGCGGCGCGTTGTCGCCGATGCGCCGTGCCAACACCAGCGCGCGAGCCAAGGCCTGGCCTGGCGCGCTCAGTTGGTTGACCAGCCCGAGTGCATGGGCGCGTGCCGCATCGAT
>RGQD01000883.1 GCA_010030205.1 Betaproteobacteria bacterium
CACGCCGACCAGCGCGTTCATGTTGGCGCCGTCGACATAGACCCGCCCGCCATGCTGGTGCACCAGCGCGCACAGCGCCTTGACCTGGGTGTCGAACACACCATAGGTGCTGGGGTAGGTGATCATCACCGCGGCCAGATTCATGCTGTGACGCTCGCACTGGGTCTTCAGGTCGGCCAGATCGACATTGCCCTGGACGTCACACTTGACCACCACCACCTGCATGCCGGCCATCTGCGCCGACGCCGGGTTCGTGCCGTGGGCCGATTCCGGGATCAGGCAGATGCTGCGATGGGACTCGCCGCGCGAGGCGTGCCAGCCGCGGATCGCCAGCAGACCGGCATATTCGCCTTGCGATCCGGCGTTGGGCTGCAAGCTGATGCCGACATAACCCGTAGCTTGAGCGAGCAAGGCGCAGAGCTGGTCGTTTAGTTCAGCATAACCCGCGCGCTGGTCTGCCGGTGCGAATGGGTGGATGTCGGCGAACTCGGGCCAGGTGATCGGGATCATCTCGCTGGTCGCGTTGAGCTTCATCGTGCAGGAGCCGAGCGGGATCATGCTGCGGTCCAGCGCCAAGTCTTTGTCCGAAAGGCTGCGGATGTAGCGCAGCATCTCGGTCTCGCTATGGTGACGATTGAACACCGGATGGGTCAGAAATTCGCTGCTGCGTCGCAGCGCAGGCGGAATCAGTGTTTCGACGCCGGCCTCGAACGCGTCCACCGTCGGCAAAGCCTGGCCGGGCGCGGCGAACCATGACCACAACGAACTGAGGTCGGCGCGGGTGGTGGTCTCATCCAGCGAGACGCCGATCTGGCTGTCGCTGACCCGGCGCAGGTTGGCGCCGCCGACCAGCGCACGCGCAAGCACGGCTGACGTGGCGGCGCCGGTCTCGACCATCAGAGTGTCGAAGGCCTGGGCGTTGAGCACCGGGATCCCCAGCTCGCGCAAGCCGCTTGCCAGGATGGCGGTGAAACTGGCCACCCGTAGCGCGATGCGCTTCAGGCCTGCCGGGCCGTGGTAGACCGCGTACATGCTGGCCA
>RGQD01000884.1 GCA_010030205.1 Betaproteobacteria bacterium
CGCCAAACTGCTGGTGATCCCGACGATCACGATCGCATTGCTCGGGGCGATCGAATCACTGCTGTGCGCCAGGGTGGCCGACAACATGGCACCACAGCACGAGCGTCACGATCCCAACCAGGAGCTGATGGCGCAAGGCCTGGCCAACATCGTCACGCCCTTCTTCGGCGGCATCCCGGCGACCGGCACCGTTGCCCGCACCGTGACCAATGTGCGCGCCGGCGCGGCCTCACCGGTGGCGGGCATCCTCCACGCGCTGGCGCTGCTGGCGATCGTGCTGGTGGCTGCGCCGTTGGCGCTGCACGTGCCGCTGGCGGCGCTGGCAGGCATCCTGCTGTTCGTCGCCTGGAACATGGGCGAGTGGCGAGAGTTCGCGCGGCTCAAGCGATTCCTGCTGCCGTACCGGTCAACACTGCTGGGCACTTTCGTGCTGACCGTCGTCGTCGACCTGACCGCCGCGGTGGAAGTGGGCCTGCTGATGGCCTGCGGCGTGTTCATCTACCGCATGGGCACGATGTTCTCGGTCGTGCCTTATCCCGCCCATGACCCCACCGAGGAGTTGCCCCCGGGCGTCGCGGTGTTTGAGCTGTTCGGCGCGCTGTTCTTCGGCGCGGTCGGCAAGATCGAGGCGCTGGCAGGCCAGTTACCAGCGCACACCCGCTGCGTCGTGCTGGAGATGCACCGGCTGATCTCGATCGACAGCTCCGGCATCGACGCACTGCAGCAACTGCACCGCCAGCTCAAGCGCCGGAACATCATCATGGTGCTGGCCGACGTCAACCCGCAAGCGCTGAGCTTGATACATCGATCTGGATTCGAGGGCGAGATCGGACTCGACCGGATCATGCCCACGGTCGATGCGGCGCTGCGGGGCCTGGGCACTTGATCGCAGGCCGTCCGTTCGGGCGCCAGCCCAGGTCGATCAGCCCAGCATGCTGCGGCGTCCCGCCAGCCGGGCCAACGCCAACGCGCAATCAGCTTCCAGCACCTGGCGATGGGCGCTGAGCCAGCCGACCGCAAACCAGGCCCGCGGATCGC
>RGQD01000885.1 GCA_010030205.1 Betaproteobacteria bacterium
GCCAAATCCCTGCTTTTTCTTCGTGATGATCTCTTGCGGGAGAAAGTCACGAAGCGCTTGTTTGAAGAACCAACGGAGCTTCAGGCCGCGCAGCTTGTAGTTCGGCGGCAGGCGCAGCGACATCGCCAGAAGCCTGGCATCGAGCAGCGGGAAGCCTACCGAGACGCCGGCCAGGGCCGCGCTGCTGCGAACCTTGGGCAGATCGCTTTCCGCCAGCGTATAGCGCCAGTCGAAAGCCAGCATGCGGTCGATCTCGCTAGAGGCGCTCGGGCCCGCATAGACTTCGGCCTGTTGTCGGGCGGGTGCCGTGGCGTCGATGCGGGCCAAGAACCCTGAGCTCAGGACCTGCGGCATGCCCAGGCGAAGCAGCAGGTTGTACATCTGCAATCGATCAGGCATGGGTACGCGGGCCTGCTCGATGTAGCTGGCGCCCTTCTTGAGCAGCGGTGCACGCGCTACCGCCCCCAGACTGAAAAAGGGCTCGACCGCCCGGCTTCTCAGGTTTGCCGGCAGCAGTCCGTACAGGCCGAACAAACGTTGTTTGGCATAGCGCGTGTTGCCGCCGAACAGCTCGTCCCCGCCGTCGCCGGCCAGCAGGCGCGAAACACCGGCCTCACGTGCCTTCAGCGCGCAGTAGTAGGCGGGCAGCGCGGAGGAGTTACCAAAGGGCTGGTCGTGGTGCGCTGCCACTGCAGGAATACTGCGCACCAGGTCATCCGGTGTGACGTAGTACTCGTGATGCTCGCTCTTGAAATGCTTCGCTGCCAGTCGCGCGTAGGCCATTTCGTCGTAGCCGTCGGCCTCGAAGCCGATCGAGAACGAGGCCGCGCCTTGGCCTGTGGCCTGGCCTATCAACCCTGCCACCGTCGAGCTGTCGGTGCCGCCGCTGAGGAAACAAGCCGGTCTGGTGCCGTCCAACTGGTGTTTGACCGCCTGCAACGTGTCAGCGAGGAATTGATCTCGTAGCGAGTGGAACGACGGCGACCGAATGGGCTCGAAGCGCGGCGTCCAGTAAGGCGCCACGGTCA
>RGQD01000886.1 GCA_010030205.1 Betaproteobacteria bacterium
ACCATGATGATGTCGGGGTCGTGTCGCAAGAAAGCACGCAAGGCCCGCCCGAAGGTGTAGCCGATCTCAGCCTGCGTCTGCACCTGGATCACATGTGGCAGCCTGAATTCAACCGGGTCTTCCACTGTCACGATCTTGCGCGTCAAATCATTGATCGACGCCAGCGCCGAATACAGCGTCGTGCTCTTGCCCGAGCCAGTCGGCCCAGTCACCAGCACCAGCCCATTGGACATCGCCAGCCAGCGCCTGAAAGTGGCCAGCTGCGTCGCTCGCATCCCCAAGCGCTCCAGCGACAAATCACTTCGCCGCTTGGGCAACAAGCGCATCACGATCGACTCACCAAACACCGCAGGGATCGACGAGACCCGCACGTCGAGCTCGGTGCCCGCAGCACGCATGGAGATGCGGCCGTCTTGTGGCAAGCGCCGCTCGGCGATGTCCATGCCGGCAATCAGCTTCACTCTAGAGGCCACGGCCGGATAGCGGCCCATGACGAAGGTCTGGCGCAGGTGCAGCACACCGTCGATCCGCAGCCTGACCTCAAAATCACGCTCGCCTGGCTCAAGGTGGATGTCTGAGGCGCGCGCTTCAACCGCTTGCGCGACCAGGTTGTTGACCAGCGCAATCACCGGCGCATCTTCAGCAAGCTCACGCAGTGCCCGTACATCCAGCGCCTGCGCACTGGCCTCGGTTTGTGCCAGCCGCTGCAGCCATTGCTCGACCTCGGCTTCCGGCATCAAGTGCCATGACGCACCGTGGCACAGCGGTAACTCGGCGATGCTCTCCAGCAAGTCGGTACGCAGCGGCTCGGCACTGGCCAGATGCCACTGGCCCTGGTCGTCAAACCAAGGCAGGACGCCCTGCTTGAGCAAGCGTTGGCTGTGAGGCTCCAGCATCTTGAGCGCGTCGCGCACCAATGCTTCGTCCAAGTCGGCCGATCGCACCAAGCCCATGCCCCATTGCTCGGCCAACACCGGGTACAAGCTGTCCGCGGTGATCGAGCCCATGCGCATCAGCACGTCGCC
>RGQD01000887.1 GCA_010030205.1 Betaproteobacteria bacterium
GAGTTCAAGTACAAAGGCGGTGATTCGACGATCGACCTGTCGATCGAGAACTTCGAGGACCCCGACCGCTGGGAAGAGCTCTCGCATGAAGAGACAGGCGTTGCGTTGTGGAAAGAGGATTTCAGCGACACCAAGCGCTGGCAACTCGCCACCGACTATGCCGACCCGGCCACCGTGAGAAACCTGGCCCGGTTGCTGATCGCATCGGGCATGGCCTTGGCCAAGGCCGACACCATGCGACCGGATGCCAAGTACAGCAGTGCAGACGGCTTGTACTGGGACTACACCACCGACAAAGGCGATACCAAACTCAAGACCGGCGATCGGGTCGGTGACGCCAACAGCGAGTTGCCTGCGGTCTACCGCTACCTCGGTGCTGCAGCGACGCTGGACCTGGGTGCCGTCGATTTCACGGACACCACGCTCTGGATCGCTGCCGATACGAGCAAGATCATTCGCAAGGGTGACACGGTGCGCGTGGCCGACGAACATCGCGGCGGCGGTGAGGCGGGCCGGGTCTACACCTACATCGGCAAGAACAAGCTCAGCCTGGATCTTTCACACGTCAACTACCTCGACACGAGCAACTGGCAGCCGGTGTTGCCGGTGCTCGAAGTCTCGACCATCGAGGCCGGCCAGCGCTGGAAGCTGCTCGACGCCGATGGCCACAGCTACACGCTGACGATGGACGCCAGCGGCAACCTGGGCTCCTCGCGCAACAGCATCAACGCGGTGTCGGTGGCGGCATCCGCGGCCATCGGCATCTCGGCCAGCGGCACGGCTGTCGCTATCAGCGGCGCGGGCGCAGTGGCCATCAACTCGGTGATGGGACACACCGACGCGTTGATCGCCAGCAGCGTCGTGACGAGTGCGGCCAAAGTCCAACTTGATGCGCAAAGCCGATCCAGCATCTCGGCCACCATCGCTTCGCTGTCGGTCGCGGTGGCCGCGGGCATGGGCACCGGCGTCGGGGCGTCCATAGGGGTCTCGGTGGCGCGCAACCTGATCGGCCAGGAAGGCTT
>RGQD01000888.1 GCA_010030205.1 Betaproteobacteria bacterium
GCGGCCTGTGCTTCTGCTATCTTGCCCGCATCCGAGTTGATCCACTGAAGGCCGGAGCCCTGTGCGACCTGAACCAGGTCTTGCAAGGGCAAGTCGTAAGCCTGAACCTTGGGCAGGCCGCTGGCAGCCGATGCAAGGGCTGGCGAAGGCGAGGGCGTGCTTTGCGCGGGCTGTGCTGGAACAGCAGGAACAGACACGGCCGCCGTTACAACAGCCGAAGAAGCTGTAGACGAAGTCGCTACAAAATCAGGAGCTACTGAGACAGGATTTTGCTGGTCTGCAGCCTCATTTGATGCCTGGTTTTCAGTCAAGGCAGCGGCCTCAGCGCCGGTTTCACTGCGCTCAGAACCCTCAGCGCGATCGCTGCGATCGCGGCCGTAACGGTCACGGCTGCGGCGCTCGCGTGGTTCACGCGGCGGACGTTGTGGATTGGCCTGATCGCCGGTTGTGCTGCCTTCAGCAGGTGCATTGATGTCCATGCTGACGGTTTGCTGAGCCGGCTCGTCACTAAAAAGCTGGCGATTTTCACGTGGCGCATCTTGAGAGTCGGCGCGTGGCTCTGCGCGTGGCTCAGAACGGCGGCGACCGCGATCGCCACGCTCACGGCGCGGGGCTTCCTGGCCCGCATCTACTGCCCCGCCACCCATGGCTGCAGCCATGGCGGCCTTGTTGGCCAGTGCTATGTCTTGCTCGGTGGCATCAACAGATGGGCGCGGCTCGTTGCTTCGCTCACCGCGTTCACGGCGTGGACGCTCTTGGCGACCGCCTTCGCGTGGCTCACGCGGCTCGCGTGGCGGGCGCGGTGGGCGCGACTCAAGCGGCTCCTGGCCCTCACCACGTTGTTCAGCGCGTTGTTCGCCGCGCGGCTCAGCGCCTCGCTGATCTGGACCACGTTCACGGCGCTCGTTGCTTCGACCCTCTGCCCGGCCTTCGCCGCGACCTTCCGAACGGTCACCGCGCTCGCCTCTGGCGCGGCCGCCACGGCGGCCATCACGGCCACCGCGTTCACCGCGGCCATCA
>RGQD01000889.1 GCA_010030205.1 Betaproteobacteria bacterium
GACCACGGCTTCGACCAGATCACCCTCGCGCTCACCCAGCGCGCCGAGGCGATCCAGCGATCGTTCGGGCGCGGCGAGCGGCTGGGCCTCGACCTCGCCTACGCGTACGAGGACACCCCGCTGGGCTCCGGCGGTGCGATCGCTTTTTCGACCGCCTTGTTGAGCTCGGTGCTCAGAGTACTGACAAATTCTTGGGTGAACGCGGTGGCCTCTGCCCTGACCAGCGCGACTTGCGCGGCTGCGACAACCACAGGGTCGGTGGACTGCAGGTCGGTATAGGTTTGTGCCAGGTGCTCGCAGGCGACTTCGATGGACTTCAGCACTACCGTGATCTGGGTCAGCATGGCGGTGGCCACAGCGGGCGCCACCAAGCCTTCGGTGACCAGAACCTTGAGCACAGAGCCCACCAACTCGTTCAATGAGAACACGCCCGCGGCCAGAGGATGCGCCAGAGAATGATGCAAGTCGAGCGCAAATTTCTGCGTTGCCGACTGCCCGCTTGGCGTGGCATCGGCCAGCGTTTTGCCCAGCGAGGTGGCGACCTTGATGAACGCCGCGTCACCGTCGCCGGCCGCAGTGGCCAACGCGTCTAGCGCCGAGTAGAGCTTGCTGTTGCCCGCGAAAGCTTGCTGGCCCGTCAAAGAACCCGTCTTGAGCGCTGCGGTGTAATCGAAATGCAGCAGATCCACATTGGCATCGGTGATGCCAAGTGTCGCCTTGAGGCCGGCCTGCGTGAGCCCAGGTGTCAGCGCCAGAACCGTTGAAATTGTCGAGACCACGCCATCTGTGGCGGCGCCACCGGCAAAGTAACGTTCACCCAGAGGGTGGCCCGAGGCGTCTTTGCCGCCTGCCTCGACGACGATTCGGCCGCCTGCCACGCGCTGGAACCCAGCCAGCGAGAAGCGGCCCGTGGCGTCGATCGACGCCCAGCTCTCGCCCGCTTGCCACTTGCCATCGCCATTGACGTCGTAGAAAGCTCTGACACCCTGGAAGTTACCGTCTGGCACCTTGCCGTCGAAA
>RGQD01000890.1 GCA_010030205.1 Betaproteobacteria bacterium
ACGGACCCCTGGTGGGGCTGCGGCGACGCCGAGGGATGGGACGACCTCCAAGACGCCGACCTGCGCTCGATCTCTCCGCTGGTGGACCAACAACTGGCGGAGGACCTCTTCCCTGGCAGGGCGCGCCTCTACGACCTGAGCTTCGAGGGCGTGACCGTTTGGGGCAGGATCTCCTTCTGCCAGGAGTGCAAGTCCCTCTCCACTCTGAGGATAGGAGACGTCTTCGTGTATGCGACGATCTTGATCACCGTGGAGGCCTTCCTGGAGCCGGGCGTCCGCGCGGCCTCCCTGGAGCTGTACGACACCAGGAGAGGAGGCGTGGACGACGTTCCCTTGGTGCGGGTCCTAAAGTTTTCCGATCAGATGTGCTTGCTGACCCTCAACAACCCTCCGCGATCGCTCTCCCGCGCGTACGACGCCATGGTGACGCTGATCTTCGTCGACGAGATTCAGGACCTCATCTACGAAGGCTCGGACCTGCGGGGAGCGGTGGCAGAGGTCATGGAGAGCATGTGAGGCGCACGGGCTGCGCACCCTCACACCGCCGAGCGCGCCCCAAAATGTGCGTTTCCGTGCGACTCTTTGTTTCGTTTTTTCCAAGCAGCTCTTCACTGTGGTTTTACTTATCAGACAGCCGGCAATGTTCTCTGGATCTGTGCCTGGCACGTTTTCCCGCGCCTTTCCTCAGCTCGAAGCCTCAGAGCCAGTCCCTACCCAGCCATGGCTCCGTCCGTGCAGCAGGCCTACTTGGCGCACCTCGAGCGGATCGCAGCGGAGGATAAGCGGCTCCGACTGCCTCCGGTGCCTCGGACTCCTCTCCGGCTGGAAGTGACACTCTGCGAGGAGCTGGCCTTCCTCTCGGAAGCACCCTCCCTCTTCGTGCAGCCCAAGACGAGCGCCGAGGAGGCCGTGGCGGAAGCCTCGCGGGAACTGGGGCTGCAGGCCCTGGAGCTGTACCTGAGGCGCGTCGGCTCGGTGGAGGAGACGCCCGTGCAGCCCCACTGCGCCTTGTCGCCGTCC
>RGQD01000090.1 GCA_010030205.1 Betaproteobacteria bacterium
CCAATGAGGCGTGAGGGTGATCACATCCTGCAAGTGCAGTTCCTGGCCCCGCTCGTCTCGGTTCGTCTGCGCGTAGTTGAGGTTGGGGTCGGCCGGCACTTGTGTCAATCCGTTGATCTGACCCACACCCGCCCAGTTGTAGGCCTCGCGCTGGAACCTGGCTTGGTAGCGCGTGGTCAGCAAGCCGACGTTGAAGCGGTGCGCCAGTCCCAGCGCGCTGGTTTGGCCGTTGACCGAAACATCCAGCGCATGGCTGGTGCGTCGCTCGCCTTCACTTCGAAAGTCGTACAGGTCGAAGCTGCCGTCGCTGCAGTAACTTCGGTAGTTGTTCTCGCTGCTGCAGCCAAATGGAAACGCAATCCGGTCATCGCTGGTGAGCCGCTGCTGCATCGCATGCGCAACCAACTGGAGGTCTTGGCCCAGCGATTGGGTGTATCGCAGCGAGCCTGTCGTCCCGGCCATCACCACGGGCAGGCTCCAGGACTGGTTGTTCAGGTTGATGCGTGGGTCGATCGTGCCGGCGGGCGGCAGCCGGCTGCCCAGCAGGCTGAAGCCCGGTGTGCTGGGCTGGCTTTGGCGGCTCGATTCGAATTCTGCTTCGAGCAAGCCGTTGCTGCCGATTTGCCCTTCGACCGCTGCGGCCAGCATGCTGCGATGGCCTTTGCTGCTGCGGGTGCATGCTGCGATGGCCTTTGCTGCTGCGGGTGATCGGATCGATTCGGTCGGCGCTGGCGTTGACCCGCCAGCCAAAGCCTGCATCGCGGCGTCCGACATCGACGGCGGCGGTGACCGTACCGTCTTGTTCCCAACCCAGGATGGCGCTGGTGATCTGATCGCGTGGGCGCTTGATGATCAAGTTGACCAGTCCGCCTGGCGCGCTGGTACCAGCTTGCAAGCCGCTCGTGCCTTTGAGGATTTCCATGGTCTGCTTGTTGGCTTGCGCGATCACCGTCTCGGCATTGATCGGCAGTCCGTCACGACGGTAGTTGAAGCGGTTGTCCAGCGTGTAGCCGCGCACCGCGAGCTGGCCCCAGTAGCCGGGGGCGTTGTAGGCGTCTGTGGTGCCGGCGTCCAGGCGTGTCAGATCGGCAATGCCCGCGATGCCGGCGTCTTGCAACTGGCTCGCGCCTAGCACCGTGGCCGAGAACGGCGATCTGGCCAAAGGCACATCGCCGAAGCCGGCCAGGCTGGCGCTACCCCGTCCGCTCACGGTGATCGTTTGGGTCGTGGGTAGGTCTACACCCTGGGATTGGGCTGGCAACGCTGCGAGCAGCAGCGCTGCCCGGGCGATGGCCCGTCGGCGGGAAGGATTGAAGCGGACAAATTGATGTGCCATCGTGATGCTTTCAAGTGCATTCACAGGTGGGCAAACACTGGATGGCGCCCACGGCCATGCCATGAGCTGGTTCAGGCTGCTTCCCATGCGCGAGGATTACCTCGATCAGGTTCAAAGGGTTTTTCTCAGTCGCACTGCTTGCGCAGCGCAACACCCCTAGCGAAGTGCTGTTGGGCACTTGCGTGTCCATCAGCGCAGCGGATTATGGCTGATGCGGCCCATGGCGCCGCGCATGTGAGGCTGGATTGGTGAGCAGGCCGATCGGACCGGCAGCTCAGCCCACGCGTGCGCTCACGCCCAGCCTTTGCTGCAGTCGCGGGCTGGTGGTGGTGTATTGCAGCAGCACCGGCTCGTCGGGTCGCAGTCGCGCGGCGGCGGCATAGGCGGCCAACGTTGCTTCGTGAAATCCCGAGACGATCAGTTTCTTCTTGCCGGGGTAGCTGACCACGTCGCCGACAGCATGGATGCCTGGCGTGCTGGTCTCAAAAAACGCGGTGTCGACCATCAGTTGGCGGCGTGCCATCGCCAGGCCCCAATGCGCGATCGGACCCAGCTTTGGACTCAAGCCCAGGCGCACCAGCATCACGTCGACCGCGATGCGGCGCGCTTGGCCATCCTCGCCAATCAACTGCACCGCCGCCAAGCGTGGGTCAGTGCCACTGGCTTCTTCCAGACCCAAAACTTGGCCTACTTCGAAGTGCAACGCCCCGGCATTGCACATGTCTTGGAAGCGGCTCAGCGTGGCGGTTTCAGCGGTCAACAGCTTGCGCCGGTGCAGCAAGGTCACGTTGGCGGGGCGATGTGCTGCGTCAGCATTCGCCAGATCCAGCGCAGTGTTCACGGCCGCATCGTCGTCGCCCAGCACCAGCACCCGCTGGCCCGCCAGCAGCGCCGCGTCGGGCCCATCATGAAAGATCTGGCTGCCGAGGTGGCGCTCATAGCCCTCGACCTTCAGGCTGCGCGGCTGGAAAGCGCCCACGCCGGCGGCGATGAACACGGTGCGGCTGACGAAGCACTGGCCGCTGCTCGTCTCGACATCGAATCTGCCATCGCGGCGCTGCGCTAGCGCGACCACGGTTTGGCGCAGGTGGAAAGTCGCAGCAAAGGGTTCGATCTGGCCCAGCAAGCGGGCAACGAGTTCGCGGCCGGTGCAGACCTGAACTGCGGGAATGTCGTAGATCGGCTTGTCTGCGTACAGCTCGATGCATTGGCCACCAGGCACTGGCAGCGCATCGACGACATGGGCTGGGATGCCCAGCAGGCCGAGTTGGAAGACCTGGAACAGCCCTACCGGCCCCGCACCGATCACCAGCGCATCGGTCTCGATCACGCCGACGCGGTCAGCGATGGGCATGGCGGGTCAGCGTATCAATTCGGAAAGCTTGTCCTTGCGGTCTTTCCAGTCGTCAGCGTCTGGCAATGGCGTCTTGCGCTTGGTGATGCTGGGCCAGTTCTTGGCCAGATCGGCATTGAGCTTGATGAAGTGAAGCTGTTCGCTCGGCACGTCTTCTTCGGGCAGGATCATGGTCAGGAAGTTCGGGCCTTCGCGGAAGCAATCGACCGGGCACACATCGACGCAGTCGGTGTACTTGCAGCGGATGCACGATTCGGTGACGACGTGGGTCATGGGCTCTTGTGATGGTAGGAGGTCTTCGATCTCGGCTCAGTGGGCCTGGCACCCGTCGAGCAAACGTGGATTTTACGGGGCTGGCTCGGCCTGATGGGCTTGATGCCGCGCAAGGCATGGGGTCTTGTCGGTCAATGCCAAGGCGCCCGCACCGACGGTCACCACTGCGGGCCGGTCAGCATGAGGCGTTGCGGCGTCGGCCAGCGTCGCCACGCTGTGCGAGGTGGTCAAGGCATCAGGCCAGCCCGCGCGCGAGACCACGCAGACTGCGGTGGTGCCTGGCCAACCCGCCTCGGTCAGCTTGCGCGACAGCGCCGGCAGTTGGCGCCCGGCCATGTAGAACACCTCGGTGTCGGCGCTACGGCCCGCCTGCAGTTGGCCCAGGTGGGTCATCGCCGTGCTCAGGCTGACGCTGCGTCCAATGCCGCGTCGGGTCAGCGGCCGCTGGCTGTGGGCCGCTGCCGCCAGCGCAGAGGTCACGCCAGGCACCACCTCGCAGACGATACCCTGACTGCGCAGCGCTTCGAGCTCTTCTTCGAGCCGGCCAAAGACGCTAGGGTCGCCGCCCTTGAGCCGCACCACATGTTGATGCGTTTGCGCAGCCTGCAGCAGCAGCGCATTGATCTGCGTCTGGCCGGTGGCATGGCCGAATCCGCGCTTGCCCACATCGACCCAGCGTGCATTTGGCGCGTACTCGCGCAGCGCCGGATCAATCAGCGCATCGAACAGCACGACCTCTGCCAGTGCCAGGCGGCGTGCGCCGCGCAGCGTGATCAAGTCGGCCGCACCTGGGCCCGCGCCGATGAAGACGACGCGGGCGGGCGCGGTGGCTGGATGCACGGTGTTCAAGCCAATGACTTGACCAGCAGCGCGCCGCTGGTGCGATTGCTGGTCGGGTCGACGACGATCAGCGCGCCGCCGACGCGGTTGCTGAGGTAGGGCTCAAGCGGCAGCGGCTGCTGCAGCTCGACCTGAACCAGGCCGATCTCGTTGACGCCGAGTGCCTGGGCGTCCACCGCTTGCAGGCTGTGGATGTCGAGCCGGTGATCGATCGCGGCCAGCCGCGCTTGAACCCAGCGGTTGCCGTGCCGCAGCCAATACTTGCGGCCGACGGTGGCCGGCTCGGTGTCTAGCCAGGCCAGGGTTGCGGAGAAGCGCTGGGTGGCAGTCAGGCTGTCCGGCGTGGCGATCCAGTCGCCGCGCGAGATGTCGAGTTGGCGGTCCAGCACGATGCCGGCCGATTCACCTGCCTGCGCCAGGGCCACCGTGACGCCGGCTCGCCGTAGTTCGGACACCACCGCGAGTTCGCCGCTCGGAAAGACCTGTACCGCATCGCCGGGCTTGACGCTGCCGTGGGCGATACGGCCCCAGAACACGCGTGCCAGGTGGCCGGCGCCATCGCCGGTTTCGCCGCCGTCGCGCGCCACGTACTGCACCGGTTGCAGCAGCGCGCCTTCGGTACGTTCCTGGGTCGTGGGCAGGCTCTCCAGCAGTTGCAGCAGGCTGGGGCCGTCGTACCAGTCGGCGTCCAGCGCTTGGGTGACGTTGTCACCGCGCAGTGCGCTCACCGGGATGATGCCGGCCAGCTCGGTGATGCCGGCTTCCTCGGCAAAGGCCAGCAGCGCATCCCTTGTGGCCTCAAAAGCGGCTTTCGGCTGTTCCACCGCGTCGAGCTTGTTGACCGCGAAAACAATGCTGGGCACGCGTAGCAGGTGCGCCAGCAGTGCATGGCGGCGGGTCTGCGGCAGCAGCTTTGGTTGTGCGGCTTGCCAGTCCAGCTTGGTGATGTCGACCAGCACCACGGCGGCGTCGCTGCCCGCTGCGGCAGTGACCATGTTGCGGGTGTATTGCTCGTGGCCTGGTGCATCGGCAATGATGAACTTGCGCTTGCGCGTGGCGAAGTAGCGGAAGGCCACGTCGATCGTGATGCCTTGCTCGCGCTCGGCCTCCAGCCCGTCGGTCAGCAGCGACAGGTCTATAGGCTCGCCCGCCGCGCGCTTTTTCAAGGTGTCGAGCTGGTCAGCCAGGATGGCCTGGCTGTCAAACAGCAGGCGACCGATCAAGGTGCTCTTGCCGTCGTCGACGCTGCCGGCGGTCAGGAAGCGCAGTGCGCGGTGGTCTGCGGTATGCGAGGTGGGTTTCAGCACGGCATTCATTTCATCACTCCAGGGCGCCCAAGCGGCATCATCGGGGCAGGTGTCAACATACTCAAGCGACCGCCGCAGGACCGGCTTGGCCGGGCCGCCGGCTCGGCCCCCTTGAGGGGGAAGCGCCAGCGGCGCTTCGGGGGTGGGTCAAAAATACCCTTCCTTCTTGCGACGTTCCATCGAGGCCTCTGAAGTTCGATCGTCCATCCGGGTGGCGCCGCGCTCGCTGACGGTTGCGGTCAGCGTTTCGGCGACGATCTCTGCGGCGTTGGCGGCCAGGCTCTCGACCGGGCAGGTGCAGGTCATGTCGCCGACGGTGCGAAATCGCACGGTGGCGGTCTCAACGGTCTCGCCAGCTTCTGGCGGCGTCACATCGGTCAGCGGCACCAGCAGTCCTTTGCGGCGGATCACTTGGCGCTGGTGCGCGTAATACAGCTTCGGCAACGGGATGTTCTCGCGCGCCAGGTAAAGCCAGACGTCGAGCTCGGTCCAGTTGCTGATCGGGAACGCGCGGAAATGCTCGCCCGGCCTGTGCCGGGTGTTGAACAGCGTCCAAAGCTCCGGACGTTGCTCTTTCGGGCTCCACTGGCCGAAAGCATCGCGGTGGCTGAAGATCCGTTCCTTGGCGCGGGCCTTCTCCTCGTCGCGGCGCGCACCGCCGATCAAGCAATCGAAGCGGTGCTCTTCGATCGCCTCGAGCAGCGCCACAGTCTGGTGGCCGTTGCGCGACTCCAGCGGATGCGCCAGCCGCACGCTGCCACGCTGAATCGACGCCTCGAGATCGCCGACGATCAAGCGCTCGCCCATCTCGGCCACGCGCTGGTCGCGGAAGCTGATCACTTCGGGGAAGTTGTGGCCGGTGTCCACATGCAGCAGCGGGAAGGGCAGTTTGCCCTTGAAGTCCTTGCCGTGGCCGTTGGCGTCGACGCGGGTCTTGAAAGCTTTCTCGGCCAAGCGAAGCACGACGCAAGAGTCTTTGCCGCCGGAAAACAGCAGCGCTGGCCGCTCGAACGATGCCGCGACCTCGCGCAGGATGAAGATCGCTTCTTCTTCGAGCCAGTCGAGATGGCGTTGGTCGAGCTCAGGCAACATCGCGTCGATCAAGTCGTTGACATCGGCTCGGGCGTTCATGCGCTGGCGCCGATCATGGAGTCGGTTTCAGTCTTCACGTGCAAGCCGCATTCCTTGGACGAGTCCTCCCACCACCAGCGACCGGCGCGGAAGTCCTCGCCTACCGCGATCGGCCGGGTGCAGGGTGCGCAACCTATGCTGGGCATGAACTGGTCGTGCAGCGGGTTGTAAGGCACTTTATGGCGGTCGATGTAATGCCAGACATCAGCCCAGGTCCAGTCGGCCAGCGGGTTGAGCTTGACCCGACCGGCGTCGTCAATCTCCTGGAACGGCACGCCGCCGCGGGCCTGGCTTTGTTCACGGCGCAGCCCGGTGATCCAGGCCTGATGCCCACTGAGCATTCGTGCCAATGGCTCCATCTTTCGCAGGTTGCAGCAGGCTTTGCGCAGCGCCAGGCTGCGAAACATCGGGGCCTCGCCTTGGGTCGCGACGAATTGCAGCACGGCCTCGGCCTGGGGCCGGTAGACCTCGACTGCCAAGCCATAGTGGCGGGTGATGGTCGTGATCAAGTCGGTGGTCTCGCGGTGCAATTGGCCAGTCTCGAGCGTTGCGATGAGCACTGGCAGCGCATGGCGGGCAATCAGGTCGGTCAACACCATGTCTTCGGCGCCCAGGCTGGTGGCTTGGACGATCGCGCCGGCGTGGGTGCTGGCGGCCGACTCCAGCATGGCCAGCGTCTGCGCCAGTCGCTCGGCAAAGCCTGGTGTCAGTCGGGCGTACAGCGCGATCGCGCTCACGGTCAGATCCCCTGTCCGGCAAACAGGTCTGCGCTGGCTTTGGCCTGGGCCAGTTCCGCAGGCAGGTCGCGCGCGAAGGCCGGCAGCGGCTGCAACACGTCGCCCTGGTAATGCCCGGCAAAGTAGCCGAGCGCGCGCTCGGCGGCTTCGAGTTTCTGGTCCGGGCGCAACTGTGCTGTGTCGAAACCGGTGCGCGCCAGCAGCGGCACCATGTCGACCAGCACGTCGCCGGTGGCGCGGATCTCGCCACCGAAGCGCCAGCGAACACGCAGCAGTCTGGCCTGGCTGTAGGCGCGGCCGTCGACCCATTTGGGAAACTGCAGAACGACCAGTGCGAGTCTAGGCAGGTCGGTAGCCAAGGTCTCGATGTCGACGCTGTTGGGCACGATCACGCCGGTGGCCAAGCCGGCCGGCCAGGTATCGCGAACGGCATGCCATTGCTCCAGGCTGAGCAGGCTGCGCTCACGTGCCGGCGGGTGGGGCTGAGGGCCGTCTTCGCCCCCGACGGTGTGCCAAAGGTCTTGGTGGGTGCTGATGAATTTCATGGTGTCTGGCTTCAAGGCGCGATCAATGCGCGGCCGTGAGGTGGCGCTGGGCGTCGGCCGCAGCCTTGAAGGCAGGCAAGCCGATGCGCCGCACGGTGTGGATAAAGCGCTCGCCGGCTCGACGCTCGGCACGGTAGGTGTCTATCACGGCCTCGATCACGTCGGGCACTTCCTCGGCGGCGAATGAGGGGCCTATCACCTTGCCGGCGACCGAGTCGCCGCTCAGCGTGCTGCCGTCTGAGCCACCCAGCGAGACCTGGTACCACTCGCTGCCGTCTTTGTCGACGCCGAGGATGCCGATGTGGCCGCTGTGGTGGTGGCCGCAGCTGTTGATGCAGCCGCTGATGTGCAGGTCGATGTCGCCGATGTCGTGGATTTCATCGAGGTCAGCGAAACGCTCGGTGATCGCCGCAGCCACCGGAATCGAGCGTGCGTTGGCCAGCGCGCAGAAATCACCGCCGGGGCAGTTGATCATGTCGGTCAGCAGGCCGATGTTCGGGGTGGCAAAACCGCCGGCGCGGGCGGCCTCGAACAGCGCCGGCAAGTCGGACGCCTGCACCCAGGGCAGCAGCAGGTTCTGGTCGTGGGTGACGCGCAACTCGCCGTGGCTGAAGTCCGCTGCCAGGGTTGCAGCGCCGTCCATCTGGTCGGCGGTCGCGTCGCCTGGTGGCAGACCGGCGCGCTTGAGCGACAGCGTCACCGCGCGGTAGCCCGGCACCTGATGCGCATGGACATTGCGCTGCAGCCAGCGGGTGTAAGCCAGTGGCGCGTCAGCAGGCGTTGCGGGCTCGGCCCGGGCTTGCACGCCTGCCGGTCGAACAAAGCTCGCCGCGATGCGGTCGAACTCGGCCTGAGGGATCAGCTGGGTGCCGGCGCCGACATCTTCTTGCAGGATGCGGTTGAACTCGGCCTCGACCGCGTCGAAGTACTTTTGCCCTTCGGCTTTGACCAGGATCTTGATCCGCGCCTTGTAGAGGTTGTCGCGCCGGCCGTAGCGGTTGTAGACCCGGACGATCGCTTCCAGGTAGCACAGGATCTGGTTCCAGGGCAGGAAATCGCGGATCACGCTGCCGATGATCGGCGTGCGGCCCATGCCACCGCCGACCTGGACCCTGAAACCGACCTCGCCGGCCGGGTTTTTCAGCAGTTGCAGGCCCACGTCGTGCCAACCGATCGCCGCACGGTCCTCGTCGGCGCCAGACACCGCGATCTTGAACTTGCGCGGCAGGAAGGCGAACTCCGGGTGCAAGGTGCTCCATTGGCGCATCACTTCACCGTAGGGCCGAGGGTCGACTTGCTCGTCGGCGGCGACGCCGGCCAGCGCGTCGCTGGTGATGTTGCGTATGCAGTTGCCACTGGTCTGGATGCCATGCATGTCGACCGCTGCCAACCTGTCCATCACGTCGGCGGCTTGGGTCAACGGGATCCAGTTGTACTGCAGGTTCTGGCGTGTCGTGAAGTGGCCGTAGCCGCGGTCGAACTCGCGCGCGATCGCCGCGAGCTCATGCAACTGGCGGCTGTCGAGCTCGCCATACGGAACGGCCACACGCAGCATCGGCGCATGGCGCTGCACGTACCAGCCGTTCTGCAGCCGCAATGCGCGAAAGTCGTCCTCCGGCAGTTCGCCGGCGAAGTGGCGGTCTAGCTGGTCACGGAACTGGGCGGCGCGCTGGCGCACGAACTGGCGGTCGAAATCGTTGTAGGCGTACATCGTGATCGTTTGATGGTTGAGAGTTGGGCGCTCAGTGGATGACCTTGAGGCCGGCGGTGACGAGGCAAACGCAAAGCAGGCTGCGCACCAGCCGTTCGGGCATCGACTTGGTCAGCTGCGCGCCGAGCCAGATGCCGGGCAGCGAGCCCGCCAGCAGCAAGGCCAGCAAAGGCCAGTCGACATGTCCCAGCGTGGCATGGCCGATGCCCGCGACCAGCGTCAAGGGCACTGCGTGAGCGATGTCGGTGCCCACCAGCCGATGCGCCGGTAGGCGCGGGTAGAGCAGCAGGATCAACGTCGCGCCTACCGCACCGGCGCCGATCGAAGACAGCGAGACCAGCACACCGAGCAGTACGCCCGAGGCTACCGTCAGCGTGGCTTTGCGTTGTTCGGGCAGCCATTGCTCGAGCTTGAGCCCCAGCGCATGCCAGGCCTGGCGGTAGGCCACGGTGACGGCGGTGAGCAGCAGCGCGATGCCCAGAGAAAAAGTCAGCGCGCTGGCCCAGCCCTGGGTGATGCCGGTCCAATGCATCAGCGCGATGGTCGCGGTCGCTGCAGGGATGCTGCCAGCCAGCATCAAGCCGGCGATGCGGTAGTCGACATGGCCGTGGCGGTGGTGTGCCACTGCGCCGCCCGACTTGGTGACTGCGGCAAACCACAGGTCGGTGCCGATGGCCAACGCCGGATGGAGTTTGAACACGCTGATCAGCAGCGGGGTCATCAGCGATCCACCGCCGACGCCGGTCATGCCGATGACCGCGCCGATGCCAAAACCGCTGACGATTGCAATCCAATCCATGAGGCTGCCTGGTCCATGTTGCAGGGCAGCATGCCCCGACCGAGCGCGGACTGTAAGTGCTAGTCTTATAAGTTCAAACGATAAAAAAGTTTGTTGCTAATTCTCCATTGGTATAACGGAGGTCGAGGCGAGCGCGGCCTTCCTACAATCGGCACGATGAATCGACGACAGAGTTGCCACGGCTTGCTCGCATTGCTGGCAGCAGCAGGCTTGGCGGGCTGCCAGACGCCGCCTGCTGCGCCGCCCAGCGTCCCGCCAATTGTCCCTAAGCCGACGCGGCCGCCCCGCATCGGCTTGGCGCTGGGTGGTGGCGCGGCGCGCGGCTTTGCCCACATCGGCGTGATCCAGGTGTTGGAGGAAGCCGGCATCCGGCCCGATCTGGTGGTGGGCACTTCCGCCGGCAGCTTGGTGGCGGCGCTCTACGCTGCCGGCCGGTCGGGTCAGGAACTGGCCCGGGTGGCTTTCGCGATGGACGAGTCGGCGATCACCGACTGGTCGTTTCCCGGCCGCGGGATGATCCGCGGCGAAGCGCTGGCGCGGTATGTGCGTGAACAGACAGGCAACCGCACGATCGAACAACTGCCGTTGTCGCTGGGCATCGTGGCCACCGACTTGGACAGCGGATTGGGCATGCTGTTTCAGCGCGGCGACGTCGGTGTGGCGGTGCGGGCTTCGAGCGCGGTGCCAGCGGTTTTTCAACCGGTCAAGATCGGCAACCGTGAATATGTCGACGGCGGACTGGTCTCGCCAGTGCCCGTGCGGTTTGCACGCCAGATGGGCGCCGAACTGGTGATCGCCGTCGACATCTCGTCGCCGCCCGACGGCAATGCGACGGGCGATCCGTTCAAGATGCTGCTCCAGACGTTCTCGATCATGGGCAAGAGCATCAACAGCCTAGAACTCAAGGACGCTGATATTGTGATTCGCCCCCCGCTGGCTGGGGTGTCGAGTGCCGATTTCAGCGCTCGCAAGCGCGCGATCGATGCCGGCCGCGAGGCCGCGATGGCCGCACTGTTGGCGCTGCGCCAGCGCATGCTTGCGCTGACGCACTGAGCATCCGCAGGCTTGACGCACAAAAAAGCCCGGTGGGCAAGCCACCGGGCTGAAGGTACGCTGAAAATTTTCGAGACGTACCGAGGAGACAAACTTCACAAGCAATGCGGCTCTTCAGCCACCGGCAAATGTCAGACTTGACTGCTTGCCGAAAAGTTCCGAGTGATGAGCCCGGTCCGCGCTTGGGTCAATCAGGCGGCGTGTTTGGCCGACTTGCTGGCGGCTTGGCTGGCCTTGACCGCTGTGCTCGTCACGGCATTGAAGTTGGCGTCGACCATTTCGGCAGCTTGTTTGCTGGCTTTTTGGACCGACTCAAAGGCGTTGTTGGCGGCGCTGATCGCTGACTTCACGAGGGTCACGGCGTTTTCGCTGCCAGCTGGGGCTGTCTTGAGCGCACCGTCAACGACCGACACCAGGCCTTTTTGCAGTTCAGCAAACTGGCTTTCGGCGGTCTTGGTGACTTCGGCTGTGGTGGCCGCAGCGATGTCATACAGGTGACGGCTGTAAGCAGCGGCTTTCTCGGCCGAAGGCTGCAGCAGGCTGGCTTGCAGTGCCATCAGTTGTTGCGCGTCCTTGACTGCCAGTATGGCCTTGGTGTTTTCGGCCGACTCGCTCAGCGAGGCCTTGGCCACTTGCAGGTTCAGTTCAACCATCTTCTCGATGCCTTCGAAAGCCTTGCTCGTCAGGCCGAACAGGGTTTCGAGGTTGGCCTTGCTGGCGGCGGCGAATTGGTCTTGGGTCATGTAGTTCATGGTTCACTCCGTTGGGTTGGGGATCAACTTACTGCAGTTATGCTGCACTGCAACATGAATCGAAGTATAGACACCTGGATCGGGATTGCAAGGCTTTTTTGCTGCATTGCAGCAATTTAGACTGAAATGCCTAAGAAGGCCTCAAATTGACGTGACGGCGCTGGCGATCGACCCTGGCCTGCTGCGTCACGCTGGGCACAATGCTGCGATGCAGGTGTTCAACCATCACCGTCATCTGTTGCACCTGCCGACCGGCCACCGATTCCCTGTGGCCAAGGCTGGGCTGCTGTATGCGCGGGTTGAGGCTGAATGCAAAGGCCTGCGGCTGATCGAGGCCGAACCTGCCAGCGACGGCGAACTGGCGCTGGCGCACAGCCCCGACTACATCACGGCAATCACTGCAGGGACGCTGTCGGCTGCGGCGCAGCGCGAGATCGGGTGGCCGTGGAGTGAGTCCATGGTCGAGCGCAGCAGGCGATCGGTCGGTGCGACCATCGCCGCAGCCCGTGCCGCAATGGCCGAGGGCTTGGCGGTGCATCTCGGCGGAGGAACCCACCATGCGACTGCCGACAAGGGTTCGGGCTTTTGCGTCTTCAACGACGTGGCGGTGGCGGGTCGATTGATGCAGGCCGAGGCCCACCGCATTGGGCCCTCGCCGCGAAGAACGCTCAGGCTGTGGGTGATTGACCTCGATGTGCACCAGGGCAACGGCACGGCGGCGATCTTCAGCGACGATCCGACGGTTTTCACGCTGTCGCTGCACGGGGCGAAGAACTTTCCTTTTCGCAAGGAGGCCGGTGATCTGGACCTGGACTTGCCCGACGGCTGCGCCGATGAGCCTTACCTCGACGCGCTGGACTCGGCACTGGACCGAGCCTGGGCCCGGCAATGTGCCGCTGGCGGCCCACCGGGCCTGGCGTTCTACCTGGCGGGCGCCGATCCGCACCAGGACGACCGGCTGGGTCGGCTCAGTCTCAGCGCTGCGGGCTTGGCCGAGCGAGACCGCCGAGTGTTTGACTTTTTGCAGCGCCAGCAGGTGCCTGTGGCCGTGACGATGGCCGGCGGCTATGGCCGAGACATCCACACCACAGTGGCACTGCATCTGCGGACAGTTCAGTTGGCGCAGCAGTCGCACCAGGCATGGCAATCCCGTCGCACCTGACCCCTGGTGCGCCGCAGGGCTGCACTGCCTAGAATCGACTCGCTTGACGCGAACCTTTAGAGGGCGTGACAACCACAAGAGGAGACCATGAAATCGAATCCGCTGTTCGCTGCCTTGCTATCGCTCGCGCCGGCCTTGAGCTGGGCTGAGGTGTCTTCGCGTCCCGGTTTGGCGGGCATCCCGCTGGACTTCATGCTGTTCGCGGTGGTGCTGCTGGGCGTGGCGATGTTCCACCACCACACCCTCAAGGTGGCCTTGGGCGGCGCGCTGGTGATCACGCTCTACCAACTGACGGTCACCGGCTTCAAGGCTGGCGCCGGCTGGACTGGCTTGGCGGGGCAATTCGGTCATGAATGGGTGACGCTGGCGAACTTGCTGGGGCTGCTGCTCGGTTTCGCACTGTTGGCCGACCATTTCGAGAAAAGCCGCTTGCCCGAGTTGCTGCCGAACTGGTTGCCCGACGACTGGACAGGCGGTTTTGTGCTGCTGGTCGGTGTCTTCGTGATGTCGTCGTTCCTCGACAACATCGCCGCGGCAATGATCGGCGGCAGCATGGCCGGCGTGTTGTACAAGCGACGCCTGCACATTGGCTATCTGGCGGCGATCGTCGCCGCGTCGAACGCTGGCGGCGCTGGCAGCGTCGTCGGCGACACCACCACGACGATGATGTGGATCGCTGGCGCCAATCCGCTGTGGGTGCTGGAGGCCTATGTCGGCGGCCTGGTGGCGCTGGCCTTCTTCGGCGTGTTCGCCGCACGCCAGCAGCATGCCTGGCAGCCGATCCAGCGCGATGACAGCCCTGGCGCCAAGGTCGAACCCGGCCGCCTGTTCGTGGTCGCGGTGATCTTGCTGGCAGCGATCGCGGCCAACCTTTGGTTCAACTTGCGCGATCCTTCGGTGCTCGACCGCTTCCCGGTGATCGGCGCCGCGGTGATCGCCGCGCTGCTGATCACCGCGCCACTGCGCGCACCGACCTGGAGCCTGTTGCCCGGAGCGTTCAAGGGCAGCATGTTCCTGCTCGGTCTGGTCTGGTGCGCCTCGCTGATGCCGGTCGACCACTTGCCGGCGCCGTCCTGGCCCACCGCGCTGGGGCTGGGATTTGTCTCCGCGGTGTTCGACAACATCCCGCTGACCGCACTGGCGATTCGCCAAGACGGTTTCGACTGGGGTTTTCTGGCCTACGCGGTGGGCTTTGGCGGCTCAATGATCTGGTTTGGCTCGTCGGCCGGCGTGGCGCTGGCAGGCATGTACCCCGAGGCACGGTCGGTGGTTGCCTGGGTGCGCGGCGGCTGGCATGTGGCGGTGGGCTATGTGCTGGGGTTCTTCGTGATGCTGGCGCTGCTGGGCTGGCATGGTCATCCGATCAAGGCAGTGCCGGCACTGCCGGCGTCAACAGCGGCGGTGACGCGATGAGCAGGCCTCGCATCCTGGTGGCGATGCCGGTGTTTGACGAGGTGCTGGCGCGACTGGGCGAAGTCTTCGAGGTCGACGCGCCCTGCGGCAGCGACGACTACATCGAGTGGACGCACGAAGCGCTGGTGGCTAGGCTGCAGGGCTGCGTCGGCGTGGCGGTGGCCAGTTCGCCGCGCATCGACGCCGCGCTGCTGGCGGCTTGCCCGGACCTGCGCGTGGTCGCGAGCATGGCGGTGGGCTACAACAACATCGACCTGGCGGCGTGCACGGCGCGCGGGGTGTTGGTGAGCAATGCGCCCGACGTGCTGACCGAGACCACTGCTGATTTCGGTTTCGCGCTGATGATGGCCGCGGCCCGCCGCATCACCGAGGCCGAGCATTTACTGCGCGCCGGTCGTTGGACCCACTGGGCCTACAACTTGCTGTCTGGCGCCGATGTGCACGGTTCGACGCTCGGCGTGCTGGGCATGGGCCGCATCGGACAAGCCATCGCCCGACGCGGCGCGCTGGGTTTTGGCATGAAAGTGGTCTACCACAACCGCAGCCGGCTCGATGCATCGATCGAGCAGCAGCTTGGCGCGCGCTGGGTCGGCAAGGACGAACTCATGCGCGAAGCCGACCACCTGGTGATCGTCGTGCCTTACAGCGCGGCGTCGCACCACCTGGTCGGCGCGGCTGAACTCGCGCTGATGAAGCCGGGTGCGACACTGACCAATATCGCGCGCGGCGGCGTCGTTGACGATGCGGCGCTGGCGCTGGCGTTGCGCGAGCGCCGGCTGTTCGCAGCCGGGCTCGATGTCTTCGAGGGCGAGCCTGGGCTCAACCCTGATCTGCTGACGCTGCCCAACGTGGTGCTCACGCCCCACATCGCCAGCGCCAGCGTGCCGACCCGACGCGCAATGGCCGAGCTGGCAGCGACCAACCTGATCGCTGCGCTGGGCTTGGGGCCCGATGCGGGTCGGCCGCCGACGGCGCTCAACCCCGAGGTCTTGGCGCTGCGCTGAGCCCTGCGGGCGTCTGGCCCAGTCGCCAAAGCCAGCCGGCGGTCGCCAACATCAGTGTCGCAGCGCTGGCCGAGCCGAGCTCTAGCGGGCCCCAGGCGCCCAGTTGCAGTCCCGACAGGGCGCGAACCATCAGCGGGCCCGCGATCTGGCCCAGCGCAAACGAAGCGGTCATCCGTCCCAGCAAGGGCACTGGATTGTCCGGCGCCAGCGCGCGGGCCTGCTCAAGCCCGATCACGGTGACCAGGACAAAGGTGCTGCCCACCAGCAGCGCGGCCAGCGCGATCGCAGCGCCCGATTGGCTCA
>RGQD01000891.1 GCA_010030205.1 Betaproteobacteria bacterium
GGGATCATCTCGCACGTGGCCGAACTCAAGGAGTGGATCGACGCCCGGCTTGAATTGAAGATGACCCCGAACGGCAGCGTGGCGGAGTTCACGCGCTGAGGGGCGGGCCGAGAATCGTCGGCCGAGCCTCGGCAAGTGCAGGCAGCTTGAACCTGGCGTCGGGCGAATGACCGCAACCGGTGGAACAATGGTGACCCGACATCACGACCGACGCCATGATCTCTGAGGCCATCATCGAGCAAGCCGTCGCCACCTTGGTTGCATTGGCGCATCCGCAGCGCATCGTGCTGTACGGGTCTTATGCGAGAGGCGATGCACACGCTGATTCCGACCTGGACTTCATGGTGGTTGAAGACCAGGTCACCGACAGGGCTGGCGAGGTGCTGCGCTTGAGCCGTGCCTTGCGGCCCTTGCGCGTGCCTGTGGACCTGATAGTGGTCTCCTCGGATGAACTCGAACGCTACGGCCGCGAGCCTGGCTCGGTTTACTGGTGGGCGCTCAAGGAAGGTCGGGTTCTGCATGGCTGACCCGACCATGGCGGACCTGATGCTGGAGGCTGCCCGTCGTGATGTCGACGCTTACATGGCGCTGGTTCAACACGAGGGCATTCACGATTCGATACTGGGTTTTCATGCACAGCAAGCGATTGAAAAGGCGATCAAGGCGGTGCTTTTCAAGCGCGGGGTCATGGTGCCGCGCACGCACAACATCGGCCAACTGCTGATAGCAATCGACGACGCTGCGGTCAGCCCGCCGCCGCACGAAGAAGAACTCGACTCGCTCAACCCTTACGCGGTGGCTGCGCGATACGGCGCGCTCGACAGTTCCAACTTGGACCGTGCAATCACCGCCTCATGGTTGAAAGACATGTTGGCCTGGACCTCGGGCTTTTGGCTCGATTGAAAGCGGATGGTTGAGAGAGGGATGGTTTGCCTGCCGAGCTAGCGTTCTGCTTTCACACACGAGGTGATTTCTTCCTGCCTTTGTCATCACCAAGCGGCTCGTTGGATCCAGCCTGGG
>RGQD01000892.1 GCA_010030205.1 Betaproteobacteria bacterium
GCGTCTGCGGCCACCGCTTGCATAGCCGGCAGCAGGCTGTCGGCAAAAGCCTTGGCCTGGGCAAACAGTGCCTCGGGCGAATTCATGTGGTGATGGCGGATTTCCCAGGTCACGTCGCAGTCTCGCGGGATGATGTTGAGCGCCGTGCCGCCGTGGATCACGCCGGTGTGGATGGTGGTGTGCGGCACGTCATAGATCGGGTCGAACGGACCTTCTTGGACCAGCGTGCGGTGCATGGACTTGAGGTGCGCCACGAACTCGCAGGCGATCTCGACCGCGTTGACACCCTGCGGTGTGAGCGAAGAGTGCGCCTCAAAACCGCGCACCGAGGTCTTGTAGGCGTGTTTGCCTTTGTGCGCTACCACCACCTGCATGCCGGTGGGCTCGCCCACGATACAGCCGGCCGGCTTGAAGCCTTGCGCGAGCATGTCGGCGATCAGCCGGCGCACGCCGATGCAGCCCACTTCCTCGTCATAGCTGAAAGCCAGGTGCAGCGGCCGCTTGAGCTTGCGCTTGAGCAACTCGGGCACCATCATCAAGGCCGTGGCGCCGTAGCTTTTCATGTCGGTCACACCTCGGCCGTAAAGACGGTCACCGATCACCTGCGCCACAAAGGGATCGGAGTCCCAGGGCTGACCGTCCACCGGCACCACATCGGTGTGGCCCGAGAGCACCAGGCCGCCGATTTTGGTTTCACCGTTGTCGGCGGGCAAGGTGGCCCACAGATTGGCCTTGAGACCACTGTCGTCATAGGTGCGCGAGCATTCAATGCCCAGTGCTTCGAGGTAGTTTTGCGTCCAATCGATGATGGGCAGGTTGCTGTCCCGGGAGACCGAGGCAAACGATATCCATTTTTCGATCAGCGGCAGCGCGGCCAGATCGCTGGCTTGCACGGACGGCAAGGCTGAGGAGGGAAGGGGAGCGTTCATATGAAGACCTTTCTTGACCCTGCGGCTGAGGAAATTATGACAGGCCGGTTGCCGAGCCTATGCCCTTCCGGGATGCGCCAGCCTGGGGCT
>RGQD01000893.1 GCA_010030205.1 Betaproteobacteria bacterium
TGGCGCTGGCATCGGTCCTGCTGTGCGGGCTGCCGGCCCAGGCTGCCGAAGCCAACTCGTCAATCCCAGTGTCGGTACTGACCGGCCTTGAAACCGTCAAACTGCCTGGGCGCGAGCGCCTGGGGCTGGCCTCAGCCGAGGTCCTGTTTGAGCTGCAGCCGGGCTACTGGCTCGGACCAGTGGTCTATGGCGCAGCCAGCGGTCAACGCGGCGGCTTTTTCGTGCTGGGTCTTGAGTTTCAGCGGCGCTGGGCGCTGACGACCGATCTGGAACTGCTCGCTGGCCTTGGCTTGGGCGGCGGCGGCGGCGGCGATGCGCCGGTGGGCAATGGCTTGATGCTCCGGCCGTCGATGGCGCTGCTGCAGAACCTCGGCCCGATGCGCGCCGGCCTATCCATCTCGTCGGTGCAGTTTCCAGGCACTGCGATCCGCAGCCAGCAGTTCGGCTTGGTCGCTCAGTGGCAGGGAGACTTCAGGATTCAATCGCTGCACCGGGTCGGCGAGGTGGTGTGGGCGGACCAGCGCAGCGGGCTGGGTTTCGACCAGGTCGCACTGACCCACTCGCAAGTCCGCCTGCGTGGCGCTGCAGCGCCGATGGATTTCCCGCTGGTCGGCGCTCGGGCGGCGCAACGCCTGGACCACCAAGGGGATGTCTGGGGCCTGTCGGCCGCTGCAGCGGTGCGGCAAGACGTCGCCGGTTACATGGAGATCTTGGGCTTTATCGGCCGTGAGGTGTCCCTGGGCGAGCGGGTCCGGCTGGGCGCACGCGCTGAGCTCGGCTTGGGCGGCGGCGGCGGCGTGCCCACTGGTGGTGGCTTGATGACCAAGCTTGAGGGCACGCTGAGCGCAAAACTGGCGCCAGGCTGGGAAGCCGGCGCCTCGTTCGGTCGGATCCAAGGACCGGCACCGGGCCTGCGTGGACAGGTCACCGAGCTTTGGCTCGCCACCGACCTCGAGCCCGTCGCCCTGCCCTCAACGCCTGGGCGCAGCGGCACCGTTGTCCGCACCGAATGGGCGGG
>RGQD01000894.1 GCA_010030205.1 Betaproteobacteria bacterium
CCAGTTACACCATCTGCACCTGTAGCCCCCTGTACGCCTGTAGCTCCCTGTACGCCAGTTGCTCCTTGTGCACCAGTAGACCCCTGTGCACCTGTGTCGCTAGCCGGACCCATAGGTCCAACTAAAGCCCATATTGCCCCAGCATTCCAAGATGCCGTAGATGATGATAAATTACGTAGTTCAACTGTCCACTTTGTTGGATCGAAGGGGCCAAAACCACTGTATGGGACAGGTGTAGATATTATTCTAAAATATGCTGTCCCCAACGTATTATCCGCAATTGTAATAATTGTTGATGCTGACAAATATTGGATCGCGTATGGATAAATAATGGTGCAAGAAAGGTCTGTGCCGGGTTGAAATCCTGAGATGGTATCCACCATGGTGCCGGATACAGGCAAACCAGGTAAACCTTGACTACCTGTGGCTCCCTGTACACCGGTGGCTCCCTGTGCCCCTGTGGCTCCCTGTACACCGGTGGCTCCCTGTACACCAGTTGCACCATCGGCACCCGTAGCACCTTGTGCACCAGTTACACCATCTGCACCTGTTGCACCTTGTGCACCAGTTACACCATCTGCACCTGTTGCACCTTGAGAACCAGTAGCTCCTTGAGAGCCAGTAGCTCCCTGGGGGCCAGTAGCTCCCTGGGCACCTGTAACACCATCGGCTCCTGTTGCACCTTGTACTCCTGTTACACCATCGGCACCTGTAGATCCCTGTGCACCAGTTGCACCTTGTACTCCAGTTGCACCCTGTACACCGGTGGCTCCCTGTACACCGGTGGCTCCCTGTACTCCTGTAACACCATCAGCTCCAGTTGCACCATCGGCACCAGTTGCACCCTGTACTCCTGTAACACCATCAGCTCCAGTTGCACCATCGGCACCAGTAGATCCCTGTGCACCAGTTGCACCTTGTACTCCAGTTGCACCCTGTACTCCTGTAACACCATCGGCACCAGTAGATCCCTGTACTCCTGTAACACCATCAGCTCCAGTTGCACCATCGGCACCA
>RGQD01000895.1 GCA_010030205.1 Betaproteobacteria bacterium
CATCATCAGCGCAGCATCGACCGGGCGCCTGACCTGCTCGAGCGCACGCTGCAAGGCCTCGGGCGCCATCGTCGGTGCCATCTCCTCCAGCAGGTCGTCCATGAAGGCGCGGCTGAACTCCGGATGGAACTGGGTCGCGAAGACATGGTGGCCGATGGCGTAAGCCGCGACGGGACAGACCTCGTCGCCGCTGAACACCGTCGCGCCTGGCGGCAGTTCGACGACCTGGTCTTCGTGTGCGGCGTACAGCGTGACGGTCTGTTGTGCCGGCTGCATCCAGGCCGCGTGTTGCGAAAAATGGGTCGTGACGGCGCCGACACGCATGCCGATGCTCGACCGCCCCACTCGCCCGCCGAGCGCGTTGGCAATCAGCTGGTGGCCGAAGCAGATGCCGAACATCGGGCAGGCGGCGGCGTGCAACGCCCGCACCACGACCTCGAGCTGCCGGATCCAAGCGCTGTCGTCGTTCACCGACGCTGGGCTGCCGGTGATCACCACGCCGTCGTACACGGTGGCGTCCGAGGGCCAATGGCCTTCGCTGACGCGCCAGGTGTCGAACTGCCAATCGGGCCGCCAAGCCAGCAGCCCCGCCGCAACCTTGGCGCCATCGTTGGGGTGGCGTGCGGCAGAGTCGGCAGACTCTTCGAAGGTGGTGAGAACAGCGATTCTTCGCATGATGGGGCGAGAGTATGACTCGGGCGGCGGGTTGATGATGCGCATGACCACGGACCCCGTGACCGCCGCAGATTTTGCCCGGCCAGCGGTGTGGGCCAACAACGGCTATGGTCGGGAGTCGGCGCGTGCCGACTTTGCCCAGCGCGACCGTTCGGTTGATGGGCAATGATGTTTTTCCCTGGGGCCATTCCAGGCCCCTTCCACAAGCTGAGGAGACTTTGATGCGAGATCTCAAAAACAAGGTGGCCTGGATCACTGGTGCCGGTAGCGGCATTGGCGCAGGTGCGGCGTTGGCGTTGGCCGGGGCGGGCATGCGGCTGGTGCTGTCGGGCCGGCGCGAG
>RGQD01000896.1 GCA_010030205.1 Betaproteobacteria bacterium
GGGCTGGGCGTCAACGGGCTGACCAGCGGTGCGCGGTGCCCGCAGTCGGGTCAGCCCGAACTCAAACACACGGCCGTTCGACTGGTCAAGGCCGAGTTGCCCTGGCAGCTGGTGGCCGCGGCGTGGTGACCTGAAGACAGCGTGCTGACCACGCGCGAGCGGCTGCGCGCCATGTTCGGTCGGATGGACTATGGCTGCTGCGTGCCCTTTGGCCGCGAGCCGGCGACCGGTCTGCTGCTGCGCGCAGCGCTAGCCCAGCGCTGAAGGCCATGGTGCAGACCGCGCCAGTCAGCGTTTCACACAACAGCCATTGCTGGCCAGCGGCCTGAAGAGGTCAGCGACTGGACGTCGCTCGGCTGCGACCTTATTTGTTGGACTTCAAACCCACGTACAAGCCCGCGGCGATGATCATCGCGGTGCCGACCCAGGTGAAGAAATCCGGAATTTCGGTAAACATCAAATAGCCCACGACCACCGATCCGACCATCTGCCAGTAATTGAAAGGCGAGACGAAGTTGGCGGGGGCGTACGTCATCGCACGCGCCAAGCAGTAATGTCCCGAAGCGCCGAGCGCGCCCAGGCTGCCCAGCAGCAAACAGTCGACCCACCCCGTCGGTGTGGTCCACGAAAAAGGCACTGCCAGGCTCATCAGCACAGAACCGACCAAGGCCGAGTAAACCACCGACGTTTCTGGGCGATCCGTGCCTGCAACTCGTCGAGTCAGCAACTGGTAGATCGCGTAACACAATGAGCTGACGACGATCAGCAGCGATGCGGGCTGGAACACGGCGGATCCCGGTCTGACGACCACCAGCACACCGATGAAGCCGACCACCACGCCCACGACCCGCGCCGGTGTGACTTTTTCATTCAACATCGGTCCAGCCAGCACCAACACCAGCAGCGGCGCAAGGAAAGAGATCGATGACGCCTGGGCAATCGAGATGTATTTGATCGCCGTGAAATAAAGCATCGTCGACGCCAGCAGCATGCAAGAGCGCAGGATCTGCAA
>RGQD01000897.1 GCA_010030205.1 Betaproteobacteria bacterium
AAGCCCAGGCCAACGATGTGAACAGTCTCTCCGGCAAAGGTCACCGACACCTCGACCCCGGCAAGAAAATCCAGCCCCAGTGACTGCGCGGCGGCCTCGGCCTCGGCCAGGCCGCTGGTCTCATCGTGGTCGGTCAAGGCCCAGAGCGCGACGCCGTTGGCGTGCGCTCGCTCGGCCAGGGCCGTGGGTGTGAGGGTGCCGTCTGAGTAACGGGAGTGGCAATGTAGGTCGGCGTTGAGGTCGTTCACCTCTGCATTTTCACCGCTGGTAGCCGGCCTTGCTCGAAAGGGGTCAGCCCGAGACCACGCGCACCGGCGCACGTTGGGGTTCGGGCTCAGAGTCGAAGCGTTCGAAACCGGTGTAGCAAAGAAAATGCCGGTTCGCCGCGCGGCCAAACAAGGTGATGCCCAGTTGCTCGGCCAGGCCATGGCCCATGGCGGTGACGCCGTTGCGTGACACGATGATGGGCACCCCCATCTGGGCTGACTTCATCACCATCTCACTGGTCAGTCGGCCCGTGGTGTAGAACGTTTTGTCGCCGCCGATCACGCCGTGCAGGCCCATCCAGCCGGCGATGGTGTCGATCGCGTTGTGGCGGCCCACGTCTTCGACGAACATCAGCAGTTCGCCACCGCAGAACAAGGCGCAGCCGTGAACTGAGCCGGCCTTGCGGTGGATGCTGTTTCGCTGGCGCATCTGCTCGAGCAGCGCATGCAGGGTGGTCTGGCGAATCCGTGCCTGGCTGGCGTCGGGCAGCCTCATAGCCCCCAGTTGGGACATCATGTCGCCAAACACCGTGCCTTGGCCGCAGCCAGTGGTCACCACCCGGCTCGCAGTTTTTTGTTCGATGTCGGCGATGCCGGTGTGGGTCTTGACCGCTGCCGCACCGACCTCCCAGTCGACCGTGATCGACTCGACCTCTGCCACCTGGGTGATGAGCCGCTGGTTCAGCAGGTATCCCAGCACCAGCAGCTCGGGGCTGGCGCCCAGCGTCATCAGCGTGACGAGTTC
>RGQD01000898.1 GCA_010030205.1 Betaproteobacteria bacterium
GTTGCGGCGGCTGACCTAACCGCGATAGTTGCTAAGACATCGGTTGCAGTCAATGCCACCGGCATCACTGCATTGACGGGTACGGCTTCAGAAATTGATGCAGTAGTTACTGCGGCCACTTTGACCACCCCCACAATAAACCTGACCGGTGCCATCTTTGCGGTGACACCGAGCGATTCGCTGACGGTCACACAAGCCAACGCGATTGATGCTGTAAACGAGACGGGAGCCATCACGGCCACCATTAGCGATACCGCAGCGCATTTGTACGATCTGAACGGGACACACGCTTACGCGATCACGGTGACTGATGGATCAGCAAGCGTAGCTGATCTAAATACCATTGCTGATAAGACAACAGGCAGTGTGACGGCGACAGTTACCGAAGGTAATGCAGAGACGTTAAAGACGTTGAGTGGGACACATGCTTACACGATCCAGGTGACTGACGCGACGGTTGCGGCGGCTGACCTAACCGCGATAGTTGCTAACTGCTGCTACTGGTGACTCAAAGACGATCAACCTGACAGACGCTCAATTTACCGTGACAGCGAGCGATCCGCTCACAGTAGCGCAAGCAAACGCGATTTATGCCAAGAACGGATCGAGTGCGATCACGGCAACGATTAGCACCAATGATGCGTCCGAGTTGGCGGGGCTAAGTGGCACAAACAATGTGTACACGATCACGGTGACGGGCACTGCAGCAGCAATAGACCTGACGGCGATTGATGCTGCGACATCGCTTGCGGTGAATGCTAATGCGGTGACAGATATCAGAGGGACCGCAGCTAATATAGCTGCAGTAGCAAGCGCAATCGCCGATAACAGGATCACTACGACTAACTGGAACGCCTCCAGCGGGACCACTTCTGTTACGCAAGCGAACCTGATAGATGCAAAAAATGGAGATGGCACGATCACGGCCACCATTACCGAAGGTAATGCAGCGACGTTAAAGACGTTGAATGGGACACATGCTTACACGATCCAGGTGACTGACGCGAC
>RGQD01000899.1 GCA_010030205.1 Betaproteobacteria bacterium
GGCAAGTCGTTGACGTTGGCCACAGGCGCCGTTGGGCTGCTCGTGATGAACTCCACCGTGCCGCCGGCACCCGTGAGAGCCGCCGCCTTCGCCGTGCTGGCTGTTGCCAAGACCACGGACTGCTTGACCTTGAGAAAGGAAAGCGACGCAGGGTCACCAATCGCACCCGCCGGCCCTTCTGGAGGCGGAGCAGGAGGCTCGACATAGGGATGCGTTAAAACGGTGTAACTGGCCACCACCTCGATGGTCTTGCCAACCAGCGCTTCGGTCAGCAGCAGGGTGCTGCTGGTCGCACCACTGAGCTTGATGCCAGCCGCCTGCCACTGGTAGCTGATCAACCCGACATCGACATTGGCCAGCGTCAGGGTCGCGGTCAAGGTCTGGCCCTGTAGTGCTGCGCCGACGATGGTCACGCTGCTGGCGGTGGCGCTGTTCGCAATGGCCACCGCTGCGCTTGCGCTGCTCGTGATGGACTCAGGCGCGCCGTGACCATCGGTGTAGCTCGCTGTCACCGTGATCGGTTTGCCGACCTGCGCATCTGCGAGCAGCAAGGTGTTGCCGGTGCCGATGGCGACGCCCGCCGCTCGCCACTGGTAGCTGATCGCACCCAGGCCGTCGGCATCGGCCAGCGTGTTGGATGCCGCCAAGGTCTGGCCCTTGGCGGCTGTGCCGTTGATCGTCACGGCGCCGGTGGGCAAGTCATTGACGTTGGCCACCGCGGCGGTCGCGCTGCTCATCATCGACTCGGCGGTGCCATGACCGTCGGTATAGCGGGCCAGCACCGAGATGGCTTTGCCGACCAAAGCCTCGGTCAACACCAAAGTCGACGTGTTCGCGCCGCCGATATCGCTGCCACCAGATTTCCATTGGTAGCTGATCGCACCCAGCCCATCGGCATCGGCCAGCGTGTGGGTGGCGGTCAAGGTCTGGCCTTGCGTAGCTGGGCCGCTGATCGTCATGCTGCCGCTGGGCAAGTCGTTGACGTTGGCCACAGGCGCCGTTGGGCTG
>RGQD01000900.1 GCA_010030205.1 Betaproteobacteria bacterium
ACGGGAGTGGTGTCCCGTGTCCCTCGTAGTTCCCGCAGCGCTCAGGCGTTCGGGACGGACAGAAACACTTACCTGACCTGAACACACCAGCGATAACGAGCGGATACCACGGGGCAACCGACAGACAAGAGGATGACAAACCGAGAGACAGCGAATGCGGGATCTGAACTACGAGCTGAAGCAGCTGTGCCGGCGCAACCGCGACGGCAGCTATGCGACCCAACGCGATCGCGAGCGCGTGCTCGACCTGGTGGCGGGCCAGCTTCAAGAACTCGGCTACCGGCACATGGCTGCAGCAAGCCTCAAGCCCAAGCACGTCGAGGGGCTGGTCGAGCGATGGCAGGCTGAGGGCCTGGCGGTCGGCACCATCAAGAACCGGATGGCCGAACTGCGCTGGTGGGCCGAGAAGATCGGCAAACAGAACGTCATCGCGCGAGACAACGACCATTACGGCATCGGCAACCGGCAGTACGTCACCAACGTCAGCAAGGCGCGCGAGCTGTCCGGCACCGAGCTCGGCCGCATCACCGACCCGTACACCGCGATGTCCTTGCGGCTGCAGGCCGCATTCGGTCTGCGGCGCGGAGAGTCGATCAAGATCCGGCCAGAATGGGCTGACCGGGGCGACAAGCTCGCGCTGAAAGACACCTGGACCAAGGGCGGCCGCGCCCGCGAGATCCCGATCCGCAACGACGAGCAGCGCTTGGTGCTTGATGAAGCCAAGGCACTGGCAGGCAGGGGCAGCCTCATTCCTGCAGACCGAAGCTACGTCGAGCAACTGCGGCGCTTCGAACACCAGTGCGCAGCGGCAGGCGTGCACCGCATCCACGGGCATCGACACCAGTACGCGCAGATCCGCTACCGGGAACTCACCGGATGGGCGGCACCGGCAGCAGGTGGTCCGAGGTCCAAGGATCTGACACCCGAACAGCGTGAGTTGGACCGGGAAGCTCGGCTCACGATCAGCGCAGAGCTGGGGCATGAGAGGGAGCAGATCACGGCGGTGT
>RGQD01000010.1 GCA_010030205.1 Betaproteobacteria bacterium
GGGCTTTTGGGCCTGCACCCGCTGCGCCCAGAACCTGGGCCAAGCCGACCCGGGTGCGATCGTCTGGGACGAGATCGTGGCATTCTGGCTCGTGCTGTGGCTGGTGATGCCGACCGGGTTCTGGGGTCAGGCGGTCGCTTTTGTGCTGTTCCGCTTCTTCGATGCCGCCAAGCCCGGACCGGTGGGCTGGGCCGACCGGCGCTTCAAGCTCGCGCCTGGCCAGACCATCGGCTGGCGACAGGGATTTGGCATCTTGTTCGACGACTTGGTCGCGGCGCTGTGCACCCTGCTGGTGATCGCTTTGTGGCGCAGGTGGGTCGGATGATGCCGGATCGCTTGGTCGCGGCGCTGGCGGACGCGTTGCGTGCGCGCGGCTTGCGCATCGTCACTGCCGAGAGCTGCACCGGTGGCTTGATCGCCGGCGGCTGCACCGAGTTGGCCGGCTCTAGCGATTGGTTCGAGCGCGGCTTCGTCACCTACAGCAATGAGGCCAAGGCCGAGATGCTGGGCGTGGACGCAACCTTGATCGCCAGCCAGGGCGCCGTCAGTGAGCCGGTGGCGCGAGCGATGGCGGGCGGCGCGCTGACGCGATCGCGGGCCGATTTGGCGGTGGCGGTGACTGGCGTGGCCGGGCCGGGCGGCGGCAGCGCGGCCAAGCCTGTGGGCACGGTCTGGCTGGCCTGGGCTTGGCGGTCGGCTGACGGCGCAGTCGAGAGCGACGCGCTGCTGCAGCGCTTTGCCGGTGACCGGACCGCGGTGCGCCAGGCGACCGTGGTCTGCGCGCTGCAAGGCCTGCTCGACCGGCTGCCGAGAAATGCGGCATGAACCTGCTGCTGGCCGGTGAACTCGACCCCGCCGAGCGCAGCGACTGGGCCACGGCGCTGCGTCTGGCCTTGCCAGGCCACAGCTTGTACCTGGTGCGCGGCGAGGTGGCGGATGCCAGCATAGACGTTGCGATCGTCGCCAACCCGGCGCCTGGCAGTCTGTCTGGCCTGCCGGGACTGCGGCTGATCCAGTCGCTGTGGGCCGGTGTCGACCGCTTGCTGGGCGACCAGACCTTGCCGGTGGGGGTACCTCTGGCGCGCATGGTTGACCCGGCGATGAACTCGGCGATGGCTGAGACTGCGCTGTGGGCGACGCTGGCCTTGCAGCGCGGATTCTTCGAATACGCCCGCCACCAGCGGGCTTCGCGCTGGCAAGTCCATGGCCAGCGCCGCGCTGACGAGTCGCCGGTGCTGGTGCTGGGTTTTGGTCAGATGGGACGTACGGTGGCGGGCCGGTTGGCGCAGCAAGGCTATCCGGTCAGTGCTTGGCGGCGCGGCGCGACCGATGCCACTGGCGTTGAATCGCTGGCAGGCGTTCGGGTGCTGAACGGCGCGCCGGCGTTGGCCGACGCGCTGGCGCAGACCCGCATCCTGATCAACCTGCTGCCGCTGACGCCCGACACCCGCGGCCTGATCGACGCTGACCTGCTCGTAGCGCTGCCGCGTGGTGCCGGCTTGGTGAACCTGGCGCGCGGCGCCCATCTGGTCGACGCCGACCTGTTGGCGTCGTTGGCCAGTGGCCAGATCGGCCATGCAGTGCTCGACGTGTTCCAGGTCGAGCCCTTGCCCGCCGACCACGCTTTCTGGCTGCATCCCCAGGTGACCGTGCTGCCGCACGCCGCAGCGATGACCGACGCTCGCAGTGCTGCAGCCGTGGTGGCGCGCAACATCGAAGCGCTGGCCGCTGGGTTGCCTTTGCAGCACCTCGTGGAACGCGACGCGGGCTACTGAACCCGGCCTGGGCGCAATCAGCCTAGCGAGGCTCCAGCACTTGCAGCGCCAGACCGGCGGACGCCGGCCTGCCGCGTTGTGCCGGCGTGACGGCCTGCACCAGCAGCAACGCCAGTCGGGTCAGGGCCAGCCAGGGCTCGAGCGGCCACAGCGGGTGCTTGAGCCCCTTGATCACGCCGTCGCAGATGCTGGCGGCTTGCACCAGGTGGTTGAGCTGCTCGGCGCTCAGCAGCGGCAGCGCACGTTCGAACAGCCGCTCCTTCTGGCCCCAGACCCGGTTTTCGCGCAGCGCCATGGGCAGCGGCCGACCCTGGGCCAGCGCGTCCTTGACGCGCTTGAGGTTGCGGATGTCATCGGCCAGGCTCCAGTGCACCAGCACCGCTGCCTCGCCCTCGGCGCGCAGGCCGTCGAGCATGCGCAGTACGCGGGCGGTCTGGCCGGCGAGCACCGCTTCGCCGAGCTTGAAGACGTCGTAGCGCGCGACGTTCAGGACTGCCGCCTCGACCTGCTCGAAGGCCAACTCTGCGGCGGGGTAGAGCAGCGCGAGCTTTTGCAACTCCTGGTGCGCTGCCAGCAGATTGCCTTCGACACGGTCGGCGAAAAAGGCCAAGGTCCGCTGGCCCGGTTCGCCCTCGGCCACACGCTGGCCCTGGCCAGCCAGGCGCTGGGCGATCCAGCTTGGCAGCGCGCGGCGCTCCACCGGTTCGACCTTGATCGTCAAGCCTGCCTGGTCCAGCGCGCCGAACCAGGCCGCTTGCTGCTGCTGGCGCTCGAGCTTGGGGCAATGCACCAGCGTGAGCACCTCATCGGAGAGATGACTGCAGTAGCGCTGCAAGGCCTCGGACCCATCCTTGCCCGGTTTGCCGCTGGGGATGCGGATTTCCACCAGCTGGCGTTCGCCGAACAAGCTCATCGACTGTGCCGCGCCAGCCAGGCTCGACCAGTCGAAATGCGCACCGCTGACGGTGAAGACCTGGCGTTCGGTATGGCCGGCGGCGCGCGCGGCAGCGCGGACCGCGTCGCCGGCCTCCTGCGCCAGCAGCGGCTCGTCGCCGTGAATGGTGTAGACCCGCTGCAGGCCGCGGGCCAGGTGGGCGTTGAGCTGATCGGCGCGCAGTTGCATGGCGTTTCAGCGTTCGGGCGCGCTGGCGGCAGCCGGCCCATTGCCACGGGCCAGTCGGCGCAGCAGTTGCTGCACGATGTCGGTCTGCATCGCCGCGTAGATTTCGGCCTCTTCCTGGGCTTTGGCCAGCGCGAAACTCTCGCTGTAGCTCAGGTCGCGTGACAGCAGCAATTCGGTGGCGGGGATCAGCTCGCGCCCGCCGGGTGTGCTGAGGCGGAATTCGAACCTGAGCCGCAGCTGCAGCTCACGCACCTGGCCTGCCGCCGTCGACGCGACCACACTTCTCTCGCGCCGGTCGGTCAGCACCTGCAACACCACCTCGGCCTGCGCCGGACTGGCCACCGCCAACTCACCCAGCCTGGTGCGCAATTCCGCGCCCAGCGCCGAGCGGGCGGCAAAGCCCGTCAGTGCGATGCGAGAGAAAGGCAGCGGCGGCGTGCGGCGCAACTCGAAGCCGCAACCCGGCAACCAGCTCAGGGCCGCCAGCGCGCCCAACCAGCGGCGGCGCGCGAGAACGCACGGGTCGTTCGGCCTTCGGTTTGGCATGGATGTCGATCAGACCACCACGTTGACCAGCCGGCCGGGCACCACGATCACCTTCTTGGCCTGTTTGCCTTCTGAGAACTTGGCGAATTCGGGCGAGGCCAGCGCGGCAGCCTCGATGGCCGCCTTGTCGGCCGTCGCCGGCACCAGGATCGCACCGCGCATCTTGCCGCTGATCTGCAACACCAGTTCGATCTCGTCGCGCAGCAGTGCGGACTCATCGACCACCGGCCAGGGCGCGTCCAGCAGGTCGCCAAGCGCGTCGGCGTAGCCCAGCCCGGCCCACAGGTTGTGCGTGATGTGCGGACAGGCCGGGTAGAGACCGCGCAGCAGCACCGAGAAGCCTTCGCGCAACACCGCGCCATCGCCGGCGCTGCCATCGGGCTTGAAGCCCTCCAGCGCGTTGAGCAGCTTCATCGCCCCCGACACCACGGTGTTGTACTGCATGCGCTCGTAGTCGTAGCTCACCTGGCGCAGCACCAGGTGCACCTCGCGGCGCAGGCCCTTCGCTTCGGGGCGCAATCTGGCTGGCAGCGGGCCAGCGGCTCGCAGCAGGTCGGCATGCTTGGCGCCGAAACCCCAGACCCGCTTCAGAAAGCGGTGCGCACCCTCGACGCCGGCGTCGTTCCACTCCAAGGTCTGCTCGGGCGGCGATGCGAACATCACGAACAGCCGCGCGGTGTCGGCACCGTACTGATCGATCAGGGCCTGCGGGTCGACCCCGTTGTTCTTCGACTTGGACATCGTGCCCACGCCCTCGTAGTCGACCAGCGAGCCGTCGCTCTTGAGCCGCGCGCCGGTGACCTTGCCTGACTCGTCGCGCAGGTCGACCACATCGGCGGGCCAGAAGTAGTCGATGCCGCCGGTAGCGCCGCGCCGGCTGTAAATGTGATTGAGCACCATGCCTTGCGTCAGCAGCTTGGTGAAGGGCTCGCTGACGCTGACCAGGCCGAGGTCGCGCATCACCTTGGTCCAGAAACGGGCGTAGAGCAAATGCAGGATCGCATGCTCGATGCCGCCGATGTACTGGTCCATCCCCGGCCCACCGGCCTGGGACCCGGCGGCGGGCATCCAGTACTTCGTGCCATCGGCCACCATCGCCTGCGGGTTGCCCGGGTCGCAATAGCGCATGAAGTACCACGAGCTGTCGACGAAGGTGTCCATCGTGTCGGTCTCGCGCCGCGCCGGCTTGCCGCAGCGCGGGCAAGCGACGTTGAGAAAATCGGCGCGCTTGTTCAGCGGGTTGCCGCTGCCGTCGGGGATGCAGTCTTCGGGCAGCACCACCGGCAGATCTTTGTCGGGCACCGGCACGGCACCGCACCCCGGGGTCGGGCCCCCGGGACCATCACTGTCATCGCAGTGGATGATGGGGATTGGCGTGCCCCAGTAGCGCTGGCGGCTGACGCCCCAGTCGCGCAGCCGCCAAGTCGTCTTCTTCTCGCCTAGGCCTTTTTCGGCCAGCAACTCGGCCACTTTCGCCACCGCCGGCTTGAAGGCCAGGCCATCGAGGAATTCGAAACCAGGCCCCGAGTTGACGCAGCGCCCGCGTTGTTTGTCGGCGTAACTGTCGGCCCAGGTCTCGGTGGAAAACGCTTCGCCGTCGACCGCGACCACGGGCCGGATGGCCAGGCCGTATTTCCTGGCAAAGACGAAATCGCGCTCGTCGTGCGCCGGCACGCCCATCACCGCGCCATCGCCATAGCTCATCAGCACGTAGTTGCCGACCCAGACCTCGACCGCCGCGCCGGTCAGCGGGTGCTTGACCGTCAAGCCGGTGGGCACGCCTTTTTTCTCCTGGGTGGCCAATTCGGCCTCGGTGCTGCCCCCGCCCTGGCACTCGGCGATGAAGGCCGCCACTGCGGGCTGCGAGGCCGCAGCGTGCAGCGCCAGCGGGTGCTCGGGCGCCACAGCGCAGAAGGTCACGCCCATGATGGTGTCGGCGCGGGTGGTGAACACCCAGAGCCGGCCATCGCCGATGGTCGCGCCGGCGCCACCGGTGATCTGGTGCGGGAACGCGAAGCGCACGCCCTCGCTCTTGCCGATCCAGTTTTCCTGCATCAAGCGCACACGCTCGGGCCAGCCGGCGAGGTAGTTGGCGTCGGCGGGGTTGTTCACCGCCGACAGCAGTTCATCGGCGTACTGGGTGATCTTGAGGTAGTAGCCGGGAATCTCACGCTTCTCGATCACCGCGCCCGAACGCCAACCCTTGCCGTCGATCACCTGCTCGTTGGCCAGCACGGTCTGGTCGACCGGATCCCAGTTCACGACCTGGGTGCGGCGCTCGGCGATGCCTTTTTCCAGCATGCGCAGGAACAGCCACTGGTTCCATCGGTAATACGCCGGCGTACAGGTGGCGACCTCGCGCGACCAGTCGATGGCCAGGCCCATGGCCTGCATCTGGGCCTTCATGTGGGCGATGTTGTCGTAGGTCCACTGGGCTGGCGGCACACCGTTTTTCATTGCCGCGTTCTCGGCTGGCAGGCCGAAAGCGTCCCAGCCCATGGGCATCAGGACATTGAATCCCATCATGCGCAGCTGGCGCGCCAGCATGTCGTTGATGGTGTAGTTGCGCACATGGCCCATGTGCAGCTTGCCGCTCGGGTAAGGCAGCATCGAGCAAGCGTAGTACTTAGGCTTGAGATTGCCGAGGCTGTCGCGGGGGTCTTCGGTGACGCGGTAGGCGTCATGGCCGTTCCACAGCGGCTGCGCCCAGTGGCTGTGGGCGGCGGTTTCAAGTTCGGCGGGTGCGTATTTCTCGTTCATCGCGCCGATTGTAGGAGGGGGTGCTGCGCTACTTGGGCGGGTCCGCGGGCCTGTGACCAGGCACCTGGGCGGCCGTTTCGGTGACGAAGCCGATGCGCGACAGCCCACCCGCCTGCACCAGCCCGATCAACTCGGCGATGCGGCCATAGGGCACGCTCTTGTCGGCGCGCAGCTGCAGTTCGGTGGCCGGGTTGCGTGCCGCAGCTTCGCGAACCCGGGATGTCAGCACCGCGTCGGCCAGCGGCTCGTCGCCCCAGAACAACTGGCCTTGCGCGTCGACTGCCACACTGACGAACTGGGCTGCGCTGCCGGCCTGCGCGCCGGCGGCGTTGGGCAGGTCAAGGCGCAGGCTGTTGCTCATCAGCGGTGCGGTGATGATGAAAATCACCAGCAACACCAGCATCACGTCGATCAATGGCGTCATGTTGATGTCGCTCATCGGTTGCGAACTGCCTGATCGCTGCAGCCTGCCGAAGGCCATACTTCAGGGCTCCGATGAAGTGTGAGCGTCCAGCGACATCTCGCGCAGGTCGTGGGCGAAACCTTCGAGCTCTGCCTCGCAGGCCGCGACCCACTTGCCGAACAGGTTGTAGGCCAGTACCGCGGGAATCGCCACCGCCAGTCCGGCTGCCGTCATGATCAGCGCCTCGCCGACCGGACCAGCCACTTTGTCGATGGTGATCGTGCCGGCCGCCGAAATACTCAGCAGCGCGTGGTAAATGCCCCAGACGGTGCCGAACAGGCCAATGAATGGCGAGGTGCTGCCGATCGAGGCCAGCAGCACCTGTCCGAACTGCAGGTGGGCCAGGCTGTGGTGGAGCGCATCGCGCAAGCGCCGCGTCAGCTGCGATGCGCCGCTCGCACGACTGGCCAGCGTGCCTATTGCATCGGTCGAGGTGCTGGCCAGCAGCAAGGGCAGCAGCACCTGCTCGCGATCGAGCGCGAGCAGCCTGGCGCTGCCCGCCGCCAGCGTGTCTGCGGCCCAGAATGCCGGCACGGCACGGGCGATGTCGTGTCTTGTGCGCAGCAAGACCCAGCCTTTCCACGCGATCAGCACCCAAGCGCTGACCGACATCGCCAGCAGCAGCGCCACCACCGTGCGGCCGATCGCGTCGCTTTCGGCCCAAAACGCGGCCAAGCCTTCCATCACGCCAGTCCGAGCACGTCGTTCATGTCGAACAGCCCATGGTCTCGGCTGGCCAGGAAGCGCGCGGCCCGCAGACTGCCTTGGGCATAAGTGGCGCGGCTGGAGCTCTTGTGGCTGATTTCGATGCGTTCGCCGGTGCCAGCGAACAGCACGGTGTGGTCGCCGACGATGTCACCGCCACGGATGGCGGCAAAGCCGATGCTCGACGGGTCGCGCTCGCCGGTCACGCCGTGACGGGCATAGACCGCGCAATCCTTCAGGTCGCGGCCCAGCGCATGCGCCAGCACCTCACCGATTTGCAGCGCGGTGCCGCTGGGCGCATCCACCTTGTGGCGGTGATGCGCCTCGATCACCTCGATGTCGTAACCGGTGTTCAGTGCACGCGCAGCTTGGTCGAGCAGCTTGAGCATCACGTTCACGCCCACGCTCATGTTGGGCGCCATCATCAACGCGATCTGGCCGGCATGGTCGGTGATCTCGGCCTTTTGGGCCGGCGTGAAGCCGGTGGTGCCGATCACCGCCTTGACGCCGAGCGCGCGGCAGACGGCCAGATGCACCAGCGTGCCTTCGGGGCGGGTGAAGTCGATCAGCAGTTGGGCCTGGGCCAAGCCTTGACGCAGGTCGCTGGTGATCGTCACGCCAGTGCTGCGGCCAGCGAAGGCGCCGGCGTCCTGACCCAAAGCCGGGCTGTCGGCGATGTCGAGCGCGCCGGTCAGCAAGCAGTCGGGTGCTGCCAGCACGGCTTCGATCAGCATGCGGCCCATCCGGCCTGAGGCGCCGGCAATTGCGATGCGCAGGCGGCTGTCGCTCATGACGGTTCTAGCGGCGGATAGCTACGCACGGCGCCCATTGGCAACACCGGTTCGGCGGCGGGTTTGGGCGGGGGCGGCAGGGCCTGCTTCTGCTCAGGCGTGAGTTCAAGCAGCGGCGCAGCGATCCGGGGTCTGGTGCGGCTGATCGAGGCCACGAACTCCTGCTCGCTGGGCAGCTCGGGCGAATCCAGCCGCTCCAGCTTGTCGCCTTTGAACAGCGCGACGATGGCCCGGCGCTGCGGTTCGGTGCCGGGGCGCAAGATCGTGAACACGTAGTCCCAGCGATCAGCGTGGAACACATCGGTCAGCATCGGCGAGCCGAGGATGTCGCGAACCTGTGCTCTGGACATGCCGGGTTTGACCATCGCGGCTTGCTCGCGTGTGACCACATTGCCCTGCACGATGTCCATCCGATAGGGTTTGATGAAACCCAGCAGGTCACCGCCCGCTGTCAGGGATGGTAGGGATGGCAGCGAGGGCATCGAAGGCAGCGACGAACAGCCGACCATCACCAACAGCAGCGTCAAGGAGCCAGCGCGGCGAGCAAGGGGGTGGATTGTCAATTGGCCTGCCATGCTTTGTGAGGTGGGGACTGCGTTGGCACAGGGCGGGCGCCACGCAGCTGGATATGATTCGGCAATTCTAGCCATCCACCCTGCCGCACCTGGCGGGCCCTCCATGACGCATGCCGACGAACTCAAGAGCAGCGGCCTGAAGGCCACGCTGCCGCGCATCAAGGTCCTCGAAGTCTTCCAGCGCACCGCGCAACGGCATATGAACGCCGAGGATGTGTTCAAGGCCTTGTTGCAAGACGGCGCCGATGTCGGGCTGGCCACGGTCTACCGTGTGCTGATGCAGTTCGAGCAGGCGGGACTGCTGTCACGCAGCCACTTCGAGTCAGGCAAATCGGTGTTCGAGCTGAACGAAGGCCAGCATCACGACCACCTGGTCTGCCTGACTTGCGGTCGGGTCGAAGAGTTCTTTGATGCGGGTTTGCATCAAGCCTGACTGCGAGCGCCGCAGCAAATAGCGGGTTTGGTGGCTGCCGGCCGATCTTGCTCACGCATCGGGCTGCATCGCCCGCTGGTGGCGCTCGATGAACTCCTGGTAGGTGTCGATGCCGCGCAACTGCAGGATGGTGTTGCGCACCGCCGCTTCTACCAACACGGCCAAGTTGCGACCGGCATCCACGGTGATCACCGCCTTGCGCACCGGGATGCCCATGATGTCCTCGTACAGCGGTTCATAGGGCAGGCGTTCGAATTCACGCTCCATCGTCTCCTTGCGCACCAGATGGACGATCAGCTTGAGCCGCATCTTGCGCCGCACTGCGGTCTCGCCGAAAATGGCCCGGATGTCGAGCAGGCCGATGCCGCGCACCTCCAACAGATTGAGCAACAGGTCCGGACAGCGACCTTCGAGCGCGCTTTGCGAGATCTTGTAGAAATCCACTGCGTCGTCGGCGACCAAGCCATGGCCGCGCGAGATCAGCTCCAGCCCTAGCTCGCTCTTTCCCAGCCCTGACTCGCCGGTCAGCAACACGCCCAGGCCGAGGATGTCCATGAACACGCCGTGTCGGGTCAGGCGATCGGCGAACAGTTGCGCCAGGTAGGTTCGCACGATGTCGATCACGTGGCCGGCAGAGTCGGCGGTGACAAACAAGGGAATCTCGGCTCGGTCGCACATGGCGACCAAGCGCACGGGCGGGGTGACGCCATCGGCAGCGATCAGCACGGGTGGCTCAAGCGTGACGATGCGCGAGATCCTGCGTTCTTGGTCTTCAGGCGTCGATTGAGAAAGGTACGCCACCTCGCGCCGGCCGACGATTTGAACCCGGTAGGGGTGGATGTAGTTGAGATAGCCCACCAAGTCGGCGGCCGATTGGGCATCTCGAACGGCCGCTTCGTCGAAGCGCCGCTCAGGATGGGCATGACCGGCGATCCACTCCCAGCGCAGCAATTCGCGGTGGGCCTCGAACAGCGCCTCGGCGCTGATCGATGTCGGTTTCATCGGCGGCCCGTCGCGCTGCCAGTGGCTGCGCTCATGCTGCGGACTTCAGGGGTGCCCAATCGGCGATCAGCTTGTGCAGCGCCGATGCATCCTCTGCCAGTTTGAGGCGCTCGCGCAAGTCGCGGTCTGACAGCATTTCGGCGATCTCGGACAGTATCTCGAGGTGCCGCTGGGTGGCCGCTTCGGGCACCAGCAGGAAGATCAGCAGGCTGACCGGCTCGTCGTCGGGGGCGTCGAAGGGAATGGGTTGAGCGACCCGCATCACCGCAGCCAATGGATTCTTCAGGCCTTTGATGCGGCCGTGCGGGATCGCAACGCCGTGGCCTAGGCCGGTCGAGCCCAGTCGCTCGCGAGCGAAGAGGTTGTCGGTGATCGTGGCCCGGGCAATCGCGTGGTGGTTTTCGAACAACACGCCGGCGTGCTCGAACACACGCTTCTTGCTGGTGGCTTCGATGCCAACCAACACATTGGCGGCGGGCAAGATGGCGGTGAGACGGTTCATGACGTTCCCCCGTTTGCTTGCCGTTTCTGAGCGGGCGCAACAACGGGTCGTGTGACAGAAAAATGATTATAGAAACGCATTGCTGCACCGCAATGAAAGCCATCACAGAATCGTTGAGCTGTTGTCACGATGCCTCAGTTGTGGCGTGGCGGCAAAGGAAAACGGCCCCCTCTGGGGCCGTTCTGTGCCGTCAGGCTCAGACCAGATCGGTATCCAGCCGCTTTGCCCCTGGGTGGTGATGGTCTTGCAACTTATCCTTGTGGCGGCAGACTTGGCGATCAAGCTTGTCCATCAGTTGATCGATGGCTGCGTAGAGGTCTTCGTGAGATTGCTCGACAAAAATGTCCTTTCCCTTGACATGGAGTGTCACTTCGGCCTTCTGCCGTCGCTCCTTCTCCTTGAGTTTCTCGACTGTCAGCAGAACACTGATGTCGACCACCTGATCAAAATGCCTGGTGACCCGATCCAGTTTGCTGAGCACGTACTCGCGCAGGGCCGGTGTCACGTCCAGATGGTGTCCGCTGATCGTCAGGTTCATCGGATCTTCCTTTCAAGAGGTTGTCGGAAACTGGGCGAGCCGCAACGGTTGACCGCTGTAGCTTGGCTCATCGCCCGGGTCCAGTGTGCACCTGTTTTCGGGCCCGTGACAAGTGCGCCACGCGATCTTTGTCAACTCCACGATCCCGGCCCGCTTGTGGCGCCTGATCCTGACTGGCAACTTGTCGCCGCATCAGGCTGTAATTTTCAACAGATGCCACGCGAATCGACCTAGCGCTGCGGAAACGCGGTAGAGTGCAGCAGTGCGGCGTGGATTCCAAACTGATCGCGAATGTTGAGCGCTTGGTCGGATTCTCAGTTCTGCTGCGTATGCCGATCGGCCTGCGCCATTTTCACCGGGGCACATGTTTTCGCAGCAGCATGAGAAAAAGCGCGACGAATGACGATGTGTTGTCGACCCGTGAAGCTGCTGAGCGCTTGGGGGTAGCGTTGCGTACGATCCAGCTGTGGGTCGAAGCCGGCGTTCTGCCAGCTTGGAAGACGGCAGGCGGACATCGGAGGATTTCGCGCCAAGCGGTCGAACGCTTGATGGGGCAGCGCCGAATCGCGCTGTCAGACGATTCGACCTACCTGCCCGCCGTGGGGCGGGCCGATGCGCGGCTTCGGGTGATGGTGGTCGAGGATGAGCCCGAGTTGCTGAGGCTGTTCGTGATGATGATCGACAGCTGGGAGTTGCCGGTGATCGTGACCCCCGCAGGCAATGGTTTCGAGGCCTTGCTCCTGATCGGGCAGCAAGCGCCCGATCTGCTGATGACCGACCTCAACATGCCCGGCATGGATGGCTTCAAGATGATTGCCTCGCTTCGCACGGTTGCCTCAGCATTTGATGACATGGAAATCGTGGTGGTGACGGCGCTGACGGCTGAGGAAATCGGGCGCCGCGGCGGTCTGCCCGAAGGTGTGAGGGTGTTTCGCAAGCCTTTGCCCTTCGACGAGTTGGAGTCATTGATGCGAGGCCGAACGGCCTCGTTGGCGTCTGTCACGTGAGCGCGCTGCGCTGGAACTTGTGATCCGGGTCTGGCAACACCAGGTGAACCAGCTGCTGGATCACCATGATGGCAAGCGACAGACTGCGTCAGCGACGAATTCTCCGGAGCCTCGGCGATGAAACGATTGCTGATCGTTGAAGATCAGGCTGACATCCGCAAGCTGATCCGCATGACCCTCGAATTCGAGGATTACGACATCCACGAGGCCGTCAATGGGGTCGAGGGCCTGCGCAAGGCGATCGAGATCACGCCCGACTTGATCCTGTTGGATGTGATGATGCCGGGCGAATTGGATGGATTGGCGGTCTGCGCCCGCGTTCGCGCCGATCCCGCGCTGCAGCAGACCAAGGTTGTGTTGCTGTCGGCCCGCAGCCAACTGCAAGACTTCGAGGCCGGCACAAGGGCCGGCGCTGATGCTTATCTCGCCAAGCCATTCAGCCCGCTGCAGCTGATCGAGTCCATCGAGCGGCTGCTGCCTTGCGCCTGACCGGGTCGGTTTCGCCTCTGCGCCTCGAGTGCCGGTGAGATAATGGCAACCTTGTTTCGCAGGAGCAACGCATTGGACCCCAGTCACCCTCGGTGACCGTCCACGCCAGGCTGGATCTGGGGTGAGGCGGTTTGCAGGACCTTATTCCCCGGATCATTGTGGCGAGCCCCTCGCAGCTTGCCGCCCAGCCCTGGAGCTCCTCATGCTCAATGTCTTCACGCTGGTCCAAGGCCGGCTGGCGCAGCAAGAAATCGACAACCCCGCGATGCTGATCGAAGCGCGCCCGGTGTGGGTCGACCTCGAGTCACCTTTGGCGGTCGAAAAAGGCTGGATCGCTGCGCGATTCGGCCTGCAGATTCCAGACAACATCGTCGACGACGACCTGGAGGAGTCGGCGCGCTTCTACGAGGAAGACAACGGCGAACTGCACATACGCTCCGACTTCCTGATCGACGATGACGTGACCCCGCGCAATGTTCGGGTGGCTTTTATTCTCAAGGACGGGGTGCTGTTCTCGGTCCATGGTGAAGACCTGCCGGTATTCCGTCTGCTGCGGCTGCGGGCACGGCGCACCCCCGCGATGATTGGCGATGCCAAGGACGTGCTGCTCAAGCTCTACGATGCCGATGCCGAGTATTCGGCTGATGCGCTCGAAGGGATTTACGACAGCCTGGAAAGAGTCAGCGCGAGGGTGCTCAAGCAGGAGGTGGACGACGAAGCCGCTGGCGCTGCGCTGGGCGCGATTGCCAAGGAGGAAGACCTCAACGGCCGCATCCGGCGCAACGTGATGGACACCCGGCGGGCGGTGAGTTTCATGATGCGCAGCCGCATGCTCAGTGCCGAGCAGTTCGAGGAGGCAAGGCAGATCCTGCGCGACATCGATTCGCTCGACTCGCACACTGCTTTTGTGTTCGACAAGATCAACTTCCTGATGGACGCCACGGTCGGTTTCATCAACATCAACCAGAACAAGGTCATCAAGATCTTCTCGGTGGCCAGCGTGGCTTTGCTACCACCCACGTTGATCGCCAGCATCTACGGCATGAACTTCAAGTCCATGCCCGAGCTTGACCAGCCTTGGGGCTACCCGTTCGCACTGGCGCTGATGGTGGCGTCTGTGGCGGCGCCGTTCATCTATTTCCGCCGCAAGGGCTGGCTGCGCTGAGGCTGGACTGGGGACAGGACCTGCGTCCTGTCCCCAGCCAGCCGAAGGCTCTGCCCGCCTACGAGCGGGCAAGCTCCTGAGGCAGACCTAGAAGAGACAGGACCTGCGTCCTGTCCCCAGCCAGCCCAGCGCCCTGTCCCCAACCAGCCCAGCGCTACCCGCAGTTCAGGGCTGGTCAGTTTGCACGGCCGGCGGTTCCCTGCAAATGTCCAGGGCATGACGAGCCGCGCGCGCAGGTACCCGGCCTAGAATCTCGCCATCGATTCACGAAAGACAGCGATGCTTTACCCCGAACTCTTCAAGCAGCTCGAAGCCGTGCGCTGGAACATGGACAGCGACATTGCCTGGGCCAACTTCGACGCCAGCCGGCTCAGCGACGCCCAGGCTCAGACCATCAAGATGAATGCCATCACCGAGTGGGCGGCGCTGCCGGCCACCGAGATGTTCCTGCGCGACAACCGCGATGACAGCGATTTCTCGGCTTTCATGAGTGTGTGGTTCTTCGAGGAGCAGAAGCACTCGCTGGTGCTGATGGAATACCTGCGCCGTTTCCGGCCCGAGTTGGTGCCCACCGAGGCCGAGTTGCACGAGGTGCGCTTCGAATTCGATCCGGCGCCGGCGCTGGAGACCTTGATGCTGCACTTTTGCGGCGAAATCCGCCTGAACCACTGGTATCGGCGTGCCGCCGAGTGGCACACCGAGCCTGTGATCCGCCAGATTTACGAGACCCTGGCGCGCGACGAGGCGCGCCACGGTGGCGCGTACCTGCGCTACATGAAGCGCGCGCTGACGAAGTTCGGCGACGAGGCTCGTGCCGCCTTTGCCAAGGTCGGCGTGTTGATGGCCAGTGCGCGGCGCACTGCGCAGGCGCTGCACCCGACCAATCTGCATGTCAACCAGGCGCTGTTCCCGCGCGACACGGTGCAAAGCCGCCTGCCCGACCCGGCCTGGCTCGAGGTCTGGCTGGACCAGCAGATCCAGTTTGACAGTGTCTGGGAGAGCAAGGTCGTCGAGCGCATCCTGCACAACATGAGCTTGCTGATGGAACGCAGCTTTGCCAGCGTGCAGGAGCTCAACCGCTACCGCAAGGAAGTCACGCTGCGGCTTGCCGCAGTCGCCCGGGACGCCGGCGCTCAACCCGCCTGAGCGCGCAGCGTCGTCCGGGTCAGGCCGGCTTGGCGGCCATGCGAGCAGCGTCGGCCTTCTTGTCGGCATCGACCTTCTGCGCGTGCGGACGCGCGCCGACCACCGCGGCGTAGGCTTTCCAGTCGATGCCGCCTGCGGCCAGCATGTCCTCGCCCAGCACCTTCTTGGTGGCCAGGGCCACCAGCGGCAGGCTCACATAGGCCGCGCAGTCGGCCAGCGTGAAGCTGTCGCCCGCCACATAGGGTCCGAACTTGGCCAGGCGCTTGAACGCGGGGATGCTCTTGGCGAGTTGCTTGCGCACCCGATCCTGGGTTTCTTCGCTGACCGTGCCGCCGAAGAAAGCCTGCTTGTAGAGCTCGCGAGCGACCAACTCAAGGTGCATTTCGATGAAGGTGCACAGTTCGCGAACCTTGGCGGCGGCAAACGGGTCGGCCGGGACCAAGGGATGCGCGGGATAGGCCGCTTCCAGGTAGTCGTTGATCACCTGGCTTTCGCACAGCACGCCCTGCTCGGTGCGGATGAAAGGCACCTTGCCCAGCGGCGTCGCGCTGAGCACGGCCTCGTCGCTGGAGCCCGTCATCGCCAGCTCTTCCTGGAACGGAATGCCTTTTTCCAGCAAGGCCAGCTTGACCTTGTTGTAGTAGTTCGAAACGCTGAAGCCGCAGAGCGTGATCATGGGAGTGGTCCTCAAGTGGGTTGACCGGGTTGAGTCTAGGCCAGCGCGTAACCGAGGGCCGGACGCCCAAGTGACAGCGTCTCAGCGCTGCGGTCGGTTGACCAGCGCGATGCCCGCCACCACCGCGGCGCAGGCCACGGCCAGCCGCAGCGTCAAGGGCTCGCCGAGCAGCAGCACGCCGGCCAGCAGGCCGAACAGTGGCGTCAGCATCGTGAACGACGAGACCTGGGTCGCGGGGTAGTGACGCACCAGCCAGAACCACAGCAAGTAGCTGATGAATGTGACGACCACGGTCTGGAAAGCCATCAGCAGCAGCGGCTGTGCGCCCAGAGAACTTGGCGCTGGCCAGACCTCGCCTGCGGCCAGCGAGGCCGCCACCAGCAGCAAGCCCGACACGCCGAGCTGGTAGAGCAAGGTCTGCTCAGGCGATGCGCCGGTCAAACGGCTGCCGCGGATGACCAGCGTGGTGCCGCCCCACAGCAGCGCTGCCGCGATGCCCAGCGCATCGCCCAGCCACTGGCGGTCGCCGCCGCCGGTGAGCCCTTCGGCAAAGGCCCAGGTCACGCCGCACAGCGCCGCTGCCAAGCCCAGCAACTGCACTGCGCTGGGCCGTTCGGTCTTGGCTACCAGCGGCATGCCCAGCGCGACGACGAAAGGAGCTGCGTAGATGAACACGACCATGCGTGACGCGGTGGTGAACTGCAGGCCGATGAAGATGCAAGCGAACTCGAGTCCGAACAGCGCCCCGGCCAGCAAGCCCGCGCCCAGCGTGCCGTTGCGCGGTGACAGTGACAGCCCGCGCCAGCGGGCCCACAGCGCGACCAGCAGCGCTGCGCCCAGCGATCGCACCCCCGCCTGGATCAGCGGGGGCACGTCGTGCAAGGTGAGTTTGGTCGCGACATGGTTCAGACCCCAGAGCGCGCAGCACAGCAGCAAGCTGGCGATGGCCACGCCGTCGAGGCTTGTTCTTCGTTCAGTCATGGGGTTGATGCTAACCATCGGTGGCGTTGCGCGCCGGCTTGCCGACGCCGCAGGCCAGCGCGCACAGCCAGCCGGCTGCGCTGCCGCTGGCGTGCGCCATGGGGGCGATCGCGATGTCCCAGCCAGCGACGGTGCGCAGCGGCCCTTGCCACGGTGCTTCGAGCAGCAGTTTGAGCGCCAGCCCGGTCAGCAGCGCAACGCCTACGACCTGGCGCTGGCCGCGTTCGCCACGCAGCAGTTGCCAGCCGGCCACCGCGACGCCGGCATGCAGCAGTCCTGACAGGCCGCCGTAGCTGCCTAGCGCGGGCTGCAGCAGCAGTGCCATGTGGCTGATCGGCCAGGCCAGCGCCCAGGCCAGCGCGGCGCGCCGGCCGCAGCCCGCCACCGTACCGAGGGCGGCGACCAAGGCCGTCCCTGCCAAGTTGGCCGCCAGGTGCAGGCCGCTCCAGTGAACCCAGGCGGCAGTCATGCACCGCCAGGGCTGCGTCCACGCGAGCTCGGGCTGCCAACGCAAGCCCGCCGGGTCTATTGCCAGCGCTGCCAGCGCACCGCCTGCTGCCAGCGCGCTCAAACCCCACCAGGCCAAACTGGGCGGTGTGCGCAGCGCAGCCTTCAGCTGAAAACCGCGCGCCACAAGGCCAGCACTGCGGCGCGTTCGTTCGCCAGAGACTCGGGGTCGAACTGTGTCGGCTGCTCGTCTAGCCGTGCGCCGTGCTGGGCCCGACGCAGCTCGCGGTAGGCCGTGGCCGCCGCCTCGCCGATGCCAGCCGGCAGCAGTCCTTGCGCCTCGGTACGCTGCAGCAGCGCGATATTGCCGGCGTTGTCGAGCAAGGTCGGGTGTGTTGAGGCCTCGGCCAGAACCAGTGCCTGCACCGCGAACTCAGCATCCATCATGCCGCCCGGGCTGTGTTTGACGTCGTACAGCTCGGGCTTGATCGGTCGCGCTGCGCGCACCTTGTCGCGCATCTCGAGGACTTCGCGTTTCAAGGCCGCTGCGTCGCGCGGTGCGGCCAGCACCTGGCGCCTTACTGCATCGAAGCGCCGGCCCAGGTCGGGCGAGCCAGCGCAAAACCGGGCCCGGGTCAGGGCCTGGTGTTCCCAGGTCCAGGCGGTGTTGCTGCCGCGTCCGACCTGGTAGCGTTCGAATGCGCTGATCGACGTGACGAGCAAGCCTGAATTGCCGTTCGGCCGCAACGCGGTATCGATGTCGAACAGCTCGCCTGCGGCGGTGCGCAGCGTCAGCCAGGTGATGAGTTTGCGCACGAAGTGGCCATAAACCTCCTGCGCCCGGTCAGGGTCGGGCTCGTCGGCATCGTCATAGAGGAAGACCACGTCGAGATCGCTGCCATAGCCCAGTTCCTTGCCGCCGAGTTTGCCGTACGCGACGACGGCGAATTGTGGCTGCTCACGGTGGCGCTGGCGTAGCCGCGGCCAAGCCCAGCGCAAGGTGCAGTCCAGCGTCGCGTCGGCCAGCGCCGACAAGTCGTCGGCCACTTGTTCGACCGTCAGCAGACCCTCGACGTCGCGCACCAGGGTGCGAAAGACCTCGGCATGGTGGGCATGGCGCAGCGTGTCGAGCAGCGCGTCCTCTTGGTCCTCGCCAGTGCGTCGCCAGGCGAGATGGCGCTCGTCGAGGTTGTGGGTGTACTCGGCGGCGTCGAAGCGCTCATGCAGCAGCCTGGGGTCGGCCAGCTCGTCGATCACGCCTGGGTGGCGCATCAGGTACTGCATCGGCCAGCGCGCAAGGCCCAGCAGGCGCAGTAGCCTTCGCATCACCTCTGGCCGTTCGACCAGCAGCGCGATGTAGCTGTCGCGGCGCAGCAGGGGTTCGAGCCAGTCGATGAAGCGAAGCGCGGCGGCCTCGGTGCAGCCGCTGTCGGCCAAGCAGGCTGCCGCGCGCTCGACCAGCTTGCCCAGGCGCAGCCTGGCCTCGTCGCGCAGGTTCTGCACCCTGGGGTGGGCGCGCCAGACCCTCACCCGCTCGGCCAGCGCGACCGGCAGCTTGTCGAGCAGCGCGTCGCTGTCGATGGCCAAAGGCGTCACGCCGCATTGCTTGCAGCCATTGCGCGCTTGGGTCGCGGGCGCTTGGCCGTCGTGCAACAAGGCATCGAACTCGGTGGCCACCAACTCACGGATCTCGCACAGCCGGTCTAGCAGCTCGCAAGCTGAAGCCTGGCCGCTCAGTGTTAGCGAACGTGCGATCCAGGCCAGATCGGCATCGGCAGTCGGTAGCAAATGGGTTTGTTGGTCGTCGAGATACTGGATCCGGTGCTCGACTAGACGCAGGAAGTCATAGGCCTCGGCCAGCTTGTCGGCGGTCTCGGGCTTCATCAGCCCGTGTGCTGCCAAGCGCTGCAGGCCGGTCAGTGTGGATCGGGTGCGGATCTCGGGGAACTGTCCGCCGCGCACCACCAGCAGCAGCTGGACGATGAACTCGATCTCGCGGATACCGCCACGCGAGAGCTTCACGTCATTGGCGCGCTCGGGTCGACCTGCGGCACGGCGCTGGGCCTCTTCACGAATCTTGCGGTGCAACTGGCGCAGGCCCTCGAAGATGCCGTAGTCCAGGTAGCGGCGGTAGACAAAGGCCGTGACCACCGCGCGCAGTGGCAGCGCCCGGCCCGATGCCACGGAGGCGTGCGGTGCGACCACCCGGCTCTTGAGCCAGGCGAACCGCTCCCACTCGCGGCCCTGGACCAGAAAATACTCCTCCAGCATCGCCAGGCTGACCACTGGCGGACCCGAGTTGCCATTCGGACGCAGTGCCAGGTCGACGCGGAAGACGAAACCGTCGTCAGTCGCGTCCCCGATCAGCGCGTACAGCCGCCTGGCGACGCCGCTGAAGTATTCGTGGGCGCTGACGCTGGATCGGGCGCTGCCCTGAGGGACTCCGGTGGTCTGGCCATCGTCTTCATAGACATAGATCAGGTCGATGTCGGACGACACGTTCAACTCGCGTGCGCCTAGCTTGCCCATGCCGATGATCCAGAAATCGATCAGCTGGCCTTTCTCATCCAAAGGCGGTCCGCTGCGTGCATCTTCATCGGCACGGGCGGCGGCCAGCGCGATTTCCAGCGTGACCTCGGCCAGCAGCGTCATCGTTCCAGTGACCTGATCCAGTGTCGCGGACTGCTCCACATCGAGCACGGCCAGACGCTCGAGCACGAGCTGACGCAGCACCCGCAGGGCCGAGGCCAGCGGCCGGCCCTGCGCCTGAAGTTGCTGGGCCAGGTCGGTCAGCGTGGACGCAGCGGGCAGGCCGGGCGGCAGCAGCGGCAGCTCGGCGGCGTAGCGCCGGCGCACACGCTGGACGAAGCGGCTGTGGTTGGCGTTGGCGCCGGGCGGGTCTGGCTTGGGCAGGTCTGAGGGCATGGTCATGCGCTGGCGCCGTGCTAGATTGACGCGCCGCTACCATGCTTGTCGGCGACTCCATGCCCGCCGATCTCATGTCTTGCCTGTCGGTCCCTGCGCCCCATCCATGCCCCTTTCGTCCCTAGTCGCTGCTGTGCGCCGCACCGCCGGGCCAGCCTGGTCTGACCGGCGCCGGTTTTGGCGTTCATCCTGGCGCGTTTCATGGCGTCTGGCGCTGGGACTGCTGGTGGCGGGATGGACCGGTCTGGTGTTGGCCTGGCTGGCCCTGCATTGGTTGATTCTGCCCCGTCTGGACGAATGGCGTCCGATGATCGAGGCGCAGGCGGGTCGCGCGCTCGGGCATCCTGTGCAAATCGGCCAGATCGCGGTTCACAGCTCGGGCTGGGTGCCGTCTTTTGTGCTGCGCGATGTGGTGCTGCGCGATGCGCGGGGTCGCGAGGCTTTGCGGCTGCCGCAGGTCTCTGCCGCGCTTTCGGTGCCGTCCTTGATGGGCTTGAGCCTGCGCTTCGAGCAATTGCTGATCGAGGACGCCCGGCTTGAGGTGCGCCGCGATGCCCAGGGGCATTGGCATGTGGCAGGGCTGGATGTGGCGTCGACCGATGCCGCGGTGGACGGCAGCGCTGCGGCCGACTGGTTCTTTGAGCAGCATGAGGTGATCATCCGCGGCGGCTTGCTGCGCTGGGTCGACGAACAGCGTGAGGCACCACCCTTGCAGTTGGCCGACGTGCTGCTGGTGGTGCGCAACCACGGGCGGCGTCACGAACTCAGGCTTGACGCCACGCCGCCGGCAGACTGGGGCCAGCGTCTGAGCCTGCGGGCTCAGGTCCGCAGCCCCTTGCTGGCGCGCGCCGGAGACTGGCAGCAATGGAAGGGCATGCTCTACGCCGACCTGCCCAGTGTCGATGTCAATGGTCTGCGCCACCATGTCGATTTGCCAGTGGACCTGCAACAAGGCGAGGCCGCGCTGCGGGCTTGGGTTGACTGGGATCAGGGCCTGCCTCAAGCGCTGACCTTGGATGTTGCGCTGCGCCAAGTGTCGGTGCGACTGGCGGGGGATCTGGCGCCGCTGGCTTTTGCCGAGCTCGGCGGGCGTTTTGTCGCGGAGCGCTCGATCAGCGGCGTGAAGCTGGCGATCGATCGCTTGTCGTTTGCCACCGCCGACGGCCAGGTCTGGGCGCCGAGCCAACTCGCGTTGCAGTGGCACCAAACTCAGGCCATGAAGCTTGACCAGGTCGCAGGCCACCATCCGGTGACCGGCGGCGAATTCAAGGCCGACCGTCTGGATCTGGCCGCGCTGGCCGATCTGGCCGAGCGTCTGCCGATAGGCACTGCGTTGCGCAGCCTGCTGCATCAACTCAAGCCCGAAGGCAGGGTGCAGTCGCTGCAGGCGCGCTGGGACGGCCCGCTCGACGCCCCTGTGCGCTACAGCGTGCAGGCCCAGGTGCAAGGCCTGGCCATTGCCGCTGCCCCGTCGCCCGAGCCTGGCGGCATTGGCCGCCCCGGATGGCATGGCGCCGATCTGGACATCAGTGCCAGCGAGACCGGCGGCCATGCCGACCTCAGCCTGCGTGACGGTGCGATCGAGTTGCCTGGGGTGTTCGAGCAGACCAGCGTGCGCTTGACGCACTTTTCCAGCCAGCTGGTCTGGCGCATCGAACCCGTCAAGGCCGACACCAAGCTGGCGGGCAAGGGCGCTGCTGTGGCGCCGCTGGTCAGCCAGGCTGCGCCGCGGATCGAACTCAAGCTGCTCAATGCCCGTTTCGACAACGACGACGCGCGCGGAGCGCTCAATGCCACCTGGCGCAGCGGCGCGGGCAGCGGTTTTGGCAAAGGCGGCAGGCTGCCGGGCCTGCTCGAATTGAGCGGCACGCTGGCCGAAGGCCGGGCCAACCGCGTGGCGCGCTACTTGCCGCTGGGCATCGATGCGCAGACCCGCTCCTGGGTTCAGCGCGCAGTGCAGGGCGGCGAGCTGCGCAAAGTCAGCTACCGCGTCAAGGGCGACCTATGGGATTTCCCCTATGTCAACCGCCGCGATGGCGAGTTCCAGATCGCCGGCCAAGTGCAAGACCTGACGCTCGCGCCTGTGCCGTCGGTGCTCGCGGCGGGTCAGCAAGCGGCCTGGGAAACGCCCTGGCCAGCGTTCTCGGGCGTCAGCGGCGAGCTGGTGTTCGATCGCAACTCGATGCGGTTTCAGCAGGCTCGCGGCAAGCTGTGGGGGCTTGAACTGGTCGATGTGCAAGGGCGAATCCGCGAGCTGTCGGCGAACTCCTCGCTGGAGGTCGAAGGCCAGGTCCGCGGCCCGCTGCCCGATTTGCTGCGCTACCTCAAAACTACGCCGCTCAATGCCTGGACTGGCGACACACTGGCCCTGGCCAGCGTCAGCGGCAACGCCGAGCTCAAGCTGGGTTTGAACATTCCGCTCGCCCGGCCCGCTGACACTCTGGTCAATGCGGTGCTGCAGTTGCCAGGCAACGACCTGCGCCTGCGGCCCGACTTGCCGCTGCTGCCCAATGCCCGCGGTCGGGTCGAAGCCACGCAAAAGAGCGTGCAAGTCACGGCATTGCGCACCCAACTGGTCGGCGGCGAGGCGCAGATCGACGGCGGCAGCCAAGCCGACGGTAGCCTGCGCTTCTCGATCGCGGGCCAGGCCAGTGCTGAGGGTTTGCGCCGCACGACCGAGCTCGGCGCGGCCGCTCAATGGGCCCAGCGATTGCAAGGCCAGACCGCTTACCGCGCCCTGCTCGGGCTGCAACAGGGGCGGACAGAATGGCAGCTGTCGAGCATGCTAGGTGGCATGGCGATTGACCTGCCAGCACCGCTGGGCAAGGCCGCCGAGGGCAAGCTCGCGCTGCGCTTGGGCAGCACCTGGCAAGACGGGCCGCGTGGCGGCGCCCAGCGCGACTGGCTTCGGCTTGAGCTAGGTCCGCTGCAGGCCAGTGCGGTGCTCGAGCGCAGCCAGGGCGCGACCCGGGTGCTGCGCAGCGCGCTGGCTTACGACAGCGTGTTGCCCGAACCGGTGGCGGGCGGTCGGGCCGTGCTGACACTGCCGCGACTCGACCTCGACGCCTGGCGCGCGCAGTCCTGGCCAGGGAACTCGTCGCTGACCTTCGAAGCGGGGGGGTGGGTGCCGCACAGCGTACAGCTCAAGACCGCCGAACTGCACGCTGGCGGGCGCAGGCTCAGCGGTGTGGCGCTGGACCTGCAGCGATTGAGCAAGCCAGGCGAAGAGGGCTGGCGGATTCAGGGCTTGGCCGACCAGACCGCCGGCAGCGTCGAATACCGTGAACCCCGAAGCATTGGCGCTGCCGGACGCATCAAGGCGCGCCTGTCGCGCCTGTCGCTGCAACCGGCGGATGCCGACCGGGTCAGCGACTCGGTGGTCGGCCTGCTCGAACAGGCGCCCAGCAGCGTGCCTGCGCTCGACATCGAGATCGATGACTTCGAGCTGCGAGGCCACAAGCTCGGCAAGCTGGCGGTCGAGGCCGTCAATCGCTTGCCGGGAGGCGAGACCGGTGGCTCGGGCGAGTGGCGTTTGAACCGCTTGCAGTTGGGCAACGCCGATGCACGCCTGACCGCCAGCGGCCAGTGGCAGGCCGCAGCTGCGGGTTCAGCGCGGCGCATGGCGCTCGACTTCAAGCTCGACATCGACGATGGCGGTGCGCTGCTGCAGCGATTGGGCCTGGGTCTCGCGCTCAAAGGCGGCAAAGGTCAGATCACGGGCTTGCTGGGCTGGGCCGGCTCGCCGCTGGCGCCGGACCTGCCCAGCTTGGACGGCAAGCTGGCGCTGACGATCGGCAACGCCCAGTTTCTCAAGGTCGATGCGGGCGCCGCCAGGCTGCTCGGCGTGCTGAGCCTGCAGGCCTTGCCGCGCCGCTTGCTGCTGGACTTCCGCGATGTGTTCCAGGATGGTCTGGCCTTCGACCACATCACGGCCGACCTGCGTATCAGCCAGGGCGTCGCGTACACCGACAACCTGCGCCTGCGCAGCCTGCAGGCCGTGGTGCTGGCCGAAGGCAGCGCCGACATCGCCCGTGAAACCCAGAGCCTGCACGTGTTGGCGCTGCCCGAGCTCAACACCGCCAGCGCCTCGCTGGCCTATGCCGCGATCAACCCGGCGGTGGCGCTGGGTGCGTTTGTCGGCCAGTGGTTGCTGCGTGAACCGCTGCGCCAGCTCAGCGCGCGCGAGTTCCGCATCAGCGGCGGCTGGGACGCGCCCCTGGTCGAACGGGTTGAGCGCAAGCTGCTTGAGCCCTTGCCTGCTGTGGCCGCTGACGCTGCGTCGGCCGCAGCCAAGCCCTGATCCCTGCCGCTGAGGACGCGGTTCACGATGGCGAGGCGCAGGGGCTTCAGCTGAATTTCAGGTCACCGTACCAGGCTTCGCTGTGGGACTTGAGGTCATCGCTGTCGGTGAGCAGGCCGACGCTGAGGATACGGCCCGGCTCGCCACCGAAGACCCGCTGGTAGTCGTCGACCACGTTGCGCCGGTAGCGTTGCCATCGGTCTGTGTGGGTCGCGCCGCTTTCGACCACCAGGTAGCGGATTCGCCCGCTGCGCAGGTACTCGAACACGCTTTCGGGCGCTGCCTGGCCGTCCCAGACATACATCAGGGTTGCAAAAGGCAGGTCATGTCCGGTGAACAGCTCGACCTGCTCTCGAAACAACATCTCGCGCAGCGTCAGGGTCGAGAGGTCGCCGTCGAAGGCCACGACCACGCGAGCCGGGCAGTCGTCGAGCTCGTCGCTCGCCACGGTCGCTTCAACGGCGAGTTGGTCGACCCGCCAATCCCATTCCAACCAGGGCGTGACGCGGGGATCGATGTCGACATCGCAGCGCAGACCCGAAGTTGACCGATCAGCCACCGCGTGCACGACCCGGCGACCTTCCTTGTCGACGAGCCGGTAGCGGGTGGCCGGGAGGTCTCGGCGCATCACCTGCTCGTACCAGCCCTCGGGCAGCCCATGCTGCTGGCGCGCGGTCGAGAACCGCGCAACTTCCGCAGCCTGCAAGGCTCGCGGGCGCTTGACCAGAGGGGTGCAGCCGTCAAGACCGATGAGCCCGGTGAGCCCGGTGAGCCCGGCGAGCGCAGCCAAGCAGCAACGGCGACGGTCCAGCATGGCGCCGCGGGGGAAAGCGGCAGGTGGCGTGGTTTTCAAGAGGATGTCCGTGGCCAGGCACCAGCCCCTGCGCGGCCTCGAAAGGCCTGGCACGTTGCGCCGGAACTTGCGATTCCATTCTGACATCGCCGAGGCCGGTTTCGTTTGACGCCACTGCCCGTGCTGGGGCAAAGCCTGTAGAGTCGACGCTGTCAACCATCAGCAGGAGCTCTCCATGGCCACAGCACCCAACACCAAGATAGACATCAAGGCCATCGCCGATGACAGCGGTGTGGCCGTCGAGGCTTACGACACCTACGACAGCGACGAGGAGACCTTGGCTGCCGCACACCGGTTTGCCGCCGGCATCGTGGAACGATTGGCGGTGATCTGCGAGACCCAGTCTGGCGCCAAGCTGCTCGACGCTGCGGCGCTGCGCCGCATTGCCAAATCGCTGTTGCCGGCTTGAGGGCGGCCTGAGCGAGGACATGACCAACTGACGCGGCGAGCCCTGCGTCTAGCAGCACAGCATTGCACTGTCTGTTGACAGGCTGAGGGCCAGCGGCGCCGCGGACAGCCCGCTTAGCGCCGGCCGAACATCATCTGCTGGGCCAGCGCCGATTTCAGCGCCGGCATCGCCTGCAGCGCCGCCAGCCCCAAGCCGCAGGCCGCCGGCAATCCAGGCCAGCGCCAGGTGAAGCTGCGGGCCAGAAAATCGGTGGCGGCGATCATGCCCCAGCGGTCCGGCCCGCGCGCCCATTCGAGCCGTCGCAGCAGCGCGCCCAGGTCAGCAGGTTTGGCGTGGCGCAGCGCCTGCACCAGCTCGGCCGCGTCGCGCAAGCCCAGGTTCAGACCCTGCCCGGCCACCGGATGAAGGGTTTGCGCGGCGTTGCCGATGCGAACGATCGCGCCGTCGACCAGCTTGCGTTCGGCGTTCAGGCCGAGCGCAAAGCGCTTGAGCGGGGAGATCGCCAACACCTGTCCGGCTTGCTCGGGCAGCAATTGGTTCAACACCGCAATGCGTTGGGCGTCTGTCAAGGCTGCCACCGTGTCGCGGCCCGGGTCATCCTCGCTTGTCACGCACCAGACCATAGACGCGCGGGCTGCGCCATCGGCAGCAGCGCGCAGCGGCAACAGCGCCAACGGGCCCTCCCGGGTGAAGCGCTCGATCGCCAGCCCCGGCGTGGCGCTGGCCAGCGTGACCGTGCCGACCCAGGCGGTCTGGCGGTAGTCGTGGGTCACGGCTTTGCGAGCCTGATCGGCAAACACACCGCCTTCAGCCACCACCGCCAAGTCGAAGCGCTCGGCGATGCCGGCGTCGACCTCAACGCCGGCATCGCCAGCGAGCTTGCGCACCTCGGCCACCGGTTGGCCAAAACGGCTGTGCAGTCGATGCGGCGAGCTCATTTCGGTGGCCTGCCAGGCCTGATGCAGGCAGCTGACCAGCGCGCCGTAGCTCAGCACCGCACCCAGCATGCTCACGCCCTCGTCCTTGGCCCGCATCGAACAGCGAGATGTCGGCATTGGGCAGCCATCGAGCCGCTTGCAGTGCCAGCGCCAAGCCGGCCGGGCCGGCACCGATCACCGCAATCTTCCAGGGGCTTGCGCCAGCTTGGGTCAACACAGCATCCTCCTGCGAAATTTCGGCGTCTGCATACCTGGTCTCAGGCGCTGGCCGCCACAGGCCAGGCTGCGTTGAGTGCTGTGAGCTGGCCGGGGGTGCCCAGGTTGTGCCATGGGCCTGCCAGCTGTTCGCCACCAAGCCGGCCCGCCTGCGCGCTGGCGAACAGCAGGGGTCCCAGCGCAGCGCGCTCGCCATTGGCAAGACCCGCCACCAGCGAGCCCCGAACCAGGGCCAGGTTGGCGTAAGTCATGGGCCTGGCCAGCGGCGCGTCCGCACGCCGTACCCGGTCGCCGTCCAGTGCAAAGTCGCCGGCAGCGTTGAAATCAGGGTTGGCCACCAGCCACAGGTGGGCATCGTCGCTGCCGCTGGCAAAGCGCTGCGCCCTAGCCGCATCGAAGCCGAAGCCGCGCGCGACGATGTCGCCAGACAGCAGCCAGAAGCAGTCGCCCAGCAGCGGCAGCGCTTTGCGGATGCCGCCCGCGGTCTCGAGCGCGCCGCCGTGGTCGCGGCCTTCCATCGAGTAATGCAGTCGCAGGCCCCAGCGGCTGCCGTCGCCCAGCGCAGCGGGAAACTGTTGCTCTAGCCAAGCGGTGTTGATCACCACCTCGCGTACACCTGCGGCCGCCAGCGCCAGCAGATGCCACTCGATGATCGGTTTGCCACCGACCTGCAGCAGCGGCTTGGGGGTCTGGTCGCTGAGCGGGCGCATGCGCTCGCCTCGACCCGCGGCCAGGATCAGGGCTTTGAGCTGGGTTTGCGTTGGCACCGTGCGAGTTTAGGCCGCGCGGCCCGCTGTCCAGGCAAGGCTTCATCCCAAGCCTATCGGCGCCGGGGCACTCATCACGATCTTGCGGAACAGCGGTGGGTACACATCGTCCGCCGCGTGGCCGGCCAGCGGATCACGGTTGGCGCCGAAAGCATCGTCTAACGCCGAGCAGTCGGCCTCGCTGAAATGCGTTCGTGCGGCGGGCAGCACTTCGTTTTCCTCGATCGCCATGTGGCTGAGGTAGTCGTCGACATAGCGGTCCATGGCCGCCACAAAGTCTTGCCGGCGTGGTTTGCCCAGCACTTCGTAGGCCAGCAGCGCATGTTCCAGCAAGCGGATCGAGGCCTCGCCGTGCTCGTGGTCGGCGTCGAGCCGGTCTAGCGTGGCGCCCAGTTGCGGGCAGCGCAGGCGCAGGCGCGGAAACAGCAGCGCGCTTTCCTTGGGATGGTGTTGCTTTTCGGGGAACTCATCGACGTAAAACAGCATCGCCCGCAGCACGCCAACGTCGGGTGGATGCTTTGCGCGATGGGCCTGGGCCACCAGCAAGCTCATCGAGCGCAGCATCGCAGCCAGGGCTTGGTGTTCGTCGTGGATCACGCTCAGCGCGAGGTGTCGCATGGTCGGGGCGGTGGATGAAGACGGTCAGAGCGTGTTGCGGACAGCTCGATTTGCTCTTGCGCAAGATCAAGACCAATGCATCGCTGCCGTTCAATCCCCTCGGCCTGCCCTGCCGGCCGCAGTGCCTGCAGCCGTTAAAATCTGCCGCTTTGCCGCCCTACCGATTCACTTCCAATGCCTCAGGGCACAGCGCATGGCCACCTCGAAGAACCAAGACACCACCTTGATGGCCAACGCGGTCCGCGCGTTGGCAATGGACGCGGTCCAGCAGGCCAACTCTGGCCACCCTGGCGCACCCATGGGCATGGCCGAGATCGCGGTGGCGCTGTGGGGCCGGCATTTGTCGCACAACCCGGCCAACCCGCAGTGGGAAAACCGCGACCGCTTCGTGCTGAGCAACGGCCATGCCTCGATGCTGGTCTACGCGCTGCTGCACCTGACCGGCTATGACCTCGCGTTGTCAGAGCTGCGCAACTTCCGCAAGCTGCACAGCAAGACGCCAGGTCACCCCGAGGTCGGCGTGACGCCAGGCATCGAGACCACCACCGGGCCCTTGGGCCAGGGCCTGACCAACGCGGTGGGCATGGCGCTGGCTGAAAAACTGCTGGCGGCCGAGTTCAACCGCCCCGGCCACAACGTGGTCGACCATCGTACCTACGCTTTCATGGGCGACGGCTGCTTGATGGAGGGCATCAGCCACGAAGCCTGCTCGCTGGCCGGGGCCTGGAAGCTCAACAAGCTGGTCGCGCTCTACGACGACAACGGCATTTCGATCGACGGCCCGGTCAAGCCCTGGTATGTCGACGATGTGGCGAAGCGCTTTGAGGCCTATGGTTGGAACGTGATCGGCCCGCTTGACGGCCATGATGTGGCCGCGGTCGACGCTGCGCTGACCGAAGCCAGAGCCTCCGCGACCCAACCCACGCTGCTGATCTGCAAGACCACCATCGGCAAGGGTTCGCCCAACCGCGCCGGCACGGCCAAGGCCCACGGCGAGACCCTGGGTGAGCTGGAGATCAAGCTGACCCGCGAAGCGCTGGCTTGGCCGCATGAGCCCTTCGTGATTCCCGAGGCCGCCTACGCCGCCTGGGATGGCAAGCGTGCCGGCGAGGCCGCGCAAGCGCGCTGGACCAAGGCTTTTTCCGCTTACAAGGTCAAGTACCCGGCGCTGGCTGCCGAACTGGCGCGCCGCCTCAGCGGTGACCTGCCTGCCAGCTTTGCGCAAGAGGTGGTCGACGCGGCAGTGGCCGCCCACAGCGCTGCGCAGACGGTGGCGAGCCGCAAGTCCAGCCAGAACGCGCTCGAGGCCTTCACCGCTGCGCTGCCCGAGTTGCTCGGCGGGTCGGCCGACCTGACCGGCTCCAACCTGACCAACACGGCGCACACCCCGTCGCTGCGTTTCGGCGGCGACGGCGCGAGCAATGGCGGGCGCCACATCAACTACGGCGTGCGCGAGTTCGGCATGGCAGCGATCATGAACGGCGTTGCGCTGCACGGCGGCTTCATCCCTTACGGCGGCACTTTCCTGACCTTCTCAGACTACAGCCGCAACGCGATCCGGATGGCCGCGCTGATGAAGACCCGGGTGATCCATGTCTTCACCCACGACTCGATCGGGCTGGGCGAGGATGGCCCGACGCATCAAAGCGTCGAACATGCGGCCAGCCTGCGGCTGATCCCTGGGCTAGACGTCTGGCGCCCAGCCGACAGCGCCGAGACCACCGTGGCCTGGGGCGTGGCAATCCAGAGCCGGCAGCGGCCTAGCGCGTTGCTGCTGAGCCGGCAGAACCTGCCCTACCTGCCCAAGGCCGGCCTTGAGGACATCGCCAAAGGTGCTTACGTGCTGGCCGAGCCCAGCGAAGTCGGTCTGAACAAGAAGCCCCAGGCGGTGATCATCGCCACCGGCAGCGAGGTTGCGCTGGCGCTGCATGCCCAGGCGGCGCTGGCCAGCTTGAAGATCGCGGTGCGTGTCGTGTCGATGCCCAGCACCAGCGTGTTCGACCGCCAGAGCCCGGCCTACAAGACCAGCGTGTTGCCGGACAAGCTGCCGAGGGTCGCGATCGAGGCCGGCGTGACCGACGGCTGGTGGAAATATGGCTGCGCTGCCGTTCTCGGCATCGACAGCTATGGCGAGAGCGCGCCTGCGCCGCAGCTGTTCAAGCATTTCGGCCTGACTGCCGAAGACCTGGCCAATACCGTGCGGCAAGTCCTCGGCAAGTAGTGCCCGTCGCGGCAGCATATGCCGCTCACTTTGTTTGCAACCCAGGAGATTGAAGCGATGACCATCAAGATCGGTATCAACGGCTTTGGCCGCATCGGGCGCATGGTGTTCCGTGCCGCTGCGCAAAACTTCGCCGACATCGAAGTCGTCGGCATCAACGACTTGCTCGAACCCGACTACCTCGCTTACATGCTGCAGTACGACAGCGTGCATGGCCGCTTCAAGGGTGAGGTCTCGGTCGACGGCAACACGCTGATCGTCAACGGCAAGCGCATCCGCCTGACCGCGGTCAAGGACCCGGCCGAGCTGGCCTGGGGCGCGATCGGTGCCGACATCGTGGTTGAAGCCACCGGTCTGTTCCTGACCAAGGAGAGCGGTGAAAAACACCTGGCCGCAGGCGCGCGCAAGGTCGTGATGTCGGCGCCGTCCAAGGACGACACGCCGATGTTCGTCTTCGGCGTCAACGACAAGACCTACGCCGGCCAAGCCATCATCAGCAACGCCTCGTGCACGACCAACTGCCTGGCCCCCGTGGCCAAGGTGCTGAACGACAACTTCGGCATCAAGCGCGGTCTGATGACCACGGTGCACGCCGCCACCGCGACGCAAAAGACCGTTGACAGCCCGAGCAACAAGGATTGGCGCGGCGGCCGCGGCATCCTCGAGAACATCATCCCGAGCTCGACCGGCGCTGCCAAGGCGGTTGGCGTGGTGATCCCCGAGTTGAACAAGAAGCTCACCGGCATGTCCTTCCGCGTCCCGACCTCCGATGTCTCGGTGATAGACCTGACCGTCGAGCTGAACAAGGAAGCCAGCTACGAAGAGATCTGCGCGGCCATGAAAGCCGCCAGCGAAGGCAGCATGAAGGGCGTGCTCGGTTACACCACCGACAAGGTGGTCTCGACCGACTTCCGTGGCGAGCCGATGACCTCGGTGTTCGACGCCGACGCCGGTATCGCGCTAGACAAGACCTTCATCAAGGTCATCGCCTGGTACGACAACGAATGGGGCTACTCGAACAAGGTGCTGGAGATGGTTCGGGTGATCGCCTGATCGTCTTGACAATCCCGGCATAGCATTCGGTTGTCGCCGGGGCTGCACCGGTCTTCAATAGGGTGCGCTGGCGATGGCTTCGGGAACGATCAAACAGTTGGCTGTCGGGTGGCTGGCGCTGCTGCTGATCGCGTTGATGCCGGGCGCGGCATTCAGCGAGCGCGGGCCGGTGCCGCGCAGCGCCGCGCCGGTCGCAGAGGATCCCAGCAACGCGCGTGTGATCGTCAAGTTCCGTGCTGGTAGCGCGATGGCGCGGGCGGCCGTTGCCGCAGGTCGGACCCAGCATGCTGGTCCTCTGGGCAGGCGTCTGTCGCTGCCATTGACCGACGGTCGGCCGCTGGGTCCGCATACCCAGGGCTTGCACGGCAAGGGCCTGTCGTCGACGCAGCTCGCGGCACGGCTGGCGGCGCAACCCGATGTCGAGTGGGCGGTGGTCGACCAGCGCCGTCACATCCATGCGGTGCAGCCGAACGACCCCTATTACGCCGCCAACCAGACCGGCATCACGCCGCTGGTGGGCCAGTGGTACCTGCGGGCGCCCGACAACACCACGGTCTCGGCGATCAATGCGGAGGCAGCCTGGGCGGTGACGCTCGGTTCGCCCGCGATCACCGTCGCGGTGCTAGACACCGGCGTGCGCTTCGACCATCCTGACTTGGCTGGCAAGCTGTGGCCGGGCTACGATTTCGTCAGCGATGCCAAGACCGGTGCTGATGGCGGTGGTCGCGATGCCGACGCCAGCGATCCGGGTGACTGGACCACCTCGGCGGATGGTTGCGGCGGGCCGTCCCCCAGCAGCTGGCATGGCACCGAAACCGCCGGCCTGATCGGCGCGGCCACCGACAACGGCATCGGCATGGCCAGCGTCGGCCGCAAGGTGATGCTGTTGCCGGTGCGGGTACTCGGCAAATGCGGCGGCTACGACTCCGACATCCAGGCCGCGATGCTGTGGTCTGCCGGGCTGAGCAGCGACCCGGTGGTCAATCCGCACCCGGCCCAGGTCATCAACATGAGCCTGGGCTCGTCTGGCAGCTGCGGTCAGGGCTATCAATCCATCATGTCGCAGTTGGTGGCAGCCCGCGTCACGGTGGTCGTGGCTGCAGGCAACGAGACAGGCCTGGCCGTCAACACGCCGGCCAATTGCCCCGGGGCGATCGCGGTCGCCGGCTTGCGCCATGCGGGCACCAAGGTCGGTTATTCCAGCATCGGGCCCGAGGTCGCGATCGCCGCGCCGGCAGGCAACTGTGTCAACACTGGCAGCGGGTCGGCGTGCCTGTATTCATTGCTGACCACCCGCAACGCCGGCACCAATTCGCCTGGCGCCAACAGCTACAGCGACAGCTACACCATCACGGTGGGCACCAGCTTTGCCGCGCCGCTGGTGGCTGGCACGGTGGCGCTGATGCTGTCGGTCGATCCGACGCTGACGTCGGCGCAGGTCAAGACCGTATTGCAAGCCACCGCGCGGCCGTTTCCGACCACCGGTGGCGCCGATGCCGCGGTGCAGGCTTGCAAAGCGCCCAGCAACACCGAGCAGCTCGAGTGTTACTGCACCACCAAGACCTGTGGCGCCGGCATGCTGGATGCGGGCGCAGCGGTTGCGCGGGCTCAGGCCTCGCCCTTGCAGCCCACCGCAGTCATCGCGCTGGCCACCGCTGCGGCCACTGTTGGCGATCCGGTCACGCTCAACGGCAGCGCATCATCGGCGGCCGCTGGCCGCACGATCGCTGGCTTCCAGTGGGCCATCGCCAGCGGCGCCGGGCTGGCCAGCTTCACCGGCGCGACCGACGGCAGCAGCGTCACGCTGGCGACCACGGCTGCAGGCACGGTGGTCATCAGCCTGACGGTCACCGACAGTGCTGGCGGCACGCGAACGGCGACCCAGTCGATCGATGTCGCGTCGGCGCCGGTGGCGTTGATTACGCCCACCAGCGTCAGCGCCACGGTGGGCGCGACCGTGGCGCTGAACGGCAGCGGCTCGTCCGCTGCCACCGGCCGCTCGATCGTCGCTTACCAATGGGCGATCGCCAGCGGTGCTGCGCTCGCCAATTTCAGCGGCGCGACCAACTCCAGCAGTGCGACGCTGGTCACCAGTGCTGCGGGTACGGTGGTGGTCAGCCTGACGGTGACCGACAGCGCGGGGGCGGTTCGCAGCGCCACGCAGACGATCAAGGTCGCAGCGGCGCCAACGGCGGCGATTGCGCTGCCTGCCGTGATACCCACTGCCGGGTCAGCGGTCTCGCTCAGCGGCGCTGCGTCATCGGCGGCTGCCGGCCGCACGATCATCGGCTACCAATGGGCGATCATCAGCGGCGCCAGTTTGGCGAGCTTCACCGGCGCGAGCAATGTCGCCACAGCGGTGTTGGCGACCAGCGCAACCGGCACGGTGGTCGTCAGCCTGACGGTCACCGACAGTGCTGGTGCGGTCCGCACCAGCACCCAATCCATCGATGTGGTGGCTGCGCCGACGGCCGCGATCACCGTTTCAGCGACTGCGCCGGTGGCTGGCGCCAGCGTCACGCTGGACGCCGGCGCGTCGTCGGCGGGTGCAGGCCGCAGCATTGCGGCCTACCAATGGACCATCGTCAGCGGTGGTGGATTGGCGAGTTTCAGGGGCCCGACAACGGGCAAGACCGTGACCTTGGCGACCACGTCGGCCGGCACCGTGGGGGTCAGCCTGACCGTGACCGACAGCGGGGGCGCGAGCAGCAGCGCCAGCCAGTCGATTTCGATCGTCGTGCCAGCACTGGTCCAGCAGGCCGTCAACCTTCAAGATGCGATGGCGATCCTCAGACTGATTGTTGGCCTTGACGTGAACAGTGGTGGGCAGGGCGTCACGCCTTATCAGCTGTTTGCCGCCGACTTCGACGGCAACGGCAAGATCGAGTTGGCCGATGCGATCGGTGTTTTGAAGCGAGTCGTCGGACTGGAGTCACCGAGCCCCCAGTGGTTGTTCTTCAACGCCTCTGGCAGCGGGCCAGTCGTCGTCGACAAGCTCAATCCCGGCCAGACCCCTACGCTGAAGGCCGACGTCGGCAGTTCGGCGGCTGCCAATGTCGGACTGGTCGCCGTGCTGCGAGGCGATGTGGTGGGCAGCCAACTGAGTCATGCCTGGTCCTTGGACACGAGGCCTGCGGGCAGCGTTGCCGCGTTGAAGGACTCGACCGCAGCCATGGCGGTCTTGACGGTCGATCTGGTCGGCGACTATGGGCTGACGCTAAGCGTGACTGACACCAGTTCGAACAGTGCCAGCGCGACAGCCACATTGACGGCCGCAATCTCCAACACGGGGCCTTTGTCTAGCGCTGGACTTACCCGGAGCTTTGCGCTGGGCAGTGCCTCGACGGCGGATGCGCTCGGTGAGGTGGTCAATCCGCCGCCCAACGGCGGTGGCGCGCTGGGCCTGGGCTGGTTGATCGGGCTCGCTGCCGCAGTGGGCTTGCTGGCGCGGCGCCGCAGCTGACCGAGGTCTCGGCCCCTGGGGGCGCGCTTTCAGCGCTTGGCAGCGGACGATGGCGCAGCCGGCTTGGCTTGTGGAGAGGCAGTGTTGGTGTTCTCGGCGCTCGTCGCAGGCTTGCCTGCGTTGGATGCAGCGGCGGCATGGGCTGGCGACGCGCAATTCACGAAACCAGGCCCCACGGGCATCGGCAAGCCGGCCAGCCTCGCCCTTGTTGCAGCGTCAGGGGCGCCGAATCTGATCATGGTGTGGGCCGGGCGCAGCATGATGACTTTTGCGCTGGTCACGCCGCGCTGCATCAGCCAGGCCAGCGCGGCGTCGGCTGAGCGCTTGTCGTCGAAGCGACCCAGGTTCAATCCCGGCTGCAAGTCGGCGGCGTCGCTGATGGTCTCAGCCTCGACTTTGCGGCGCCTGAGCTCTTCGCGCTTGCGCTGCAAGGTTTCGGGATCGGTGTAGCGGCCCATGTAGACCATGAAAACGCCGCTGACCTCGTTCTTGCGGGTCTGCCAGCTGCCGGCCGTCACGCCGGCATCGCGCAGGGTTCGCTCGGCGGCATCGGCATCGGCATCGTTGAAGGGCCCGGCTTCCAGGCAGGCCGCTGCGGCAGCCTGGACAGCGGTCTCGGCTGCCGATGCGGCGGCGGCCGCCAGCGCCGCGCTCGCCGCCTGGGGCGACAGGATTTGCACCGCGCCCGGGTCAACTTGGCGCTGCAAGCGTTGGGGCTCGCGCTGCGCTTGTGCGCCCGTCGCGCCGTCGCTGAGCAGGTCGAACCCGCCGAGCAGCGTTGCCGACAGCAGCAGCACGTTGGCCAGCAGCAGAACCAGCGCGACGATTCTCAACACGATCGCTCCTCGGTCTCGACACCGCGCTCTGCGCCGGGGTCAGGGCGCAGGCTGACTTCGCCACTGCGCACTGGCCAGCGCAAGGTGTCGCCCGCGCTGCCTGTCACCTGCAGCCACAGCGTGCCGCTGTCGTCAACACCGTCGGCCACGCCGCGCGGCAAATCGGGCAAGGTGGTGGTGACGGCGCGGCCTGCCAACAGGTCGCGCTCGGCGAAGCGCTGGCGCAGCGGTGCGAAACCCGAACGCTCGAAGTCTTGCAATGCGCGCAGCAGCGGCCCCGCCACCAGTGCCAGCACCGTCGCAGCGCTCAGGCCGGGGCCCAGCTCCTGCACGCATCCATAGCCCCAGCTTGGGGCGTCCACAGGCTGGGCGACCAGGTTCAGGCCCACGCCGACCACGGCGACGCGTTGCTTGCCAATTTGCACGGTCTCGATCAGGATGCCGCCGAGCTTGCGGCCGATCGCTGGCCCGGCACCGGGTTCGCGCAGCAGCAAATCGTTCGGCCATTTGATGCCCAGCCGGTTCGGCTGGCCAGGTCGCGGTGGGTCGATGGCTTCGGTCAGCGCCAAGCCAACCGCCAGTGACAGGCCGGACCAGTCTGCGGGCGCCATCGCCAGCGCCAGCGAGAAAGTCAGCGATGCGCCGGCGCTGGATTGCCAGCCCTTGCCTTGGCGGCCACGGCCCTGCGTCTGATGCTCGGCCACCAACAAGCAGGGCTGGATCTGGCCTGGAGATCGCTTGGCGCGCGCCAGCAACTCGGTGTTGGTTGACCCGATGCTGGCGACCAC
>RGQD01000091.1 GCA_010030205.1 Betaproteobacteria bacterium
CCGCGCTTTGCCGACGACGACGCGCGCGGCCGGCACGCCGAGATCGTCAGTGAGCGCATGGGCCGCTGGTGCGCCGAGCGCAGCTGCGACGAGGTGGTGGAGATCCTGGGCAAGGCCAAGATCCCGAGCGCACAGGTGCTGTCGCCACAGCAAGCACTCGACCATCCGCAGATCCAGGCGCTGGGCGTGTTGCAAGACACCGATTACCCCGGATTGCCCAGACCTGCGCCTATCGCCGCATTGCCGATCTGGATGACCGAGACCCAGCCGGTGCCGCGCCGGCGCCCGCCGATGCTCGGCGAGCACACCGACCAGATCCTGGCCGAGCTCGGCTACGCCAGCGAGGAGATCGCGCGTCTGCGCGAGCAAGCGGTGATCTGACAGAGCGCTGCAAGCGGTGATCTGACAGACCGCTGCAAGCGGTGTGAGCTCAGGGCGCGTCGGTGCAGGTCTTGCCTGCCAATGCATCGGCAAAACCCGTGAGCGCAGGCTTGTCCTTGTATTGACCGTCAAACAACAGCGGCCACGCGAGTTTTTGATTCTCAAACTCCGTCGCGTAGTTGCTGTCCAGCCAGCTGTGGGCATCGGTGGTGCCCCACACGGTGATGCCGCCGCGTTGTGCGGTCGGCACGCTGTCGAGATAGGCCGCGACGATCTCGCAGTAGCGCTTCTTCTGTGCCAAGCCTGCCGCCTGCGTGAAGCTGCTGATCTTGTTGGCCGGAAAACTGTCGCAATTGGGGTTGTTGATCGCGACATCGAGCTCGGAGATCTTCACTTTCAAGCCTTTGGTCGCCACCCGTTTCAGCGCCGCTGCAATGGTCGCCACGCTGGGCGTGTTCAGGCAGACATGCATCTGGAAACCGACACCGGTCAGCGGGATGGAGCGCTTTTGAAAGTCGGTGAGCATCGTCTCAAGCGCGGTCATCTTGGCGCCGTTTCGCTCGATGTTGTAGTCGTTGTAGTAAAGGTCGACATCGGCGCTGGCCAGGCGCGCCGCTTTGAAGGCCCGCTCAATGTAGACAGCGCTGTTGCCGCTTTGAATGTAGAAATCCGAGTCGGTTCGAAAGACTGAGGGGCTGCTGTCGGTGAGGGCTTCATTCACGACGTCCCAGCTGACGACATTGGATTTGCCCTTGAAGTGATTCACGATGGTGCTGACATGCGTGTCGAGCATGGTCAGGAATTGATCGCTGGTGGCGCCGCTGCTGCCCCAGTTTTTGACAAAGTCAGGCACCTGGTAGCTCGAATGCCAGACCAAGGCATGGCCGTGGATGTTGATGTGTCTTGAACTGCCGTAATCGACGAATGCATCGGCATTGGTGAACGTGAAGTCGTTCAGCGAGCGGGTGTCGTTGTTCGGGTGCAGGTACTTGAACTTCATGATGTTGCCAGCGGTCATTTGGTTGAAGTGCTTTTCAACCAATTGCTGCTCGGCGGCAACAGTCAGGATGTTGTAGGCTGGCGTGTCGTTGTTGGCAACAGCGACCCCCAATGGAAATGCCGCCAGCGCTTTGAGCGACGCGGGCGGGCACGAAGCGGTCGACGTCGGGCAATCGCCCGTGATGCTGGGCGCTGCGCTGACCGTGATCGTGGCCGCCGGGCTGCTGGCTTTGCCGTCATGGACCGTCAGGCTCAGCACATAAGTGCCTGCGACATCGGCGGTGAAACCGGCTCGGGCCGAGTTGCCTGTCGTGATCACCGCGCTGCTGGCGCCGGGTCTGGACGACAGAGTCCAGGCATAGCTCAGCGCGTCGCCGTTGGCGTCGCTGCTGGCAGACCCGTCCAGCAGCACTTGCGCGCCCACGGCGACACTTTGGGCCGAGCCCGCATTGGCCACTGGCGCGGTGTTGGACATCCGTGCCGTCAGCGTCGCCGTCAAGGTCGCCGAACTGCTGTTCAGACTGCCGTCGGTGACCGTCAAGGTCGCCGCATAAGTGCCTGGCAGGTCGGCCGTGAAGACCGGCGTTGCGGCGCTTGTCAACAAGGCCTTGCTGCCCGTGGGCTTGAGGCTCAAGGCCCAGGCATAGCTCAAGCTGCTGCCGACCACATCGCCGCGCAGCACCGCGACCAGCGCCACGTTGGCGGCAGAAGACCCGATGATGTCGGCGCCGAGCTCGGGCGGCTGGCCGGGGTTGAGCTTGTCGCTGAGCGTGACCGGACTGCCCGGCTGGTTGAAGAACAACCAGGCCGGGCTCGTTACATCCAGACCGACGATGCGCTTGAGCACGCCGATCGCGTCGGTCAGCTCGACCTTGCCATTGCCGTCGAAATCAGCCGCATACGACTGGTATGCCGTGACGGCTTGGCCCGTGGCGTTGATGTCCAGGCCGACGATCAATTTCAGGATGGCGATCGCGTCTTGCAGGTTCACCGCTTGATTGACCAGCGCTGCCGTGTCGGCCCCGCTGCTGGCACCCAGCGCCTTGACGCGCTGTCCCTCGCTGGATGGCGCTGACATCGGCGTCCTGTCCTCGTCGCCGCCACCGCAGGCCACCAGCCCCAGCACAACGATCCATTGAAGCCATAAATATGGAGAATGATTGATCATTGCGGTTCGAGTGGTTCTGCGGGTTTGGGGGCTTGGACCGGCCGACCGAGCTGGAGGGCCCGATCAGCTGTTGGCGGTGGCGCGGGTGCCAATCACCCCGGACCTGAGCAGTTCGTCGTACTCGCCCGCGCTCAGCCCGAGCCGGTCGCACAGCAGTTCGGCATTGTGCTGGCCCAGCGTGGGCGCCGGCCCGCCGATCGGCAGCGCCGCGCCGTCAAAGCGGTAAGGCGTCTGCGTGCTCAGGTGCTGGCCGACATGGCGTCGCTGCATCGTGCGGAAGTAGCCCAGGGCTGCAAGCTGTGGGTCCTCTGGCAAGGTGTTGCCGGGCTGCACCGGGCCGGCCGGGACGCCGGCGCGCTGCAGGCTGGCCACGGCGTCCCGGGCTTGTCGCGTTGCGACCCAGGCGCGCGTCGCGGCTTCGAGTTCGAGCTCGTGGGTCTTGAGCGCCCCAAGGCCGGCCAAAGCCGGCCGCCCCCCGTGAGGATCAAGCAAAGTGGCAAAGCCACATTTGCTTGAGAGGCTTTGACCTTCGCTCGCGCCTGTGCCTGTGAAACCCAGCAAGCCCGCCAGCGCCTGCCACTGCGCCGGGGTTTCGACCGATACCGCGATCCAGGCCGGACCGGCGGCACCGGCGGCGCAGCCCGCTGTCATGCGCAGCGCCGACATCGGGTGGCGGTTGCCGTCGCGCGCCAGCGCATCGGACTGGGTCGACTGCGCGACGATCGCATCGGCCGCGAGTTGGAACAAGCACTCGACCTGGCCCAGGTCGACCAGGCAGGCCTTGCCGTCCACGGCCGACTCACGCCGGTAGATCGCCGCCAGGCAGGCCAGCGCGCCGTACAGACCGGCCACCGGGTCGCCATAGGCCACATGTTGCATCGTCGGCGGATCGCTGGCTTGGCCATTGACGAACGGGAAGCCGCTGGCTTGCTCGACCGTCGACCCATAGGCTCTGAAAGCGCTCCAAGGCCCTTGGTTGCCGAAGGCGCCCATCGACACCGCGATCAGCCCAGGCACCGTGTTGGCCATCGCGCGCGTGCCGAGCCCGAGCTTGTTCAGCGCACCTGGGGCATAGTTTTCGATCATCAGGTCAGAGCCGGCAGCCAGACGGCGCAGCAGGCCGCGGCCAGCGTCGGTCTTGAAGTCGAGCGTGATGCCGCGCTTGTGGCGGTTGACCATCAGGAAAGTTGGCCGAGTCTCGTAGGCCGGCGGGTCGGCATCGGTCATCGCGTCGAAGCCTCGCCACCAGTCGATATGGCTGCAGGACTCGACCTTGATGACATCGGCGCCCAAGTCGGCCAGGTGGCGGGTGGCCAAGGGCCCGGCCCAGCCCATCGTCAGGTCGAGAACACGCAGCCCGCCCAGCGCTTGTGAGCCCGCCGCTTTCGCGCTGCGGGCTGCCGGCTGGCTGCCCGCGCTGGCGGTGATCAGCTCGACCTTGAAGGGCAGCGTCGGACCCAGGGCCTGGCCCAGACCGGCGATCGGCGCAAAGCTGGCGCGCTCGCGCCAATGCGGCGTCAGCGGCAGTTCAGCCAGCGTGGGCACCGGCGCGAACGGGATGCGCAGTGCTTGGCCTTCGGTCAACCAATGCGCCGAGGAGCGCTGCGCCAGCGCTGGCCGCAGCACAGCGTCGAGCTGGTCGGCGTCGTCGAGCCGGTTCAGCGTGACATGGTGGTGCAGGTCCAGCCCCAAGCCGGGCTGGCCGACCAGGCCGCACAGCGCGACCCACTGCGGCGGCGTCAGCGCGGTCAGGCCGATCCAGCCGTCGGCGGTTTTGTAGATGCCGGCCGGGTAAGTGGGCGTGAAGCGGTTGACCCCGCGCCGGCGCACCGGTTCGTCGTCTGCTGCGGCGCTGCAGGCCGTGCTTTCGTGGAAGCACAGGTTGGCGCTGAGCACGTCGACGTCGATCTGCCGGCCGGTCCAGCCGCGTCGGCGGCCGACCAGCGCGCCCAGCGCGGCGATGCAGGCCACGGTGCCGGCCACTGCCTGCGGCGCATGGCCGCGCGGCAGCATCGGGTCGCCGTCGAGTGGGCCGGTGGAATACGCCACCCCGCTCATGGCCTGGATCACTGCGTCGCTGCCGGTCCAGTCGCGGTACGGGCCGTCGCTGGCAAACCAGGTCAGGCCCAGCCTGAGCGCGCTGCGGCCTGCCGCATCGCTGGCGGTCTGGATCGCCAGGTCGGCTTCGGCCACTGCGGCAGCCCCTGGCCCGGCCAGCACCAGGTCTACGCTGCCGGTCTCGGCCATCGCGCGCGCCAGATCTACCGACACCAGCGTCTTGCCGGCGTCCAGCCAAGCGGCATAGGCGGTGCTGGCGGCTGCGCCGTAACCCACGCCATCGGTCGACGCGGCGCCGACCTGCAGCACCTTGGCGCCCATCGCCGCCAGCAAGCGGCCGCAGTAGCGGATCGCCACGCTGTGCGGCAACTCGATCACCGTCAGCCCGCTGAGCAGTTGGCTGCGCATGTCAGTGGCAAGGTCAGGGTTGGGGCTCATCGATCATCCTCGTTGATGCGGTGGGGGCTGAGCCTTTGCCGCCGGGTGCTAGGCCGCAACAGCGCTCAAGGCGCGTCGCGGTACATCTTGGCGCGCTTGCGAACCGGGTCTAGCAGCGACCAATCGCCCTGCTCGACCTCGAAACCCTTGGGGAACGGCGGCCTGACCTCCATGTCTAGCGAGCGCATCACCCGGTCATCGCGGTAATAGCACTGCACGGTCACGCTGACCAGCAGCGTCGCGAGCGAACGCCGCTCGCTGCGAAAGCGCTGCGCCAGCGCCGACTGCTGGGCCGCGGCCAGGTCGGCGAAGCAAGCCCCGGACAGCGCTTGCAACTGCGCCATCGCGTCGCGGGCCAGGCTGGCGTGCGGCCGCAGGCTGGCCAGGATGTCGGCAAAGATCAGCGCGTCATCGGCGCCAGGCACGGCGTGCTGCGCGCTGGCCGGAATCATCAGCGCGACCAGGCAGCGCAGCGAGCGTTGGTCGTCGACCGACAGCGGATGCGCTGGCAGCAAGGGGATCACGCTTGGGTTCACGGTTGGGATCGCGGGTGGGATCACGGTTGGCATGGGTGGGGTCAGTCAAAGAGGTTGGCCAGCCGCTTTTTCATCGCGTCGGCGATGTAGAGCGTCAGCGCCTGGATGGTCGCGGTGGGGTTGACGCCGGCCGAGGTGACGAAGATGCTGCCGTCGACGATGAACAGGTTCTTCACATCGTGGCTGCGACCCCACTCGTTGACCACCGATCGCGTCGGGTCGCTGCCCATGCGCGCCGTGCCCATCAAATGCCAGCCGCCGACCGCCAGCGGGGATTCTGAGGCCACCTCGTAAGCACCCGCGGCGCGCAAGGCCTCGGTGGCGCGGGCCACCGCGTGGGCCAGCATCTGGCGGCTGTTGTCGCTCAATTTATAAGTTATCTTCGGCGCCGCAATGCCGTTGCTGTCGACCAGCGTGGGGTCTAGCGTGACCCGGTTGTGCGCTTCGGGCAGGTCCTCGCAGATCGCGACCATGCCGGTGCTGCGGTTGAAGATGCGGCGGTATTCGGTGTGGTGCTCGGCACCCCAGGGCACGCGGCCCGACCGCATGCCGGCCAGCGCGGTGATCACCGGGCCGCGGCCACGGGTGAACTCGAAGGTGTAGCCGCGCAGAAAATCGCGCGAGCGATCGGTTTCGTAGAACTCCTGGCTCCAGATGCAGTTGCCCGGGCCGCGGTAGCCGTCCAGCGCCTGGTCGAAGTAGCCGGTGATCGCGGCATAGGGGTGGAACATCAGGTTCCTGCCGACCAGGCCGCTGGAGTTGGCCAGCCCGTCGGGAAAGCGCGCCGAGGTCGAATTCAGCAGAATCCGCGGCGTCCCGACGCCGTTGCAAGCCATCACGACGACCTCGGCGGCCTGGAAATGCTCGACCCCGTCGGCGTCGTAATAGATCGCGCCGGTCGCCATGCCCTGGTCGTTGGTGGTGATCTCGCGCACCCGGCAGCGGGTGCGCAGTTCGACCCCGGCACGGATCGCTTCAGGCCAGTAGGTGATGTCGGTGCTGGCCTTGGCGCCTTGGGCGCAGCCGCCCAGGCAGTGGCCCAGGTTGATGCAGCGGGCCCGGCCGTGGTAGTCCTCGGTCGCCACCGCGCTGTCCGACGGCCACCAGTGCCAGCCCAGCTTGTTCATGCCTCGCGCCAGCGTCTGCCCCGACTTGCCCAGCGGCAGCGGCGGCATCATCGGTTCTTTGGGCGGATAAGCCGGGTCGCCGCTCAGGCCAGAGACACCCATCATCCGGTCGTTCTCGGCGTAAAAAGGCGCCAGTGTGTGGTAGTCGATCGGCCAGTCGTCGGCCACGCCGTCCAGCGACCGGACCCTGAAATCGGAGGGATGAAAGCGCGGGAAATGGCCTGCGTAAAGCACCGTGCCACCGCCCACGCCGTTGTAATTGGCGATCTTGATCGGCGAGTCGGCTTCGTTGATAGGGTAGTCGGCCGGCGCGGCGCGGACATTGGGGCTGAAGTTGAACTCGGCCAGCTGCCTAGCCTCCCAGTCCCGGCCATTGCTCGGGTAGTCCGAGGGCTTGACCCAGTCGCCTTGTTCCAGGCACAGGATGCGCATCCGGGTGTCGGCCAGGCTCCAGGCCATCGCTGCGCCCGAAGCGCCGGCACCGATGATCAACACGTCCACAGGTGGGTTCTTCATGGCTTGCTCGTTACCTTTGCTCGTTACCTTTGCTCATCACCCTTGCTCGTCACCAGGTGTCGACGAAGGGGTATTTCTTCTCGGTGCGGGGTGCGACCGGTGGCAGCCGGCGCAGGCCGCTGGCGATCCAGTCGCGCGTCGTGGCGGGGTCGATCACGTCGTCGAGTCCGCCGCCCATGCCGGCGTTGACGGCCTTGGCCTCGTCGTAAGCGATCGCCACGCGGCGGTCGAACTCGGCCCGGCGCAGCTCGGGGTCTTCGATCGCCGCGAGCTCTTTGCGGTAGCCGAGCTTGACCATGCCTTCGATGTTCATGCCCGAGAACTCGGCGGTCGGCCAGGCGACGGTGAAAAATCCGACCAGCGCGCTGGCGCCGCACATCGCTTGCACGCCCAGGCCGTAAGCCTTGCGCACGGCGACCACGAGCATCGGCGTCGTCAGGTTGGCGCCGACGTTGAACATGCGAACGCTGTGGCGCACCAGCGCCGTGCGCTCATGGTCGGGGCCGACCATGATGCCGGGACAGTCCATCAGGCTGAGCACCGGGATGTCGAAAGCGTCGCACAGCTGCAGGAATCGCGCGCCCTTGTCGGCGCCGTCGGCGTCGATCGCGCCAGCCAGGTGGTGCGGGTTGTTGGCGATCACGCCCATCGGTTTGCCTTCGATGCGGATGAAGGCGGTGATCACGCCGACGCCGAACTGGCGCCGGATCTCAAGCACCGAATCAACGTCGGCGATGATGTCGATGACCTCGCGCATGTCGTACAGGCGCAGCCGGTTCTCGGGCACGACGTGGCGCAGCCTGCGCTGTTCGTGCGCCTCCCAGCGCGCCACCGGGCCCTGGAAGTACGACAGGTATTTCTTCGCGACCCGCACCGCCTCGGCCTCGTCCTTGACCAAGATGTCGACCACGCCGTTGGGCACCTGGAACGACATCGGCCCGACCTCTTCGGGCGTGTAGATGCCCAGGCCGCCGCCTTCGATCATCGCCGGACCACCCATGCCCAGCGTCGAGCCCTCGGTGGCGATGATCACGTCGCTGCAGGCCACCAGTGCGGTGTTGCCGGCGAAGGTGCGGCCGTTGACGATCGCCACCAGCGGCACCAGCCCGCTGAGCTTGGCGTAAGTGGTGAAAGTGTGGGTGTCGAAAGCCACCCGCGGACCGATGTAGTCCTCGCCGGGCCGCCCGCCCCCGCCTTCGCCGAAGACGATGATCGGCAGCCTAAAGCGCTGGGCCAGCTCGAACATCCGGTCCTGCTTGTAGTGGTTGCGGTGGCCTTGCGTGCCAGCCAGCACGGTGTAGTCGTAGTGCACGATGATCGCTCTGGATCGGCTGTCGTCGAACATGTCGCCGTTGATCGAGCAGGTGCCGGCGACCACGCCGTCGGCCGGCGTGTTGCGGCGCAGCGCGTCCATGTCGTTGCGCTGGTGCTGGCGCGCGACCACCAGCGGCCAGTACTCCTTGAACGAGTCTGCATCGGCCAGTTCGGCGATGTTCTCGCGCGCCATCCTGTGGCCTGCGGCATGGCGTTTGGCCACCGCTTCGGGCCGGTTCTGGTCCAGCGTGAGGGCGTGGCGGTCTATCACTTGCTGCAAGTCGGCGCGGATATGGTCGAGGTCGACCTCGGCGGCAACGGTGAAACTGCCGCCCGCGACCTCGGCCGGCTCGACATAGACGATCGCGAAGCCTTCTCGCACCACGTCGCCCGTGGCCATCGTGACCTGGCGCACGATGCCGCTGCGGTCGGCGCTGATCACATGCTCCATCTTCATCGCCTCGACCACCGCCACCGGCTGGCCCAGCCTGACCGCATCGCCGACGCTGACATGGACGGCGACCAGCGTGCCCTGGATCGGCGAGGCCAGGCCGAAGCTGCCGTCGGGCTGTGCGAGGTCGGCCGCCGGCGCGGCTTGCTGGGCCTGAACATGCTGCGCCTTGACCTGGGCGTCATGGGCGAACAGCGCGAGCGGGTCGCGGCTCTTGACCCGCGCGCCGGCGTGGCCGGTGTCGGCCGGGCTGCCCGGCAGGCTGGCGGGCACGGCGGGCAGCGGCGAAGCGTCGGCCACAGGCGCTGCCAGCGCGACCATCTGCTCGTCGACCCAGCGCGTGTGCACGCGGCCTGCGGCCACATCGGGGTGGGCCAGGATGTTGCGCAAAAAGCCCAGGTTGGTGACCACACCTTCGATCCTGAACTCGGCCAGCGCGCGGCCCGCGCGGCTCAGCGCGTCGGCGACATCGGCCGAAGGCGAACTGGCGATGACCTTGGCCAGCAGCGAGTCGAAAGCGCTGCTGGTGACATAGCCGGCGTAGCCGAAGCCGTCGGTCCGCAGGCCCGGCCCGCTGGGCGTCTCGTAGACCGTCAGCGTGCCGCCGCCGGGTCGCACCGAGCCGTCGGCGCCGATTGCCTCCATGTTGACCCGGGCCCCGGGTCGCACCGAGCCGTCGGCGCCGATTGCCTCCATGTTGACCCGGGCCTGGACCGCGTGGCCGCGCGGCGTGGCGATGCCGGGCGCATCCAGCCCCAACTCGGCCAGCGTCGCACCCTGGGCCAGCCGGATCTGGGTCTGCACCAGGTCGACGCCGGTGACTTGTTCGGTCACGGTGTGCTCGACCTGCAACCTCGCATTGGCCTCGATGAAGACGAAGGGCTGGGCGCCGTGCTGGCCCGAGACGTCGACCAGGAATTCGAAAGTGCCCAGGCTTTGGTAGCCCACACTGCGGGCAAAGCGCAGCGCGGCGGCAATGATCTGCTGGCGCAGCGCGTCGTCCAGACCGGGCGCCGGGGCGATCTCGACGATCTTCTGGAAGCGCCGCTGCAAGCTGCATTCGCGCTCGCCCAGGTGCATCACCGACCCCTGGCTGTCGCCCAGGATCTGCACCTCGACATGGCGGGCCCGTGTGATGAACTGCTCGACAAAGACATCGGCGCGGCCGAACGACGACAGCGCTTCGGACTGGCAGCGCGCGAAGGCCGGCTCGATCTCTTCGACCGACTGCACCGCGCGCGTGCCGCGCCCGCCGCCGCCCGCGATCGCTTTGATGATCATCGCCGCGCCGGGGCCTAGCGAGTCGAAGAACGCTCTCGCCTCGTCCAGCGTGACGGCATGGTCTAGCCCACGCAGCACCGGCACGCCGGCGGCCAGCGCCGCAGCGCGGGCGCGCGCCTTGTCGCCGAACAGCGCGAGCTGCTCGACCTGCGGGCCGATGAACACCAGTCCGGCGTCGGCGCATTGGCGCGCAAAGTCGTCGCGCTCGGACAGGAATCCGTAGCCCGGATGGACCGCATCGCAGCCGCTGGCCAGCGCCGCGGCGATCAGCGCGCCGGCGTCGAGGTAGGCCGCTGCGCGCTGGCCTGGCAGCGCGCAGGCCTCGTCGGCCCGACGCCAGTGCAGGCTGCCGGCGTCATCTTGCGAATAGGCCGCGACGCTGCGCAGCCCCAGGTCGGCGGCGGCGCGGGCGATGCGGATCGCGACCTCGCCGCGGTTGGCGATGAAGATCTTGCTGAGGGTCATGTGTTGGCTCTCGGTGGCTAGGGGCAGGTCAGCTGCGCTGGCATGCAGCTGCTGCGCTCGCGTCGGCGTCAGGGCAAGGCCCGTGGGGGCGTCGAATTCATATGTGCAGTATTGCGCGCATGGGCCATCGACGCAAGAAGGTCGGGGACATGCCGGACCAGGGTTTTCACCCCTCTTCGCCTTGGGGTTGGCCCATGGTATCGTCCGAAGACGCCGGCATTTGCCTGTCTAGGCAGTTGCCCTTGAGGCGGGCAGTTCAAAACCAAGGTATGGGCCGTCGAGGCGTTTTTGACGGCTGCAGTGGCGGGCCTTTGCCCTCGAATCTAATCACAGGAAATCATCATGCGACAAGCAGTCATCGTCTCTTACGCACGCACCGGTCTGGCCAAGGCTGGACGCGGCGGTTTCAACAACACCTCCAACATGACCATCCTCGGCGCCGCGATCGAGCACGCGGTCAAGCGCTCGGGCGCTGACCCGGCCGAGATCGAGGATGTGGTCGCGGGCTGCGTCGCGGCCGCTGGCAATGTCGGCCGTGCCGCAGCGATGCTGGCCGGCCTGCCCGTCACGACCTCGGGCGTGACGATCAACCGCGCTTGCTCGTCGGGGCTGAACGCGATCGCGGTGGCGGCGCACCACATCGTCGAAGAAGGTGCCAGCGTGATGGTGGGTTGCGGTGTCGATTCGATCACCTACCAAGGCGGTGGTGGCGGTGGCCGCGACGAGCGCCTGACCGCGCTGCACCCGGCATTCTGGATGCCGATGATCGAGACCGCCGACATCGTCGCCCAGCGCTACAAGCTCAGCCGCGAGTACCAGGATGAGTACTCGCTGCAGTCGCAGCAGCTGATGGCCGCAGCCCAGGCTGCGGGCAAGTTCAAGGACGAGATCATCCCGGTCAAGACCCGGATGAAGGTGATCGACAAGGTCACGAAGGAAGAGTCGATGGTCGACGTGGTGGTCGACCGCGACGAGTGCAACCGCCCCGACACCTCGCTGGCTGGCCTGGCCAAGCTCGAGCCGGTTCGCGGCGCGGGCCACTTCATCACCGCCGGCAATGCCAGCCAACTCGCCGACGGCGGCGCTGCGGTCGTGCTGATGGAAGCCAAGGAGGCCGAGCGCCGTGGGCTGCAGCCGCTGGGCGCTTTCAAGGGCTGGGCAGTGGCGGGCTGCCAGCCCGACGAGATGGGCATAGGCCCGGTGTTTGCGATCCCCCGACTGCTGGCGCGCCATGGCCTGAAGATCGACGACATCGACTTGTGGGAGTTGAACGAAGCCTTCGCCAGCCAGTGCCTGTATTCGCGTGACAAGCTGGGCATCGACCCGGCCAAGTTCAACGTCAATGGCGGCTCGATCGCGATTGGCCACCCGTTCGGCATGACCGGCGCGCGCTTGAGCGGCCACATCCTGATGGAAGGCAAGCGCCGCGGTGCCAAGCACGTGGTGGTGTCGATGTGCATCGGCGGTGGCATGGGCGGGGCCGGCTTGTTCGAGGTCTTCTGACCCGGGCGCGCCGGCACGCTGCGGCCGGCATGCCTTGGCCAAGCGGCGAAGCACTCTTGTGAACGCGACCCGAAGCTTGCGTCGCGCTGCTGTTTCCGAGGTCTGCGCCCCGACCGGCAAATACCAGGAAAAGCGCGAGGCGATCCTGGTCGCTGCGGCGCAGGAGTTCAACCAGCACGGCATCAAGGGCGCTACCCTCGAGGGGGTGGCGAGCCGTGTCGGCTTGCTCAAGGCCAGCGTCAACTACTACTACCGGCGCAAGGAAGACCTGGCCGCTGACGCGATGCTGCGCTCGATCGCTGCGCTGCACGAACTGGTGAGCGCAGCGCTCAAGGCCTCGGGTCCTGCCGAGCAGATCCGCAGCCTGTTGCGGGGCCAGGCGGCTTTGCTGGCCGATGTGGCCACCGGGCAGCGCAGCGAGTTGGTCTCGCTCAACGAGGTCCGCGCGCTGGTCGCGCCGCAGGGCGACCAGGTGGCCGAGGCCTATAACGCGCTGTTTCGCAAACTGCGCGCGATCTTCTCGGCGCCCGGCATCTCGGCACTCGGCATCTCGGCACCAGGCAGCCACGATGGGCTGGCGCGTCCCGTGCATTTCGACCGCTTCGAGCGCAATGCGCGAACCTATCTGCTGCTGACGCTGACCACCGGCATGCGGGTCTGGATGCGCAGGTTCGAGCCTGCAGACCATGGTCGCGCCGCCGACCAACTCAGCGACCTGCTGATCCATGGTCTGGCCTGCCAGCCCGAGCGCTGGAGCGAGCCCGCCGCGCTCGACTGGGCGCCGCCGGCCAGCGGCGAACACGCCACACGCGAGGCTTTTCTGCGCGCTGCGACCACGCTGATCAACGAGCAGGGCTACCGCGGCGCGTCGGTCGACCGGATCTCGGCCCGGCTGAACCTGACCAAGGGCTCTTTCTACCACCACCACGCCAGCAAGGACGACCTGGTCGCGCTGTGTTTCGAGCGCAGCTTCGACGTCATCCGACGCACCCAGTTGCTGGCCATCGACAGGCTGACGTCCGGCGGCCAGCGGCTGGCCGCCACCGCCTGCGCGCTGGTGAGGTTTCAGCTCTCTGACCAGGGGCCGCTGCTGCGCGCCACTGCACGCAGCGCGCTGGCCGATGCCAGCCGCAGCCTGACCGTCAGCCACATGGCCCAGCTCACCGAGCGCTTTGGGCTGTTCATCGTTGACGGCATGATCGAAGGCTCGATTCGCCCGGTCGACGCTTCGATGGCCGCCCAGCAGGTGGCGACCATGATCAACGCTGCATCGGCGCTGCGCTGGTGGGTGCCTGGCATGCCCCCTGATAGCGCGGTGCGTTTGTTTGCCCAACCTTTGTTCGCCGGTCTGCTGACGCCCTGCCCGGCTCGTGGGGTTCGCCCCACTTGCAAGGCGGATGAGTCAGCCGACCTTTCTTTACTTTCCCCAGGAGTCTACCCATCATGACCGTGATCAATACCGTGTCCTCGCTTGTCGTCGAAGACGGCATCGGCATCCTCAGCATCAACTACCCGCCCGTCAACGCCTTGTCGCAAGCCGTCCGCGAGGGCTTGGTGCAGGGCATGCGCAAGGCCAACGCCGACCCCGCCATCAAGGCCGTGGTGCTGATCTGCGAGGGCCGCACGTTTCTGGCCGGCGCCGACATCACCGAGTTCGGCAAGCCGCCGCGCGCGCCCTCGCTGTTCGAGGCCCAGGACGAAATCGAAGCTGCGTCCAAGCCGGTGATCGCCGCGATCCACGGCACCGCGCTGGGTGGCGGGCTCGAAGTGGCGCTGTGCTGCCATTACCGCGTGGCCGTGCCCAGCGCCAAATGCGGCCTGCCCGAAGTCCACCTCGGCCTGCTGCCGGGTGCCGGTGGCACGCAGCGCCTGCCACGCATCGTCGGGGCTGAGCGAGCGCTCGAGATGGTCACCGGCGGCACCCATGTCGGCGCGGCTGAATGCCTGGCGATGGGGCTGGTCGACGAGCTGGTGCCGGCCGATGGCCTGCGCGCCGGTGCGATCGCTTTTGCGCGCAAGGTGCTCGCCGAAGGCCGGCCGCTGCGCAAGGTGCGCGACTCTGACGACAAGCTGGCCGCTGCGCGCGCCAAGCCCGAGATTTTTGCCGAATTCCGCAAGGCCAATGCGCGCAAGTTCCGCGGTTTCATGGCACCCGAGTACAACATCCGCTGCATCGAGGCGGCGGTGAACCTGCCGTTCGAAGCGGGCAAGCTCGAGGAGCGCCGGCTGTTCGGCGAGCTCGTCACAGGCGCACAGTCGATCGCCCAGCGCTATGGCTTCTTTGCCGAGCGCCTGGCGCAGAAGATCCCCGACGTGCCGGCTGACACGCCGACGGTGGCAGTGAACAAGGTCGGCATCATCGGCGCCGGCACGATGGGTGGCGGCATCGCGATGAACTTCGCCAACGTCGGCATCGCGGTCACGCTGGTCGAGACCAACCAGGGCGCGCTCGACCGCGGCCTGGCCGTCGTTCGTCGCAACTACGAGAACTCGGCCAAGCGCGGCCGCTTCACGATGGCCGAGGCCGAGCGCCGCATCGGCTTGCTGACCGGCTCGCTAGACATGAACTCGCTGGCCGACTGCGACCTGGTGATCGAAGCCGTGTTCGAGGAGATGGCGGTCAAGAAAGACATTTTTGCCAAGCTCGACCGCATCGTCAAACAAGGCGCGGTGCTGGCCAGCAACACCTCGGCGCTGAACCTCAACGAGATCGCCACCGCGGTCTCGCGTCCTGAGGCGGTGGTCGGGATGCATTTCTTCTCGCCGGCCAACGTGATGCGTCTGCTCGAGGTGGTGCGCGGCGACAAGACCTCCAAGACCGCGATCGCCACGGCGATGCAGATCGGCAAGAAGATCGGCAAGGTTGCTGCGCTGTCGGGCGTGTGCCCGGGCTTCATCGGCAACCGCATGCTTGCCGCTCGCGGCGCGCAGACCCAGGCGATGCTGCTCGAGGGCGTGATGCCTTGGGACATCGACAAGGTGCTCTACGACTTCGGCATGCCGATGGGGCCGTTTGCGATGTCCGACCTGGCCGGTCTCGACCTGGGCTGGTCGCGCGAGATGAGCAAGAGCTCGACCATCCGCGAACTGCTGTGCGAGCGCGACCGCCGGGGCCAGAAGACCGGCGCCGGCTTCTACGACTACGACGAAGCGCGCAATGCCAAGCCGTCCGAGGTCACGCGCCAGATCATCACCGAGTTTGTCGCCAAGCAGGGCCGCCAGCCGCGCGCGATCAGCGAGGCCGAGATCCTCGAGCGCTGCACGCTGGCGATGATCAACGAGGGCGCCAAGATCCTCGACGAAGGCATCGCGATCCGGGCCTCAGACATCGACG
>RGQD01000901.1 GCA_010030205.1 Betaproteobacteria bacterium
CCATGGACGCCTCCGTGCCCTGCCACCCTCTTCTTAGACGCCGCACCAACGACGCGCTGCCCGCCGCTCATCATCCCGGGGACACTCGCCCTGCCCATTGCGACGTACCGCTACCACACTGCCACTGCTGTGCACTGCGTGGTCACTAGCGGCATGCTCACGTCTGTGCGCGCTGACATTGCCGACAGCATGGGCGAGACGCCGACCGTGGAGGCGCTCAAAGCGCTTCCTATCGTCATCCCTGAGGTCCTGCCCAGCTCCGATGCGGCTCGCGTGCTCATTCATGAGGTTTTTACGGCTGTGCTCTCACCGCCTGATGCGTGTGTGCCTACGACTGCGCCGTGTGGGCTCTGCAAGAAGCTCTTTCAGCTCAAGAAGCGCATGCTGTGGCGGCACGTCGCTCTCTGCGTTCTCGTCGTGGCGCCTGCGCTGGGCAAAGACAACGCCTGGCTTGCAACCGTGTGCGGCTGCTGCGGACAGAGCGGAACATGCAAGCCCAGCCGCCGTACGGACGGCACCGTTGAGCTTACAGGCTGCGCCTTCAAGTCGCGCTTTGAGAGAAACGTCGTCGACGCCAAGGATGCAAACGAGCCGATCCCGTGCGCAGCCTGCGTCGCCATGGACGCGCCTGCACCTTTCATTTGGCGCTTCAACATGCTCGCGCACTACGCATCTGCTCACCCCGCTCAGGCATGCCCGCATGTGCCTGCAACACGCCTCGCCTTTGCCACGGCGGCGGCGAAAGGCGTGACCCCAGTCAAGGGCTTGTTGGACGCGGCGGCCGCCAGCGTCGCTGCCGCCGTGCCAAAGCGGCAACGCACCAAGGATGCTGCCGGGGCACCGCAGCAAATGAAGCGCAAATGCAAGCCACCTGTTGCGGGCGCGGGCGCTGCAGCCGCCACAGCCGCGGGCGTGGGCGCCGCAGCCGCGGCGGGCGCTGCTGCGGCCGCGGGCGCCGCAGCCGCGGGCGCAGGCGCTGCTGCTGCGGCCGCGGGTGGCGCTGCAGC
>RGQD01000902.1 GCA_010030205.1 Betaproteobacteria bacterium
GCGCCGATGCCGAAGAACGCGGTGTGGCCGAGTGAGAACTGCCCCGCGATGCCACCAACGATATTCCAAGACGATGCCAGACCCGCGTAGAGCAGCGCCAGGATCATCAGGTTTAGGTAGTAGTCGTTGCCGGCGAAATGAGGCAGCAACAGCACCAGCACGACCAGCGAGCCCATCCCGAGCGCATCGCTTCGGCGCAACAGCAGGTAACGCTTGAGTACGCTCACTTGAGCGCCTCCTTTTCGGCGCCCTTGACGCCGAGGATGCCGTGAGGCCGGGCCGCGAGCAGCAGGATCAGCAGCACGAAGTGCGTCGCTTCTTTCAGGTCCGGGCTGAGGAAGCCGGCGACCGATTCGACGACCCCCAGGATCAGGCCACCCAAGATGGTGCCCGTCATGCTGCCGAGCCCACCCAAGACCACGACGACAAAGGCCACCAGCACAAAGAATGATCCGACCGTGGGAAAGGCATAGAACGAAGGCACCAGCACAGCGCCAGCAATGCCAGTCAGCGCGATGCCGATGCCGAAGGTGACCACGAACACCTTGTTCGGATCGACGCCCATCAGCCGGGCGGCGACCAGATCCTGCGACACCGCCTCGATCGCGCGCCCTAAAAATGTGGAACGCATGAACAGCAGCACGCCCGAGACGAGCGCTGCCGCAAAGCCGAAGCCAATCAGGCGGTTGGTGCTCAGCGTGAGACCGAAGGCCGATACCGATTCACTGGCCGCGGGCAGCACCTGGATCGTGCGGTAGTCGGCCGACCACAGCAGCAGCGCCAAGTTCTGTAGCGCGATCCCCAGGCCCAGCGTGGCGAACACCTGGGTCATTTCGGGCTTGTAGATCGTGAACCGCATCAGCCCTGCGTAGAACAGCACGCCCAGCACAAAGAAAGCTGCACCGATCATCGGTGCGCCGTAATACGGGTTGATACCGGTCTTGACCATCAGCCAGTAGCCGGCATACATGCCCAGCATCAGGAACTCGCCATGGGCGAAGTTGAC
>RGQD01000903.1 GCA_010030205.1 Betaproteobacteria bacterium
GCGCAAATCGCAGTGCTAGAGACGCAAGACGTAGCGTCTTTGAGCGAGGCGAGCGTTCGGGCCTTGTCGGGTAGCCAGATACGCAGCTTGGACAGCACGCAAATAGCGGCGCTGGGCACGAACCAAATAGTGGCCTTGAGCACGGCCAACATCGTGGCGCTCAACAACGTGCAGTTCACGGCGCTGGAGAGCACGGATGTAGCGGTGCTGACATCGGGCAGTTTGCGGGCGATGGTTGCGGGGCAACTACAGGCCTTGAGCACGGCGCAGATAAGGGCGATGGAGGCGGGCCAGTTTGCCAGCATGAGCACGGCCAACCTGCGCGGGCTGGACATCACGCAGGTAGCGGTCTTGGAGGCTGGTGACTTGGCGCTGTTGGGCACAGCGCAGCTCAATGCTTTGAGTGCGGGGCAGTTGCTGGCATTGGATACGAGCCAATTGGTATCGCTGACCACGCAGCAAGTGACGGGCATGCTCAGCCCGGCGCGCAGTGCGCAGCTGAGCACAGCGCAGGTAGCGGCGCTGCGCACAGACCAGGTGGTGGGCCTCAGTAGCGCTGAAGTAGCTGCACTCACTGCCGATCAGATCGTTGCGCTGACAAACGACCAGGCTGCCAACCTGAGCTCAGCCAATGTGCGGGCACTGACCGCCATACAAATTGCGGCACTAGAGACACAGGACTTGGTGGCCGTAAGCGTAGCCAATATGGCCGCGCTCAGCACCGCGCAGGCGACATCGCTGTTGGACGCGCAGGTCAGGGCACTGACCAGTGCCCAGGTTAATGGGCTGGGCACTGCCAATTTGGCGGCACTGACCGCAGCGCAACTGATCGCTATAGACACCGGTATCGTTGCGGCATTGACGCTGACCAGCGTGCGCGCCTTCTTGGTATCACAAATCGCTGCTTTGCGCTCTGATCAAATCGTAGCGCTGACGACTGTGCAAAGCGCCAACCTCAGTACCAGCAACATCAGCGGTTTGGGTGTAGCGCAAATCGCAGTGCTAG
>RGQD01000904.1 GCA_010030205.1 Betaproteobacteria bacterium
CAATAACAACAACATCACCAAAATCACCACCACCAATAACAACAACATCACCAAAATCACCACCACCAATAACAACAACATCACCAATAACATCGATATCAAAACAAGAAACATCAACATCACCAAAATCAATAACATCAACATTAAAACAAGAAACATCAACATCACCAAAATCAATAATATCAACATCAAAACAAGAAACATCAAAACAAGAAACATCAAAACAAGAAACATCAACATCAACATCAACATCAACATCAACATCAAAACAAGAAACATCACCAAAATCAATAACATCAACATCACCAAAATCAATAACATCAACATCACCAAAATCAATAACATCAACATCACCAAAATCAATAACATTAACATCACCAAAATCAATAACATCAACATCACCAAAATCAACATCAAAACAAGAAACATCAACATCAACCGTCAAAACATCAATATCACCACCACCACAACAAAACAACAACATACAACAAGACAACGAGCGGCAAACACCACAACAAAACAACAAATCACATAATAAAAATAATAAAACTCAGAAACAAAAAATAAATGAAAATGATCCGCGCTTGAAACAAATAAAAATTAATCAAGATAGAGCTAAAAAAGAAAAAACAGATAAAGAAAATGAAAGAATCCGATTACAAAAAATTGAGGAAGAAATAGCAAGTAAACGAAAAGAAGACGACAAAAAAAACAGAGAAAAAGAAAAAACAAACAGAGAAAAAGAAAAAAATTTTGTTGTTTTAAATTTAAATTCTAAACATAGAAATGCTGTTTCGTCAAAAAAAGGCGGAAAAAGAAATAGAAGAAAAACCTTTCGAAATAATATCTGTCACAATAAAAGAAAAACGTATCGTCACGCAAAACCTCGACATTATACTATGAAGAAAAAACAAAAAAGAACATCCGCACGTAAAATCCAACATTCTAAAAATAATACACGAAAAACGATTTCGAAATCCCATGCATCTACGCGTAAAAACT
>RGQD01000905.1 GCA_010030205.1 Betaproteobacteria bacterium
AAGGCCATTCTCGACGGCAGCTTCAAGGTCGTGATCGACGAGACAGTGCCCAAAGGCAAGTGATCTACAGGGTCAGGGCGCCCGGCCAGCGGCTGACTCGATGACCGAACCGGTCCTGCAGCTGTCCGGCATCACCAAGCGCTTCGGTGCGCTGGTCGCCAACGATGCGATTTCGTTGACGTTGGCACGCGGCGAGGTGTTGGCGTTGTTGGGTGAGAACGGCGCTGGCAAGAGCACGCTGGTGTCCATCTTGTTCGGGCATTACCGTGCGGATGCTGGCACGATCAAGGTGGACGGTCGGCTGCTACCGCCCGGCAAACCCGGTGCTGCGTTGTCGGCCGGTATCGGGATGGTGCACCAGCACTTCAGCTTGGCCGACAACCTCAGCGTGCTCGACAACGTGATGCTGGGCACCGAGCCGCTGTGGCAGCCTTTCTCGCGTCGAGCCGCTGCGCTTGCGGCGCTGCAAGACACCGCGCAGCGTTTCGGCCTGCAGGTCAACGCCGAGTCCCGCATCAAGGACTTGTCGGTCGGCGAACGTCAGCGCGTCGAGATCCTGAAAGCCTTGCTGCCTTTCGGTCGCCGACGCGGCGCCCGGGTGCTGATCCTCGACGAGCCCACCGCAGTGCTGACGCCGCAGGAAAGCGAATCGCTGTTCGCCACCTTGTCGCAGCTGGTGGCGCAGGGCTTGAGCGTGATCTTCATCAGCCACAAGCTCGACGAGGTGCTGCGTGTCTCGCACCGCATCGCCGTGCTGCGCGCCGGCAAGCTGGTGGCCGAGATGCCGGCAGCCGGCGCCAGCAAGGCGATGTTGGCGCAGGCGATGGTCGGGCGCGACGTGCCGCGGGTGGTGCGGGTACCGACGCCCGCAGGCGCTGCTGCGCTGGCCCAGACCCCTGTGTGTGAACTGCGCAAGCTCAGCGTGCGCGGTGCCGGCCCTTGGCCGCAGCTCGACGGCGTCAACTTGGCGCTGCGCCCTGGCGAGGTGGTGGCGATCGCCGG
>RGQD01000906.1 GCA_010030205.1 Betaproteobacteria bacterium
GTGCTGCTGCAGATCTACCTCACCGACGACAAGGTCAACCTGCTGCTGACCACCCCGGGTGTGCAACTCGCCCGCAGCAGCCCGATCGGCGCCAAGGCGCTGAACCGCCAGATTGCCGAGTACCGGCGATTGCTGCGCGACCCAAAATCCGACCCGTTACCCGCCGCGCAAGCGCTCTACCAGTTGCTGATCGCCCCGGTGGCGCAAGACCTCGAGCAAGCAGGCGCGAAGGCGGTGATGCTGTCGCTGGATGGTGCACTGCGCTACCTGCCTTTCGGCGCACTGCACGACGGCCAGCGCTACCTGGCGCAGCGCTGGGCGCTGCCGCTCTACACCAGCGTGACGCGGGATCGCCTGCGCGACGCCGTTGCGCCGCAATGGCAGGCGGCCGGTCTGGGACTGACCCGAAAGCTCGGGGAGTTCGACCCGCTGCCCGGCGTTCAGGCTGAGATGGACGGCATCATCCGCAGCACCCGCTCGGCGTCGGCAACGGCCGCGCTGCCAGGCGAGGTGCACTTGGACGAAGCCTTCACCGCGCTTCGCCTGAAGGACGTCAGCCAGCGACGTTTTCCGGTGCTGCACATCGCCAGCCACTTCCGCTTCAGCCCTGGCACTGAGGCAAACTCATTCCTGCTGCTCGGTGATGGCCAACAGCTCACATTGGGTGACCTGCGCACGCAGAACTACCGCTTTGACCAGGTCGATCTGCTGACACTGTCGGCCTGCGACACCGGGCTGGGCGGTGGCCGCGACGAACGCGGCCGCGAGATCGAGGGCTTCGGCGTGATCGCCCAGCAGCAAGGCGCCAAGGCGGTACTCGCGACACTGTGGCCGGTGGCCGACCAGAGCACTGCGCAGCTGATGGCCGACCTGTACCGCCGGCGCCAGGACCAGCGCTTGAGCAAAGTCGAGGCACTGCGGCAGGCGCAACTTGCACTGCAGTCCCAGCCCCGCACCAGCCATCCGTTCTACTGGGCGCCGTTCATCCTGATGGGCAATT
>RGQD01000092.1 GCA_010030205.1 Betaproteobacteria bacterium
TGGCCAGCGACATCGTCAAGGTGTTGAGCGCACCCTTGGACGCGGCGTAGGCCATCGACGAGCCAAGGCCGGTGGTCGCTGCGATCGACGAGATGTTGATCACCGCCCCCGGCGGGTGGAGTTTGAGCAGCGGCGCAAATGCACGCGCCATCTGGAAAGCGCCGACCACGTTGACACCGTAGATGCGCTGGAAGTCCTCGGCGTCCAGGCCGTCGAGCTCGCGAACGGCGACGAACTTGGTCGTGCCGGCGTTGTTGACCAGCACGTCGCAGCGGCCCCAGCGGGCCTGCACCGCCGCGGCCAGCGCGCGGCAATCTGCGTCCTGGGCAACGTCGGCCTTCTGCACCAGCACCTCGGCACCGAGCGCACGGCAGGCATCGGCCACGGCCTCGGCAGGCGCGGCTTCGCGCGAATAGTTGACAGCGACGTTCCAGCCGCGTTCGGCATACAGCCGCGCGGTCGCCGCGCCTATGCCCGACGACGAACCGGTCACCACACACACTTTGCGTTCCATGTTGTTCTCCTTGAATCGGTTGGGGCCTGGCTCACCACCAGGGGTAGAAACCGGGCAAGCCGTCAGAGGCTCGTCCAGTGAAGACAGGCGCGCGCTTGCCGTTGAAAGCGGCCACGCCCTCCTTGCCGTCGTGCAGACTGGTCTGCAGCATCGCCAGCGACTCGACCGCATGCGCGTCGCGCGGATGCGCCAGCCCAGGGTTGCGCAACAGCATCTGGCGCATCAGCGCGATCGAGACCGGGCTGCGCTGGTCGATGTACTTGTGCGCCAGCTTGTGCGCCTCAGCCAGCAACTGCTCGTGCGGCACCACGGCCTTGACCAGCCTGCCGGCCAAGGCCTCCTGGGCGTCGAAAATGTCGCCCGAATAGACCCAGTCGAAAGCCTGCTGGGCACCGACGATGCGCGGCAGAAACCAGGTCGAGCAGGCCTCGGGCACGACACCGATGCGGCCGAACACAAAGCCGATGCGGGCCTTGTCGGAGGCCAGCCGAACGTCCATCGCCAGCGTCATCGTCGCGCCGATGCCGACCGCTGCGCCGTTGATCGCCGCGATCACCGGCTTCTTGCAGTCATAGACCGCCAGCGCGACCCGTCCGCCGGTGTCGCGAACGCCAGACACCATCGCCGGGTCGTCCCACTGCGCCTTGAGCTCATCGAGTCCGGGCGACAAGGTCTCGTCCAGGCCGAACACATTGCCCGGCGACGACAGATCCATGCCGGCGCAAAAAGCCCGGCCGGCTCCGGTGACCACCACCGCGCCGACCGCATCGTCTTCGCTGGCGCGCTGGTAAGCGTCGATCAACTCGTTGGCCATGGTCACGGTAAAGGCGTTGAGCTGGGCCGGGCGCTGCAGCGTGAGCGTGAGCACTCGGTCGTCAATCTGCCAGTCCAAGGTGGTGTAGTTCATCGCTGTCGAGCTCTCGTGAAGGGTCAGCCAGCATAGGCCGCAGGCCGTCGCGGCGACCGTCACCTCAGCGACCTGCTGAGCCAAAGCCGATGCGGTTCTGAGCGCCCCAAGGCCGGCCGAAGTCGACCGACTGGCTTGAAGAACTCAGCCGAGGCCGTGCGGCGCCAGCCCGCAGCCGCGCAGGATCAGCGACACCACATGCTCGGTCGCCCGCTCGTGGTCGCGCGCGCCCAGCTGCTCGCGGCCGAGTACTGCGCAGACCTGCAGTTCGAAGTCGGCGTAGGTCTGGGTCGCAGCCCAGATCGTGAAGAACAAATGCGTCGAGTCGACCGCCGCCATGCGCCCTGCGGCGATCCAGCCATCGATCACGGCGGCCTTGCGGCGCACGGTCGCGCGCAACTCGCTGCGCATCAGTTCACCGACCACCGCCGCACCGTGCAGCAACTCGTTGGCAAAGACGCGCGACGCGTCGGGCCGCTGCGCGCTCATCGCCATCTTGGCGCGGATGTAAGCCGCCAGCGCTTGGCCCGGGTCGGACTCGGGCGTCAAACCTTCCAGTGGCAGCAGCCAGTCGTGCAGGGTTCGCGCCAGCACCGCGCGGTAAAGCTCGTGCTTGCTGCCGAAGTAGTAATGCAGGTTGGCCTTGGGCAGGCCGGCTGCATCGGCGATCTCGGCCACCGTCGCACCGTTGAAACCGGCGCGGGCGAAAACGCGCTCGCCGGCGCTGAGGATCAAGGCCTCGTTGACCTGGCGGATCTGGCCCTTGCGGGCCTCCTCCTCGGCCTTGGGCGGGCTGAGTTTGCGTGCAGACATGTTCGCGTGTCAGAGCCGCTGGCGGGTCCTGGGCGCGAACCCGGGACTCGCCAGCTCAGCTCACTTGGCTGCGGCTTCGAACACCAGGTGGCTGTAGGCTGCCTTGCCCGGGTCCTTCTTGATCACCGGTGAGCTGCCACCGGCCAGCAACACCTTGACGGTGCGCTGGTAGGCCGCAGGGTCGAGGTAACCGATCTTCTTGGTGCCGGCGTTGCTGATCAGCGTCGCGACGTTTTCCATCTGGCGCTTCTGCACCTTCAGCGTGGCGCTGCCAGACGGGTCAGCCGCCACCACGATCTTGGCCGCTTCCTCGGGGTTCTTGACCGCGTCGTTCCAGCCCTTGAGCGTGGCCTTCAGGAACTTGCCCATGCGGGCGACGAAAGCCGGGTCCTTCAACTTGCCTTCGAGCACGTACAGACCGTCCTCGAGCGAGGCCACACCCTCTTTCTCGTAGAAGAAGGTGACGAGTTCGCTTTCTTTCACGCCCGCATCGACCACCTGCCAGTACTCGTTGTAGATCATCGTCGAGATGCATGCGGCCTGGTTCTGCAACAGCGGGTCGACGTTGAAGCCTTGTTTGAGCACCTTGACATCGGTGTCGGGTTTGAGGCCCAGCTTGGACATCCAGTTCAGGAACGGGTATTCATTGCCACCGAACCAGACGCCCAAGGTCTTGCCCTTGAAGTCCTTGGACGTGGCCACGCCGCTGGACTTTTTGCAGGTCAGCATCAGCCCGGACTTGTCGAAGATCTGCGCGATGTTGACCAGCGGCACCCCCGCTTCACGCGCGGCGAGTGCATCGGGCATCCAGTTGACGATCGCGTCGGCCTGGTTGCCCGCCAGCACCTGCACCGGGCTCACATCCGGGCCGCCCGGCTTGATCACCACATCCAGCCCCTCGGCTTTGTAATAACCTTTCGATGCAGCGACATAATAGCCTGCGAACTGGGCTTGCGGCACCCATTTCATCTGCACCACCACCTTGTCGGCGGCGTAAGCAGCAGGACTGGCCGCCAAGCCACCCACCGCCAGCACGGCGCCCATCGCCAAACCCTTGATTGTGAAACCGGTCATCACGCACTCCTGTCGTTGGTTGTGAAACGAAATACGGCCTGGCAAATGCCGGGACCGCCGAGAAAACACAGCCCCAGCTTCATTCGGCCCGGATCGACGGATGCCAAAAAGCCACCCGTCGCTCGAGCAACACCAGCAAAGCATAGGCCAGCGAACCGGTGGCCGCGGCCACCACGATCGCGCCCCAGACCAGCGCCATGTTCATCCGCGCCGCCTCGGTGCTGATGCGAAATCCCAGCCCCACCGTCGGCGAACCGAAGAACTCGGCGACGATCGCGCCGATCAGCGCCAGCGTCGCGTTGATCTTCAGTGCACTGAACAGAAACGGCATCGCCGCGGGCAGCCGCAAATCCAGCAGCGTTCGGGTGTAGCCCGCAGCGTAGCTGTGCATCAATTCACGCTCGAGCTTGCCCGCCGCCTGCAGCCCCGCCAACGTGGCCACCAGCATCGGAAAAAAAGTCATCAGCACGACCACCGCGGCCTTGCTCTGCCAGTCGAAGCCAAACCACATCACCGCGATAGGCGCCACCGCCACCAGCGGCACGGTGCTGGTCAGGTTGGCCAAGGGCAGCAGGCCGCGCTGCAGGAACGGCGCCCGGTCTATCGCCACACCGACCGCAAAGCCCAGCCCAGAGCCCAGCGCCCAGCCGATCAGCACTGCTTTCAGAACAGTCTGGACGAAATCGGCGGCCAGCGTGTCCCAGCGCTCGACCAGCATGCTGCCGATCAGCGATGGCGCAGGCAGCAGCACCCGCGGCACGTCGAACAGCATCACCCCGACCTGCCAGAAATAGACCACCCAAAGCCCGAACAACGCAGCGGTGGCGGGCGCATGCCAGCGCCTGCCGTCGAGCGCTGCCAACTGCTTAACGCTGCGCCCGGCCAGCAACAGCAGCGCGGCACAGGCCAGCAGCGGCCCCGGACCCGCCTGCGCGCCGGGCTCGGGCAGCCAGCGCCACAGCAGCGCGGCACCGAACGCGGCCACCAGCAGCCAGACGCCGCAGCCGATCGCGCGCCGGCCGCTCATCCCGCACTGCCCCGGCGCAGCACCAGGCGCTCGACCCCGGCCACCGCAGCGGTCAAGCCAGCACCCAGCAGCGCCGACATCACCAGCGCTGACCAGATGCCCACGGTGTTGCCGTAATAGCTGCCGGTGAGCAAGCGCGCGCCCAGGCCAGCCTGCGCGCCAGTGGGCAACTCAGCGACCATCGCCCCGACCACGCCGGCGGCAATACCCACCCGCAGGCTCGGAAACAGAAACGGCAGCGCCGACGGCAGGCGCAGCAGCCAAAAAGTCTGCAAGCGGCTCGCGGCATAGGTGTGCATCAGCTCGGTCTCGATGCGCTGCGGTGCGCGCAGACCTTGCACCATCGCCACCGTGACCGGAAAGAAGCACAGGTACATCGCGATCGTCGCCTTGGGCGCGACGCCCTCGAAACCCAGGCTGCCCAGGATCACCAGCACGATAGGCGCGATCGCCAGCACCGGCACCGTCTGAGACGCCACGATCCAAGGCAGCAGCGCGCGGTCCAGGGTTCGCGAGTGCACGATCGCCGCAGCCAGCACGATGCCCAACAGCGTGCCCAGCACGAATCCGACCAGCGTGGACTGGGCCGTGACGCCGGCGTGGTAGAGCAGGTTGCGCGGCGAGTCCAGCGGCCAGTCGACCAGGCTGCGGTAAAGATCGGCCACCACCTGGTGCGGCGAGGGCAGCACCGGACGCTGCATGTTGAGCGTGCTGGCGATCAGCTCGCCGGTGGTGTAGGCACCATTCGGCGCGAGCACGCGCTCGACCGCACCGGCCGCATTGAGCCCGACCGCAGCGAAATACCACAGCAGCAGAACTGCCAACAGCACGCTCGCCACAGGCAGCAGGCGCTGCGACAGCCGGTCAGGCTTCATCGCCACCGTGCCGGTCATCGGCGTGGCCTTGGGCCAGCCCGATGCGCACCTCGTGCGCCAGCGCCATGAACTCGGGCGTGTCGCGCAGCCCCAAGTGGCGCGCGTCGGGCAAGGTCGAATCGATGACCTTGAGGATGCGACCAGGTCGCGGTGACATCACGACGATGCGGGTCGACAGGTAGACAGCCTCAGCGATCGAATGGGTGACAAAGACCACCGTGCGGCGCTCGCGCTGCCAGAGCTGCTGCAGCTGCTCGTTCAAGCCGTCGCGGGTGATCTCGTCGAGCGCGCCGAAAGGCTCGTCCATCATCAGAATTCTGGGCTCGAAACCCAGCGCGCGGGCGATCGACACCCGCTGCTGCATACCACCCGACAGCTGCCAAGGGTATTTGCGCTCGAAACCGGCCAGCCCGACGCGCGTGAGCTGCTCGCGTGCCACGGCTTGCGCATCCGCTTTGGACCGGCCCTGGATCTGCAGCGGCAGCATCACGTTGGCCAGCACGGTGCGCCAGGGAAACAGCGCCGGCGACTGGAACACGTAGCCGTAAGCTCGGGCCTGCCGCGCCTGTTTCGGACTCAGGCCGTTGACCAGTACCTCGCCAGCGCTGATCGGTTCCAGGTCGGCGATCACCCGCAGCAACGTGGTCTTGCCGCAGCCCGAGGGGCCAATCAGCGAAACAAACTCGCCAGGCGCGATGCGAAGGTCGACCTCGCTGAGCGCGTGCACCGGCAGATCGTTGCGGTGGCCGGAAGGGTAGACCACGCTGGCCCGACGCACGAGCACGGCCGCCTGGGCGGCGGCGGCATTGGTGACGGGCGAGGCAGGAGCGTTCAAGAGGGCGGCACGGGTTGAGCGAAGACCTGACCAATTGCTCAGGTTATTGTCACCGAGCAAGCCAGATCTGTGCCCTGGATTGATGCCAAGCCGGCCTCGGGGTCAACCCTAGGCCGTGTGGGTAGAAGGGTAGAGAGGCAGGGGGGGTAGAGAGGACAGAGGGTGCAGCGCGCACCAGCGCGCACCAGCGCGGATCAACCGCGCGCTGGCTTGGCCGCGCGCTGCCTAGAATCGAGCCCCATGCACATCCACATCCTTGGCATCTGCGGCACCTTCATGGGCGGGTTGGCCGCGATTGCGCGCGAGGCCGGCCACCGCGTCACGGGCTGCGACGCCAATGTCTATCCACCGATGAGCGACCAGCTGCGGTCGCTGGGCATCGAGTTGATCGAAGGCTTTGGCGCGGACCAGATAGCGCTCGCACCCGACCAGTGGGTGATCGGCAATGTGGTCAGCCGCGGCAACCCATTGGTCGAGGCCATCCTCGACGCCGGCGCCGCCTACACCAGCGGACCGCAGTGGCTGGCCGAGCAGGTGCTGGCCACACGCCATGTGCTGGCGGTGGCGGGCACCCATGGCAAGACGGGCACCAGCGCGATGCTGGCCTGGGTGCTCGAACAGGCCGGTCTGCAACCGGGTTTTCTGATCGGCGGCGTGCCACTGAATTTCGGCATCTCGGCGCGGCTGGGCAGCGACAGTGGCAAGCACCGCCCCTGTTTCGTGATCGAAGCCGACGAATACGACACCGCTTTCTTCGACAAACGCAGCAAGTTCGTGCACTACCGCCCGCGCACCGCGATCTTGAACAACCTCGAATTCGACCACGCCGACATCTTTGCCGACCTGGGCGCGATCGAGACCCAGTTCCACCACCTGGTGCGCAGCGTGCCGGCCAGCGGACGCTTGATCGTCAACAGCCGCGAGGCCGCGCTAGACCGGGTGCTGGCCCGAGGCTGCTGGAGCGAGTTGCAGCGCTTCGGCGCCCGCAAGGAGGAGCCTGGTGCGCTGCGCGCGCGCGGCGAGCCCCATGCCTTTGACGTGTTGCGCGGCAGCCTGAAAGTCGGCCGCATCGAATGGCAACTGCAAGGTGAGCACAACCAGCTCAACGCGCTGGCGGCCATCGCCGCTGCCGAACATGTCGGTGTCGCACCCGATGTGGCCGCTGCAGCGCTGGCGAGTTTTCGCAACGTCAGGCGCCGGCTCGAGCTCTGCGGTGAGGCCGGTGGCGTGAAGGTCTACGACGACTTTGCCCACCATCCCACCGCGATGCGCACCACCATCAACGGCCTGCGCCGCAAAGCCGGCCTGGCGCGCATCCTGGCAGTGTTCGAGCCGCGCACCAACACGATGAAGCGCGGATCGATGTCGGCCATGCTGCCCTGGGCGCTGGAAGAAGCCGACCTGGCGTTTTGCCTGCAGGGCAACTACGGCTGGAACGCCGCTGAAGCGCTGGCGCCGCTGGGCGCGCAGGCCTCGGTGGCCGACAGCGTTGAAAAGCTGGTGGCGGCCATTGTTCGGGCGGTGCGCCCGGGCGACCAGGTGCTGGTGATGAGCAACGGCGCTTTCGGCGGCATCCACGCCAAGCTGCTGGCAGCGCTGGCACATTGATCCGCCCAGGTCGGGCGCGGGTTCGCCGTCAGATCGCGTTGAGGTAGTCGAGCAACTGCCCACGCTCGACCGCGCTCAAGTTCTTGAAGCGGTCGCGCGACGCTGCACCCTCGCCATCATGGCCGCGGATCGCTTCGGCCACCGTCTTGGCCCGCCCATCGTGCAGATCCGATCGTCGGCAGCGAGCAGTCGTTCCCTGTGCGGCGCATCTACTGCATAGGCCGCAACTACGCCGCCCATGCCCGCGAGATGGGATCGGACCCGAGCCGCGAACCACCTTTCTTCTTCCAAAAGCCCACAGACGCGATACAGAACGTCGCAGCGGGCACAGTCGCTGACCACCCCTACCCAACCTTGACCAAGAACTACCACTACGAGGTGGAACTGGTCGCCGCGCTGCACCTGGGTGGCCGCAACATCCCCATCGCGAGCGCGCTCGACCATGTCTACGGCTATGCGCTGGGCCTGGACATGACGCGGCGCGACCTGCAGCGAGCGCTTGGTGACGAGAAGAAGCCCTGGGAGATCGGCAAGAGTTTCGACCACTCGGCGCCTATCGGCCCGTTGCACCGTGCCAGCCAGACCGGCCCGTTCACACAGGGCGCGATCTGGCTCAAGGTCAACGGACAGACCAAGCAAAGCGCCGACCTCAAGCAGATGATCTGGAGTGTGGCCGAACAGATCAGCAAGCTGTCTCAAGCCTTCGAGCTGATGCCCGGCGACATCATCTACTCGGGCACGCCCGAGAACGTCGGCCCGGTGCTGCGTGGCGATGTGATCGACTGCCACATCGACGGCCTGCCCAACTTGGGCATCAAGATCGTCTGAGCGCTGGGGTAAGCGGCGCCAGGTCAAGCCCGGCGCGGCTGAATGCTTAACGCACAATGCGAGCGCATCTTTCTAACGCCGCAAAGGGAAGTAGAGGTAGGTAAAGGTCTGGATAGGCTTTGCAAGATCCGGGTGCGCTTGTCCTATCGCATAGCGAACCCAGCCATCGCGCACCTCGATCACTTTCGCAGGCGGGTAACTTGGCTTGGATCCAGGCGCATCTTGGCGGCGGCCGAATTTGAAGTCCCACAGCTCACCAGCCTGTGGTATCGCGGTAGGCTCGGTGGCCGGTCTTCGACGAGTCGACATGGGCAGCTCTTCGTGAATGGTTCAACGGCAAGTGACGATCTTCGGTGCGGGGATATGACGTGCCAAACAATGGTTAGCAAATGAAGCCTACCGTCAAAGAAGATTGCCTTGATCAACAATGAAAAGAATAGGCCAGTCGCTTCCCAAAGCCCTCAGAAGACCCTGCCAATGCTCAAGAAAACCTATGCAATTCGGGCCTGTCGACAGAAATTTTTTCTCGCTCGCGTTGACGACTGACCGCTGTTGAACCGGTTCTGGCGATCAAGCGATGGCTGCCGGACGGCGATTCAGCGTGGGTTCGGCCAGCGCACGGCGGCACAAAAGGCAGACGATTTAAAGCTCAGATTGGAAGCTCAGACTGGAAGCGCAGCCAGAGCGCCGCAGCGGCTCGATGGACTGGCCCAAAAACGCTGGGCTCAGACCAAATGCATGTGCAGGCACAACTGGTAACCCACGCCCCAGACCGACTTGATGGCCGGCTCTGCGTCTGCGTCCTGCACCGCCCTGAATTTCTTGCGCAAGCGCGCGACCAACTCTTCCAGCGTGTGCTTGCTCATCAGCTCGTCGGAATCCTCGGACACGTACAAGTCGCACAGCGCGCCAGATTCCAGCGTGTTGTCCTTGGCTTGAACCAGGGCCACCAACAAGGTCTTTTCCCGACCGGTGAGCCTGATTTTGTGCTGCGGCTGCGGGCCTTGCAGGGTTCTGTCGCGCAAATTCAGCGCCCAGCTCGGCCCATTCATCGCCGGCTTGACCCTTCGGCCCAGGCTCAACAGCACAGCCACCAGCTCGTCGGGGGCCACCGGTTTTGTCAGGTAGACGTCCGCGCCGCCTTGACGATAGCCGGTGAGCCGGTCATGCAAAGCGACCCTGGCGGTCATCAGCACGATGCCAGCACCAGGGATGGCCTCGCGCAGCCTGCGCGACAGGTTCAAACCGCTTTCGCCTGGCAGGTTCCAATCGATCACGAACAGGTCCAGCGCGACGCGTGCCGCCAAATCATCGTAGGCGGCAGCACTGCTGACCGCATGGACGACGAATCCGTGGGACTCCAGGTGCTCGACAATCTCTTCCCTGAGCAGGCGGTCGTCTTCAACCAGTGCGACAACCAACTGCGCCTCGGCACGACCTGCGCTTGCCCAGCCCGGGGAGCTCATCGTCGAAGGTCGGCGGCGGCCAGCACGGCGCGGGTTCGCGTCGCAGTCCAGACAAAGACGGCTGAACCGCCGTGCGCCGGCAGGGATAGCGACGCAGCGGACACGCTGTCAGGCGCCGCGCGTGTACATGTAGGTGAAGGTGGCCAGCGGCTTTTTCAGATCGGGATGGCTCTTGCCAATGGCATAACGAACCCAACCCTCGGCCACATCAAGCACCGTGGCCGGGGGGTAACTTTGGCTGGATCCAAACGGACCGCCCTTGCGGTTGAACTTGAACTCCCACTGCTCGCCAGCCTGCGGAATGCTGGGGGTGCCTGAAGTATTCTTGCTTGCCATCGAAGATCCTTGCGTCATGGTTGACCGATAGACCGGATGCCGAACACTGCGTGCCCTGCCGCACAGCACCGCTCTTTTGTGGGTGACCATCGCTGTGCAATACCGACAGGCGAGAGCTTAGAGCCAGGGCCAGGCCAAGCGCGCAGACAGGTCGGCAATAGCTCTCAATAACCTGCGGAATGCAGGCTTGGACGAAGAAGTATTCCCGCTCTTGCTGGGCTGACGCTGGGCTGAACGCTGGGCCGCAGCCAGCCGAACCGGCAGGATGGGCGCGTTCAGCTCAGGATGATGCGCAAGCACAGTTGGTAGCCCACACCCCAGACCGACTTGATCGCCGCCTCGGCCGTCGGCTCCTGCACCGCCTTCAACTTCTTGCGCAAGCGGGCGACCAGCTCTTCGAGCGTGCGCTTGCTCATCAAGTCATCGGAATCGTCACTGCCGTACAGATCGCACAGCGCGCCGGATTCCAGCGTGTTGTCCTTGGCTTGGACCAAGGCCAACAGCAAGATCTTCTCCCTGCCCGTGAGCCTGATCTTTTGCTGCAGCTGCGGCCCTTGCAGCGTTCGATCGCGCAGATCCAGCGACCAGGCCTGCCCGCTGTCGGCAGGCTTGACCCTGCGGCCCAGGCTCAACAGCACAGCCACCAACTCATCGGGCGCCACCGGCTTGGTCAGGTAGACGTCCGCACCGCCCTGCCGGTAGCCGGTGAGCCGGTCGTGCAGCGCCACCCTCGCGGTCATCAGCACAATGCCCGCACCGGGCATCGCCTCGCGCAGCCTGCGCGACAGACTCAGCCCGCTCTCGCCCGGCAGGTTCCAGTCGATGACGAACAAGTCCAGCGCGACGCGCGACGCAAGATCGTCGAATCCAGCGGCGCTGCTGACCGCATGGACGACGAATTCGTGGGCCGTCAGGTGCTCGACAACCTCCTCCCGGAGCAGGCGATCGTCTTCGACCAGCGCCACCACCAGCGGCGCCTCGGCAGCTCTGAGCTTGTTGCGGGGCGTGGCCTTCAGCATGGAACACTCGCCTCGAAACTGACGACGCCGTCGTCGAACCGATACTGCAGCGTGGCGCCGATCTTGGTCGCCGCCGACCGGGCGATGTGCAGCCCCATGCCGGTGCCGGGCAGGTCTGACACCGCATGGTGGCGGTAATAGCGCTCGAACAGTCGCGCTTCATCAGGCTCGGTGCCGGCGCTCACCCGGTTGGCGACCACAATGCGAATCACAGCGAGTGACGCACCGTCCCGGCCAGCCGTCAGCTCCGTCGGCGCGACGCAAGCCACCGTCAGGATGACCCACTGGTCGACCGAATACTTGCAAGCGTTGCTGAGCAGATTCTCGATCAGCGTGGTCAGCATCAACCGGTCTGAGCGCAGCAGCAGGCCGGGCTCGATGTCGAGTTTGAAGCGGTGGGTCGAGGCATAGGGGCGGACCAAGTCGTCCATCAAAGCTTGCAAGCCCATCGCTTCTGGTGCAGCCGAGACCGTGAAGTTATCCATCTTGTGTGCCTGCGCCACTTGGACAATCATCGCATCCATACGGCTCACCGAGCTTTCGATGTGGCTGGCCCTGAGCACGAAATTGTGCTCATCGTCGCCCTTTGCAGGCCCGGGCTTCAGGAACAAGCGGTTGAGCGATGCGAGGGCGAACCGTATCGTGCTGAGCGGCGTCTTGAGTTCATGGGTCAGCATGTCGATCATCGCGCCGCGCTCGAGGTGGGTCACGGCTTCGGCACGGAGTCGCGCTTGTTCGATTTCAATCTTCAGGTATTCGTCGGACTTGTTGGCAACTCGCCGGTTGTTTTCGGCCAGCATCAGCCAGATGATGAACACGCCGATCGGCGCGCCGTTCAGGCGCCAGTCAAGCGCGCCAAACTCGATCGGCACAATGACATCCCACCCCCATATGACTCGGCAACCGAGGATCAACAGCGCAAGGTACATCATGCAGCCGAACAGCAACGCTTTTCGCAACGCGCTGGGCGGTCGGGGCGTCATCATCAGCCGCTGCAACACGATGAATGGCGTCGCCATCTGCAGGCAGAAATTCAGCTGCAAAGCAAGCCGGGCCTGGTCTGTGATCAGCAACAGCAGGGCAATCGCTAGCAGCGCCATCGAGCCGCCAAAAAGCCTTTTGTGGAGGGCCGATTTTTCATACCTTGCCAGCACCAGCCAGCCCATCGTCGATATCGAAGCGGTCCGTAAAATGATCAAGGAATTGATCACAATATCCGTCGTTGCCGGACTGACGGCGGGTATTGACAGGGCGCCGGAGCCCACTGCCGTCAGCGCGGTGACGATCAGTTGATGCACGCCGTAGGCCTGCAAGGTCACGGCCGGTTCGAGCTTGAGCAGCATCAGTCCGACCACCCACAGGGTCAGGGACACCGCCAGCGAGAAGCCGATGATGGCTGCGCGCTCGGCAGTTACCGAGGCCAGTGCAGAGGCTGGAATCAATTTCGCGCTCAAGAACGGAAACCCAGTGGTCTCGACCTTGAGGTAGACCGTGGTCGAATCATTGCCACGTGGATCGACCGCAAAGCAATACTGGTCGCTCGGGCACAAGACCGTGTTTCTGGGCTGCCGGTCGCCGGCGATCTTGGTGGTCCAACGGCCTTCGACCTGCTCGTAAAAGTGCAGGGTGTCGAGTTGGTAGGGGCCAACCACCAAGACCAGTGGCTGGCCTGCGTCCGGCTCGGTCACACCCGACGCCGGCTTGCGCAGCGTCAGGCGCAGCCAGGTCACGGGCGCATCAAAACCGAGCCCCATCGTTGCCGATGCCGCAACGAAGTGGGCCTCAGCAACCGTGTCGATCGTCAGCCTCCTGCCCAAGTCCTTGTAGACGGCGGTCTCGATGTCGTAGCCCGCAACCTGCGCGCCGGCCAGCGCCAAGCCGGGCGCCAGCAGCAGGAACAGCAGGCACAGCAGGCGCCTCAACATGGCACGCTGACTTCGAAGTTGACAACGTTGTCAGCGGTGCTGTATCGCAGCGTGGCGCCGATCTTGCCTGCAGCCGACCTGGCAATGTGCAGCCCCATGCCGGTGCCGGGTTGGTCTGACACCGACGAATGACGGTAATAGCGCTCAAACAGCCGCGCCTCGTCGGGCTCGGTGTCGGCAGCCACCCGGTTGGCGACCGCGATTCGAACCACAGCCGCACCCTGTGCTGGCTTGTCGCGGCGCACCGACAGGCTGACCCGCTGGTCTAGCGAGTACTTGCAGGCGTTGCTGATCAGGTTCTCGACCAAGGTCGTCAGCATCAGCCGGTCTGATCGCAGCAGCAGGCCGGGCTCGATGTCGAGTTCGACATGGTGGGTCAAGGCATAAGGCCGAACCAGGTCTTCGAACAGCGATTGCATCGCCATCTCCTCCGGCACGGCAGACACGATCATGAGCTCGACCTTGTGCGCTTGCGCCACCTGCAAGATCATCGCGTCCATCCGGCTGACCGAGCTCTCGATGTGGCCGGCCCTGAGCATGAAATTCTGGCGGTCTGTGTCGCTCGCACCGCCCTGCTTCTGGAACAAGCGATTGGCCGATGCGAGGGCGAACCTGATCGTGCTGAGCGGCGTCTTGAGCTCATGGGTCAGCATGTCAATCATCGCGCCGCGCTCGCTGTGCCGCTCGGCATCGGCGCGAAATCGTGCCTGCGATGTTTCAATCTTCAGGTATTTTTCGGCCCGGACCATGTTTCGACGTTTGTGCTCAGTGAGCAAGACCCAGACCACGAAGATGCCGATCGGTGTGCCATTCAAGCGCCAGTCGAGCAGTCCGAGATCGACACTGCTGCTTTGAGTGAAATCCAGGACGACTCGATAACCCGTGACCAGCAGAACGATGTAAAGCCCGGCCCCGAACAGCAAGGTATTGCGCAGCAACCTCGGCAGTTGGCCAGCCGTGATCAAGCCTTGCATCAACACGATCGCCGCCACGGCCTGCATGACGAAGTTGATCTGCATCGATCGATGGATCTGACCGGCCAGCAACAACAACAGGGCCAAGCCATAGGCCACCATCAGGCCGATGAACAGTCGCCGGTAGGACAGCGAGGGTTTATACGGCGCCAACACCAACCAAAAGACCATTGAAAGCGACGCGTTTCTGAAATTGATCAGCAGTGCCGTCGTCCAGTCCAATAGCGCGAGATTTGATTCAGCAACCGATACATAGCCAGTACCGAGCAAAAAGAGACAGGTGACGACCACTTGATGGGCGCAGTAAATTTTCAACAGCGCTGTTCGCTCCAGCACCAGCATCATCAGGCCGACCAGCAGCAGCACCGAGCCAGCGACCAAGGACGCCGACAAAAAGTACAGGCGCTTGACGCTCGCCGAGGTCAACTCCGCGACCGGCAGGATTTCGGTGGTCACAAACGGAAAACCGGTGGTTTGGATCCGAAGATAGCTGACGGTTTCGCCCTTGCCGGGAGGATAGACCGCGAAACAATACAGGTCGTCGATGCAGGGCGTCTTGAGCCTGGCCCGCAGGTCGCCGACGTGCGTGATCGTCCACCGACCGTCGACCTGCTGGTAGAAGTCCAGCTTGTCCATCATGTAAGGGCCGACGCGCAGCACCAGCGGCTGAGCGAGGTCGACCGCCCGACCAGTCGCCCGATCGACCGCACGATCGACCGCACGATCAATAGGGCGCAAGGTCAGGCGCACCCAGGTGACTGGCGCCTCAAATCCCAGGCCGAAACGGCCTGATACCGGGTTGAAGCTGACGCCGGGGGCTGTGTCGATCGTCAGGTCCTGTCGAAGGTCCTTGTAGACAGCGGTCTCGACGTCGTAGCCCGCGACCTGCACGCCCGCCTGCGCCGATCCCGGCACCAGCAGCAGCAGCATCAACCACAAGCAATGTACTAGTTTGAACAATATCACTCAATTTACAGTAGATCGCATCAGCATGATCGTACTACCGTCCAAAGCCCGACAATCGAAGTCCATGCACCTGCTCTACCTGCACGGATTCCGCTCGTCGCCGGACTCGTTCAAGGCCAGACAACTCAAGGCCTGGCTGGACGCGCACCGGCCCGATGTGGTCTGGTGGTGCCCGCAGCTGCCGCCTTCGCCGCGCCAGGCCTGGGCGCTGGTCGAACAAGGCATCGCCCATTGGCCGCACGCAGCCGGCGACACCGCGGTGGTCGGCAGCTCGCTAGGCGGCTTCTACGCCACCGCGGTGGCCGAGGCCAGAGGCTGCCGGGCCATGCTGCTGAACCCGGCCA
>RGQD01000093.1 GCA_010030205.1 Betaproteobacteria bacterium
GTGGCGCTGGACAACGAGGAAGCCAAGATCGTCGTCGGCCAGAACGTGCCCTTCGTCACCGGCAGCTTCACCAATACCGGGACCAGCGGCAGCACGGTCAACCCGTTCCAAACGGTCGAGCGCAAAGACGTGGGCTTGACGCTGAAGATCAAGCCGCAGATCGGCGAGGGCGGCGTGGTGCGGATGACGGTGTTCCAGGAGAACTCCAGCGTGGTCGCCAACTCCACCAGCAACGCCAACGGCCCGACCACCAACAAGAGCTCGGTCGAGACCACCATCGTCGCCGACGACGGTCAGATCATGGTGCTGGGCGGGCAGATGAAAGACCAGTACGACGGCGGGCAGGACAAGGTGCCGCTGCTGGGTGATCTGCCGGGGATAGGCAACCTGTTCCGCAGCGAGAGCCGCAAACGAAGCAAGTCGGTGCTGCTGGTATTCCTGCGGCCGGTGGTGCTGCGCGACGCACAGACCGCGCAGTCGCTCACGCTCGATCGCTACGAGGCGATCCGCGCCGAACAACAAGGCGCACAGCCCACACCCAGCCAGGTGATGCCGATCAACGCCGGGCCGGTGCTGCCCCCAGCCAAGACCGACAAGCCGGGTGCTGCGACCAGCCCGGCGACTACGCGTTGAACCGGCCAGACGTGGCATGAAACACCCCCTGCCCTACGGCTTTGCCAAAGCCCAGCAGATGCTGCTCGAGGACGACGGCCGCGAGCGCGTGCTCTGGGCCACCGACAACACCATCCCCAGCGCGCTGGGCGAGGTGCTGCGCCTGCACGCGGTGAGCCGGATCGAACGCGAAGACTCGGCCGTGCTGACCGAGCGCATCGCCCGCGTCTACGCCAGCGGCGAATCGAGCGCGGCCACCGTGGTCGGCGAGGTCGAGAGCGAGGTCGACCTCTCAAGGCTGCTGCAAGACCTGCCGGCGGTCGAGGACTTGCTTGAAGCGGCCAACGACGCACCGATCATCCGCATGCTCAACGCGCTGCTGACGCAAGCCGCCAAGGACGGCGCCTCCGACATCCACATCGAGCCCTACGAGCGCAGCAGCGCGGTGCGCTTCCGGGTCGACGGCACGCTGCGCGAGGTGGTGCAACCCAACCGCGCGCTGCACGCCGCGCTGATCTCGCGCCTGAAGATCATGGCCGAGCTCGACATCGCCGAAAAACGCCTGCCGCAGGACGGCCGCATCAGCCTGCGCATCGGCGGACGCGCCATCGACGTCCGGGTCTCGACGCTGCCGTCGGCGCACGGCGAGCGCGCCGTGCTGCGCTTGCTCGACAAAAGCGAGTCCAAGTTCACGCTCGAAGCCCTGGGCATGAGCGGCGAGGTGCTGAGCTCGTTCAACCGTCTGGTGCACCAACCCCACGGCATCGTGCTGGTGACCGGGCCCACCGGGTCGGGCAAGACCACCACGCTGTACGCATCGCTGGGCCGCATCGACACCACCAGCACCAATGTGCTGACGGTCGAGGACCCGATCGAGTACGAGCTCGCCGGCATAGGCCAAACCCAGGTCAACGCCAGGATAGACCTGACATTCGGCAAGGCCTTGCGCGCGATCCTGCGCCAGGACCCGGACGTGATCATGATCGGCGAGATCCGCGACTTCGAGACCGCGCAGATCGCGATCCAGGCCTCGCTGACCGGCCATCTGGTGCTCGCCACCTTGCACACCAACGACGCACCGAGCGCGATCACCCGCTTGATCGACATGGGCGTCGAGCCCTATCTGCTGAGCAGCAGCCTGCTCGGCGCGCAGGCCCAGCGCCTGGTGCGCAAGCTCTGCCCGGCCTGCAAGCGGGTCGACGGCGACGGCCGCTGGCACCCGGTGGGTTGCGCCGCCTGCGGCCAGTCCGGCTACAAAGGCCGCACCGGGGTCTACGAGCTGATGGTGGTCGACGATGCGCTGCGCGCGCTGATCCACGGTCGCGCGGCCGAGAGCGAGTTGCTGGCCGCTGCCAAGACCGGCGGCTTCGTGCCGATGCGCGACGACGGCGCGCGCTTGGTCGCCGAGGGCGTGACATCGTTCGAAGAGGTGTTGCGCGTCACGCGCGACTGATAGCGCCAACAGCCCATGCCCGCCTACACCTTCGATGCGCTCGATGCCCAAGGCAAGCCCCGCACCGGCGTGCTCGAAGCCGAAAACGCCAAGGCCGCGCGCTCTCAACTGCGCGCCCAGGGCTTGGTGCCGCTGGGCGTGCAGGCGTTGGCAGCCAGCGTGCAAAGCGCCGGCGCCTCGCGCTGGTCGCGACGGGTGTTTGGCAGCACCGGGCTGGCGGTGTGGACACGCCAACTCGCCGGCCTGGTCGGCGCCGGGCTGCCGCTAGAGCGCGCGCTCACGGCACTGTCAGATGAGGCCGACTCGCCGGCCCAGCGCGACCTTGTCGCCCACCTGCGCGCCGAGGTCAACGCCGGCGCACCGTTTGCCCGGGCGCTGGCCAGCGCCCCGCGTGAATTCGACGATGTCTACCGCGCCGTGGTCGCCGCGGGCGAAGAGAGCGGTGCGCTGGGTGCGGTGCTCGAACGTCTGGCCGACGACCTCGAAGAGCGCCAGGCGCTGCAAGCCAAGCTGCTGGGCGCAGCGCTCTACCCGGCGATCGTCTCGCTGATCGCCTTCGTGATCGTGATTTTTCTGGTCACCTATGTCGTGCCGCAGGTCGCCAGCGTGTTCACCAGCAACAAGCGCGCGCTGCCCTGGCTGACCACCGCGATGCTGGGCCTGAGCGCTTTCGTCAGGCATTGGGGTTGGTTGGTGCTGCTGGCCGCTGCAGGCGGTGGCGTGGCGCTGACGATGGCGCTGAAAAAAGAGGCGTTCCGCCAGCGCTTCGACGCCGCCTGGCTCGGGTTGCCGCTGGTCGGCCGGGTCGCGCGAGGCTACAACGCGGCGCGCTTCGCCAGCACGCTGGCGATGCTGGCCAATGCCGGCGTGCCCATCCTCAAGGCGCTGCAAGCAGCGGCCGAAACCTTGGCCAACCGCGCGCTGCGCGCCGACGCGCTCGAAGCCCTGGTGCAGGTGCGCGAGGGCGCGCCGCTGGCCTCGGCGCTGGCGGCGAAGAAGCGATTCCCCGGCCTGCTGGCGATGTTCGCCCGCTTGGGCGAGCAGACCGGCCAATTGCCGCAGATGCTGGACCGCGCCGCACGCCAACTCAGCGGCGAGGTCCAGCGCCGCGCCATGGCGCTCGCGACGATCCTCGAGCCGCTGCTGATCGTCGTGATGGGCGCGGTCGTGATGCTGATCGTGCTGGCGGTGCTGCTGCCCATCATCCAGCTCAACACCTGGGTCAAGTAGCCGATCGAGCTGGCATCGGGCCGGAGCCCTCGCTGGTGAACCGATCCCATCAAATTTTCTGATTTTTTGCTACCAAATACGCTTTTTTTATGCTACTTTTGGTAGCAACCATGCGGGCTGTTCAAAAAATCTCAGTCTCCCTCGATCCGTCCATGCTCGGTTTCATCGACCGTTACGCGGCGACGCATTCGGCCAAAGGGCGATCGGCTGTCGTTGCCAAGGCCTTGCAGTTGCTGCAGCGCGTCGAACAAGAAAGCGCGCTGGCAACGGCTTACGCCCAGAGCGCCGAGCACGACCAGCAGATCGACACAGCCTTCGCCGGCACCGTCAACGACGGCTTGGTCTCGGCTGACGCCGCCTTGGCAGCCCGCGATGAAGCGTGGTGATGTGGTCTATGCAAATCTGGACCCTAGCTTGGGTTCAGAAACTCAAAAGACCCGCCCTGTACTGATCGTCAGCAACGATGCGGCCAACCGCGCGGCGGCGCTGGTCACCGTGCTGCCGCTCACATCCAATGTCTCGAAAGTCTTTCCATTCGAGGTCAAACTGCTGGCATCGGACACCGGCTTGCCCAAGGACAGCAAAGCCATGGCGCAACAAGTCCGCAGCTTGGACAAGCGGCGCCTGGCCAAGACGGTATCAGGCCACGTGCCGGCCGCGCTGATGACCGCGGTCGACGCCGCCATGCGGCTGCACCTGGGCTTGTGACCTGAACCCGATCAACACCTGGGTCAAGTAGCCGCTGCGGCCCATTCGATCGCGCTGCTGAAGGTCCCCAGCATCACCAGCGCAGTTGCTCGGTCGAAACGCCCAGCGCTGCGGCCAGTTTGCCACGCGTGGCAGGTTTGAGCTTGGCCTCAGCGGCCTCAAACTGCGCCACCGCCGCCTGCGACACACCCAGCCGCTGAGCGACCACGGCCTGCGTCAGCCCCAGATGCTCGCGCCATGCCCGCGCGGGGCTCCATCCCTGGTCCATCGCCAGGTTGACCACTGCGTTGGGCACCAGGTCGCGGTCAGGATCAAACCGGCGCATGAATTCGGCATAGGGCAGAACCACAAACGCCGGCAAACCATCCGCGCCCAAAATGGTTTGAAACTCAATACGTGCGTTCATCACGCTTGCTCACTTCCTCGATGCTGACAATGCGCACCGCGCCGTCAAAGTCAAAAAACACCCGATAGATTCCGACCCGAAGGCGAAATCCAAACTCGTGCCGCGTCAGCGCTTTGACGTTGCGAGCTTGGGCCAGGTCTACCAGTTCGGCGGTGACAGCGCGCCTAAGCTCAAGCCCCACCGAGGCCGGCAGCTTTCGCAACTGGCGCTTGGGCCTTGGTGCGCCACTCGATCGAGTTCATGCTTGAAATAATAAGTTTTCATAAGTCTGAAGTCAACCACCGATCCGCCCCTAGTCCACGCCATGGCAGGCCACGCGGGTGTCTGGGAACGCGATGAATTCAGGCCGCTCGATGCAGCAGCGCGCGTTGGCGTTCGGGCAGGTCGCCGCTGGGCGGCCGCAGTGTCAGCCTGCCACGATGCACCATCGCCGCGCAAGCTCAGGTCAGACCCTGAACTCTCACCCGGCATGGTCGGTCATCTCAAGAACCGAACAAGACCGTCGCGGCGCCGCGCTCGCCGCGCTGAAAACGCAAAAAGCGCTCTGTCGAGCGCTTCTACTGACCCGCCCGGCATCACCCGGGCGCATCACATCACTTCTTGCCAACTTCTCCGGCAGCCGGCATGTCGCCCTTCTTGATCGCGTCCTTGGTCTCGGCCTTGACCTCGGCTTTGGCCTTGGTCGACTTGGCCTTCGACTCTTTGGTCAAACAAGACGCAAAAAAGCCGCCCTAAGGCGGCTTTGGGACTGAAGCGCAAGGCCGTGGACCGGTTGACCGGTCCCAGCCCTGTCGCTATCAGAAGCTGTGACGAACGCCGACGCCGTAGCCGGTCGACTTGAAACCGCCTGCAGCGATTTCAGTTGCGATCTGGATACCGCCTTGGCCCACGTTGGTGGTACCGCCGCCGATGATGCTCGCGAAGCTACCACCAACTTTGTTGGCAGCAGCATTCTTCAGCTGGCCCATCTGGGTGTACAGCGCGGTGCGCTTGGACAGGTTGTAGATGTACTCAGCGCCCATCAAGGTTGCATCATTGGCATCGGTACCGCCGCCAGCAGCGTCACCCCTCGCCCAGCTGGCCTTGATCTCGCCCTGGCCCATCGGGATCGACGCGCTCAACTGCGTCACAGTGTACGATTTCACGCCGTACTTGGCCTGGTACCACAGACCCAGGACCTTGACAGCACCGAAATCATACGAACCACCGATATTGGTGATCTTGTAGTCAGCCGTGCTGAAAGGCGCTGCAGCAGTGCCAGCGCCAGTGGCAGCCTTGGTGGTGTTGAAGCCAACACCGACGTTGATCGGGCCCGCGGCGTAGCCAAGAACGCCACCCATGTAACCGGTACCGGAAATCCCGGACGAAGCATTGATGTTGTTGGTGCCTTTCGTCGCGTCACCGGCGACGAAGGTTTGACCGCGGGTGTTCTCTGCGGCAGCAACCTGGGCCGAACCGTAGAAACCACCCAGACCTGCGGGCAGGTAGTAGGCGATCATGTTGTTGGCACGAACGACGGTATTGGCATTGGACCCCATGGCTGCCGGGCCGTTGTAGCCGCCCAGGTACAGGTTGATCGAGGTGGCCATGCCGTTGGCGCCGTAGACGTCAAAGGTTGCGGCGTTCAAAAAAGCGCTGGTGTAGTCGCGGCCGAGGCGGACCTCGCCGAAGCTGCCTGCGACGCCGACGGTCGACTTGCGCTCGAAAGCGAAGACGCCGGTGGTGGTGCCGTTGTTCACGCTGTTGACAACGCCGTTGCCGCCCTGGCCCATGCTGTTGTCCATGCCGCCTTCAAGGTGGAAGTTGGCTGACAGGCCGCCGCCGAGGTCTTCAACACCGCGCACGCCGAGGCGGTTGCTGTTCATCATGTTGGAGTCCAGGCGGTTTTGCGACTGCGAACCGAGCTTCCAGTTGTTGGCGCTCAGGTCAACGACACCGAAAACGGTGACCGACGACTGGGCCGAGGCGGCACCAGCGATTGCGCTGAGCACGGCGAATGCGACGAGTGACTTTTTCATTTGGTAAATCTCCTAGGTTGAACAAGAGGTCCCGATCCCGAAGGAAACCCTCTCACCGGGAGCGGTGGGGGCCGGTCAGGCCAACATCCTCATCGGAAGTTGGGTGTATTGCACCAGAGTGGGAGCTTTTCGCAAAGCATTAAGCCCTGAAAACGTGCCGGCTGTTGTCTTGCTACAACGCAAGCCTGGCAAGCAGCGCTGGGCTATCCTCAGCGGATGCCGACCCTGAACGATGTGACCCTGGACGATGTACTCAGCAGCGCCGATCAGGCGCTGCGCACGCTGACCCGCAGCGCACACGCGGCGCGGCCGATGCCGCTGCCAGACCAAACCAGCGCTGCGTTGGACCCGGGGCAGCGCAAGCTCTCGGGCGCACTGATGCGGGTCAACCATGTCGGCGAGGTTTGCGCCCAAGCCCTTTACGCGGCCCAGGCCTTGACGGCCCGAACGCCTGAGCTGCGCGCCCAGATGCTGGCCGCAGGTCGCGAGGAGACCGACCACCTGGCCTGGATAGAGCGCCGGCTGGCCGATCTGGGCGACCGGCCCAGCTGGCTCAACCCGCTGTGGTACGCCGGTGCCTTCGCGATCGGCCTGGCCGCCGGGCGGGCCGGCGACCGCATCAGCCTGGGTTTTGTCGTCGAAACCGAGCAGCAGGTCGAAGCCCACCTGGCCGGCCATTTGCAGCGCCTGCCGGAGCAGGACCTGGCCTCGCGCGCGGTGGTCGCGCAGATGAAGGCCGACGAAGCCCGACACGCCGACCAGGCCTTGCAGGCCGGCGCCAGCCCGGTGCCCGCGCCGGTGCGCTGGTTGATGCGGGCTGCGGCAGGCGTGATGACGCGGGTGGCCCACGTCGTCTGACCCGTTCAGAGATCAATGATCTCGTGGCTGGTGCTGATCTCGGCGGTCTTGCCCAGCATGATCGTCGCCGAGCAGTATTTCTCGTGCGACATCGCGATCGCCCTGGCCACTGCGGCCTCGGCCAGCTTGCGGCCGGTAACGGTGAAATGCAGCTTGATGCGCGTGAAGACCTTGGGGTCGGTGGCGGCGCGGTCGGCCTCGACCCTGAGCTCGCAGCCCGTGACGTCGTGGCGGCCGCGCTTGAGGATCAGCACCACGTCATAAGCGGTGCAGGCGCCCGCGCCGGCGAGCAGGGTCTCCATCGGCCTGGGCGCCAGGTTGCGACCGCCGCCGTCGGGCGCACCGTCCATCGTCAACAGGTGGCCGCTGCCGGTCTCTGCCACAAAACCCATGCCGCTGCCGGGCACCCAATGAATCTTGCATTCCATGGTCTGGCTCTTTCAGGCGCTGCCGCCTGTTGGTGATCGGTGATTTCGTGCGGATCGCACCGAAGCCGTGCATCCGCGCCCCAGGCCCTGGAGCGCGCTCCCTAGACCTGATGACCCCATCATATTGCGGCGCAGCAATCAAACGGTTAAACTATCGCTAACGGTCAATGGCGTGGCAATCCATGCTGCTGACCTTGCAAGTTGTCTCCTCCACCTCCTTGATTGGTGGATTCAGCCCGGGGTGTGAACCCTGGGCTTTTTTTTGGCCAGCGCTCTTGCGGCCCTTGTGCCAGCCCGCGGCTATCATGCTGCGCCGCACAAGATCAGGAAGCCCAGGAGACAGCTGCCCATGGCCCGCGCCAAGACCATTCCCGCGTCCCACCCCGATTACCTGAAGAAGATCCTCACGGCGAAGGTCTACGATGTGGCGATCGAATCCGCGCTCGATCCCGCGCGCAGCCTGTCGCGCCGCATCGGCAACCCGGTGCTGCTCAAGCGAGAGGACCAGCAACCGGTGTTCAGCTTCAAGCTGCGCGGCGCTTACAACAAGATGGTGCATCTGGCGCCCGAGCAGTTGGCCCAGGGCGTGATCTGCGCGTCCGCAGGCAACCATGCCCAGGGCGTGGCACTGTCGGCGAAAAAACTGGGCTGCCGCGCGCTGATCGTGATGCCAGTGACCACACCGAAGCTCAAGATCGATGCGGTGCTGGCCTTGGGCGGCGAGGTGGTGCTGCACGGCGACAGCTTCTCAGACGCTTACGACCACGCTCTCGGCTTGCAGCGCGACCAGGGGCTGACCTTCGTCCACCCCTTTGACGACCCCGACGTGATCGCCGGCCAGGGCACGATCGCGATGGAGATCCTGCGCCAACACCAGGGGCCGATCACGGCGATCTTTGTCGCGATCGGCGGCGGCGGGCTGATCTCGGGCGTGGCGTCGTACATCAAGGCCGTGCGGCCCGAGATCCTGGTGATCGGCGTGCAGACCCGCGACTCGGACGCGATGCTGCGCTCGGTGCAGGCCGGCCACCGCGTCACGCTCGCCGATGTCGGCTTGTTCTCGGACGGCACGGCGGTCAAGCTCGTCGGTGAGGAGACCTTCCGCCTGACCCGCGAACTGGTCGATGACTTCGTCGTCGTCGACACCGACGAGGTCTGCGCAGCGATCAAGGATGTGTTTCAGGACACCCGCAGCATCCTGGAGCCGGCCGGCGCGATGGGTGTGGCAGCCGTCAAGCAATATGCCGCGCGCCACAAGCTCAAGGGCAAGACCATGGTGGCGATCACCTGCGGCGCCAACATGAACTTCGACAGGCTGCGCTTTGTCGCCGAACGGGCCGAATTCGGCGAGCAACGTGAAGCGCTGTTCGCGGTGACGATCCCCGAGGAGCGTGGCTCGTTCAAGCGCTTTTGCGAGCTGCTGGGGCCGCGCTCGGTGACCGAGTTCAATTACCGCATCTCAGACGCCCACTTGGCCCATGTCTTTGTCGGCGTGACGATCGCCAAGCGCGAGGATGCCGACAAGATCGCTCGCAACTTTACGCGCCACGGCTTTGCCACCGTCGACCTGACCGATGACGAACTCGCGAAGGAGCATGTGCGGCACATGGTCGGCGGCCGCGTCGGCGGCGCCTCGGGGCTGGCAGCCGACGAGCGGCTGTTTCGCTTTGTCTTCCCTGAGCGGCCCGGTGCGCTGATGAAATTCCTGTCGAGCCTGCACCCGAACTGGAACATCAGCCTGTTCCACTACCGCAACCAGGGCGCGGATCATGGCCGCATCCTCGTCGGGATCCAGGTGCCTGCGGGTGACGCGTCAGCCTTCGACGCTTTCCGCGAGGCGCTGGCCTACCCTTGTGTCGAGGAAACCGACAACCCGGTGTACCAGCTGTTCCTGCGCTGACTCAGGCCGAGAAGCTCGAGCCGCAGCCGCAGGTCGTGGTGGCATTCGGGTTCTTGATCACGAACTGCGCACCCTGCAGGTCTTCCTTGTAGTCGATCTCGGCGCCCGCCAGGTACTGCAAGCTCATCGCGTCGATCAACAGCGTGACACCGTTCTTGCTCATCTGGGTGTCGTCCTCGTTGACGACCTCGTCGAAGGTGAAGCCGTACTGGAATCCAGAACAGCCGCCACCCTGGACGAAGACGCGCAGCTTGAGCTCGGGGTTGCCTTCTTCGGCCACCAGGTCGGCGACCTTCGCGGCAGCGCTGTCGGTGAAGACCAGCGGCGGCGGCATGTCGAGCGTGTCAAGGTCGATGTTTTCAGCGACTGCGTTCATAGCTTCTCCAGCAAAGAGGTCGGCACAGGGTCAGGCGGCCGACGATTGAATATCCGTAGGACGCGAGCCGGTCGGCGAAAAATCGCCGCCCTAAATGACGCGTCTGCCCCCCATGGTCCCACGGGAAGGCTTGACCTTGCAACAGACCGGGTCATCGGCGTCGCATCAAGCACAAAGGCCGCTTGAAAAAGGCGGCCTTTGTTGGTGGCCCGAGAGCCAGGCTCCAGCACCTGCGTGCCGGAGCATTGCGCCATCAGCGCTTGCTGAACTGCTTGCGACGACGCGCGCCGTGCAGACCGACCTTCTTGCGCTCGACTTCACGCGCATCGCGCGTGACGAAACCGGCGCGGCTCAAGTCAGGCTTGAGCGTCGCGTCGTAGTCGATCAGCGCACGGGTGATGCCGTGACGCACCGCGCCGGCTTGGCCCGATTCACCACCGCCACGCACGTTGATCTTGATGTCGAAAGACATCTCGTTGTTCGTCAGCATCAGCGGCTGCTTGACGATCATGATCGAGGTCTGACGGCCGAAATAGTCGGTCACCGTCTTGCCGTTGACCATGATCAGGCCTTCGCCGCGCTTCATGAAGACACGGGCCACCGACGATTTGCGGCGGCCGGTGCCGTAGTTCCAATTACCGATCATCACCGCTCCTTAGATTTCCAGCGCTGCGATTACCAGCGCTTTGGGCTGCTGGGCGGTGTGCGGGTGTGAATCACCGGCATACACCTTCAGCTTCTTGATCATCGCGTAGCCGAGCGGGCCTTTGGGCAACATGCCTTTGACCGCCTTCTCGATTGCGCGGCCGGGGTGCTTGGCCTGCATGTCTTTGAAGCTCGTGGCATGGATGCCGCCCGGGTAGCCCGAATGGCGGTAATAGATCTTGTCTTCGGACTTGTTGCCCGTGACGCGGATCTTGTCGGCGTTGACGATGATGATGAAATCACCGGTATCGACGTGAGGCGTGTAAATGGCTTTGTGCTTGCCGCGCAAACGGAGTGCCACTTCGCTGGCGACACGTCCGAGCACCTTGTTGGTGGCATCAAGCACAAACCACTCGTGCGTCACCTCGGCCGGCTTGGCGCTGAAGGTCTTCATGAGGGTCTTTCGGGGGTTTTCGTGCAACCAGCTTCTCAAATCTTGCGACCCGCCACCCAGGTGTCGAGACCTCAAAATCCAATGCACCACCCCGCCATCATTGGGGACAGCCCAAGATTGTAGCCGCAAGCTGCGGGCCGCAGGCTTGGCATCCAGACCCCCGACCGATGGGCCCGCACTGCATGCGCCGATCAGCAACATGATATAAGGGTTTTCACTTAGTTATCAGGCGAAGTCCATGACCAGCGAATCCAAGCCCTCTCAAGCAAAGGTGGCTTTGCGGCTTGATCCCCACGGGGGCGGCCGGCTTCAGCCGGCCTTGGGGCGCTCAGAGCCGGCAGGCAGCGGGGCGGCTGCGATTGAGCGCGCAGGGTCGCCGCCATGGCTGCCGATCCGGTCGCTGGCACCGCGTCACCGGGATCGCATCCTCGCCCACCTGACAGGGCTGCCCGAACGCGACCGCTACCTGCGTTTCGGCTACACAGCGGGCGATGAGCAGATTGGCCGCTATGTGCAAGGCCTGAATTTCGACCGCGACGAAGTCTTCGGTGTGTTCAACCGGCGGCTGGACCTGATCGCGATGGCCCACCTGGCCTTCCCGGACGCCGGCGCGCCCAGTCCGACGGCCGCCGAGTTCGGCGTCTCGGTCGCAACCCATGCCCGCAGCCGGGGCTATGGCGCTTGCTTGTTCGGGCACGCGATGCTGCATGCCCGCAACCGCGGCTTCGACAGTTTGTTCATCCACGCGCTGAGCGAAAACCACCTGATGCTTCGCATCGCCCGCAAGGCCGGCGCGACCGTGGACCGCGCAGGCAGCGAGACTGACGCCTACCTCAAGCTGCCGCACGACACGCTGGCCTCGCGGTTGGAACAGTGGGTCGGCGACGGCGCTGCCGAAATCGATTACCGGCTCAAGCAGCAGGCGCGAATGGTCGGCGGCGTGATCGACACCATTGCAGACCTGAAGTGCAATATGGGCCAGACCACCGGCCAGACCACCGGCCGGACCGCCAAGGACTGATGCCGCGACCGTCCGATGCGCCTGCTATCGTGGCTGATGCTTATTCGACACCTTGCCGCACTGCCGCCGCCACTCGACGGAGTCGGCGCTTGACGTCCGCCCACCCGTTCACGCGCCTGACGCCGCAAGCAGTGCTCGATGCGCTCGACGCTGTCGGCTTGCGCGGCGACGGGCGGTTGCTACAGCTCAACAGTTACGAAAACCGGGTCTTCCAGGTGATGCTCGAGGACGGCGGCGCGGTGGTGGCCAAGTTCTACAGACCAGGCCGCTGGAGCGATGCGCAGATCGAGGAAGAACACCGCTTCGGCGCCGAACTGGCTGCCGCCGAGGTGCCGGTGGTGCCGCCGCTGCGGCTGCCATCAGGCCAGACCCTGGCCCATGCGTTGATCGAAGGCGAGGCTTTCCGGCTGGCGGCTTACCCGCGCCGGTCCGGTCATGGCCCAGAGCTGGACCAGCCAGAGACGCTGCGCTGGCTCGGCCGATTCATCGCCAGGCTGCACGCAGTGGGCGAGCAGCGCGTGTTCGAGCAGCGCAGAACGCTGGACGCCGCGACCTTCGGCCATGCGGCGCTGGCCAGGCTGCTGGATTTGGACCAGATTCCGATGGCCCAGCTCGGCCCGTGGCGCGAGAGCTGCGAACAGGCCTTGGCTGCGGTCGACCAGGCAATGGCGGCGGTGCCGACCCGGATGCTGCGGCTGCACGGCGATTGCCACCCGGGCAACATCCTGTGGCGCGACGATGGCGAGGGGCCGCACATCGTTGACCTCGACGACGCGGTGATGGGCCCGTCGATCCAGGACTTGTGGATGCTGCTGTCGGGCAGCCCGGACGCGATGCGCGGCCAGATGGCCGCGGTGCTGCAGGGCTACCGCCAGTTCCGCGATTTCGATCAACGCGAACTCGCGCTGATCGAGCCGCTGCGAACGCTGCGAATGGTCCACCACAGCGCTTGGCTGGCCGAGCGCTGGAGCGATCCGGCATTCCCGGCAGCGTTTCCCTGGTTCGGCAACGCCGGCTACTGGGGCCAGCAGACCGTTCAGCTGCGCGAGCAGGTCGAGGCGATGGCGCAGCCAGCGCTAGACCTCGACTGGGTGGACTGAGGCGAGGACTGCAAAGCAAGACGCCGCCGCCAAGCAGACGCCGTGGAACCGGCTTTGCCGGGCCACTGGCGTCGACGGTTGAAGGGGATGCGCCTCTAGCGCATCCGGGGCGGGTCAATTCAAGCGCTGAGCAGCTTGGTCACGCGGGCGACATAGGCTGCCGGGTCATCGAGCTGACCGCCCTCGGCCAGCAGCGCCTGGTCGAACAAGATGTGGGCCAGATCGTCGAAGCGTGCGTCATCGCTGGCGAGCTTCTTGACCATCGCGTGCTCGGGGTTCACCTCGAGGATGGGTTGGCTCTTGGGCGCGCTCTGGCCTGCCTGCTTGAGCATGCGCGCCAAGTGGCCGCTCATGTCGCCCTCCTCGACCACCAGGCAGGCCGGTGAGTCGACCAGCCGGGTCGTCACGCGCACATCCTTGGCACGATCGGCCAGCGCGGCCTTGAGCTTGTCGAGCGTGGGCTTGAAGGTCTCGGCCACCACCTCGGCGTGTTTCTTCTCGTCCTCGTCCTGCAGCTTGCCCAGGTCGACCGCGCCCTTGGCCACGCTTTGCAATTGCTTGCCTTCGAACTCGTAGAGGTGGCTGAGCAGCCACTCGTCGACGCGGTCGGTCAGCAACAGCACCTCCAGACCCTTCTTGCGGAAGATCTCGAGCTGCGGGCTGGACTTGGCAGCAGCCAGCGTGTCGGCCGTGATCACGTAGATCACTTCCTGGCCTTCCTTCATGCGCGAGACATAGTCGGCCAGCGACACGCCTTCGTCGGCCTGGGTCGACGCGAAGCGGAACAGCTTGGCCAGACGCTCGCGGTTGGCGAAGTCCTCGCCTATGCCCTCTTTCAGCACCGCGCCGAACTCGTTCCAGAACTTCAGGTACTTGGCCTTGTCGTCCGCGCTGTCACTGTCGGCCAGGCCCTCGAGCATGCCCAGCACGCGCTTGGTCGAGCCCTCGCGGATCGCCTTGACGTCGCGGCTTTCCTGCAGCAACTCGCGGCTGACGTTGAGCGGCAGGTCGGCCGAATCGATCACGCCCTTCACAAACCGCAGGTAGACCGGCATCAGCGCCTCGGCGTCGTCCATGATGAACACGCGCTTGACATAGAGCTTCACGCCACCGCGCTTGTCGCGGTTCCACATGTCCTGCGGCGCCTTGGCCGGCACGTAAAGCAGTTGGGTGTACTCGCTGCGGCCTTCGACCCGGTTGTGGGTGTAGGCCAGCGGTGCATCCTGGTCGTAGCTGATCTGCTTGTAGAACTCCTGGTATTCGGCGTCGGTGATGTCGCTCTTGGCGCGTGCCCACAGCGCTGCGGCCTTGTTGACCGTCTCCCACTCGTCCTTCATGACCTGCTTGCTGGCCTCGGCGTCCCACTCCTCCTTCTGCATCAGGATGGGCAGCGAGATGTGGTCGCTGTACTTGCTGATGATGGACTTGAGCTTCCAGCTCGACAGGAACTCGGCTTCCTCGTCGCGCAAATGCAGGATCACGTCGGTGCCGCGCTGGGTGCGGCTGATGTTCTCGAGCTCGTACTCGCCGCTGCCCTCGCTGCTCCAGCGAACGCCTTGGCCCGCGTCGAGCCCGGCGCGGCGGGTCTCGACGGTGATGCGGTCGGCGACGATGAAGCCTGAATAAAAACCAACGCCGAACTGGCCGATCAGGTTGGCATCTTTCTTTTGCTCGCCTTCGAGCTTGGACATGAACTCGCGCGTGCCGCTCTTGGCGATCGTGCCCAAGTGCGATGCGGCTTCTTCGGCGCTCATGCCGATGCCGTTGTCGCGGATCGTCAGGGTCTTGGCCTCGGCGTCGAACATCACCCGAACCTCCAGGCTCACCTGGTCTTCGTAGAGCGCGTTGTTGTCCAGCGCCTCGAAGCGCAGCTTGTCGCAAGCATCCGACGCGTTGGACACCAGTTCGCGCAGGAATATCTCCTTGTTGGAGTACAGCGAGTGGGTGACGAGGTGCAGGATCTGCTTGACTTCGGCCTGGAAGGCGTGGGTTTGCTTGGTCATGGGCTTGTGGAGGTTGGCGTCGTTGGGGCCGACAGTCGGCGCTTGTGCGTGAAAACATCTGGCCATCAAAAGGCCTGCTGTCGACATTTTGGGGCCGGCGCCCAGCTTTCAAGGTCTTTGCCGCCTGCGGGCGCGCCAGTCATGGCATGCTCGCTGCTTCGCCAGCAAAGGCATCAGCCCGTTCACGCCATGGCCGACGCGCCCAACCCTCCTGCCAGCCGGCTGTCCCAGCTCAAGATAGACCGCAGCGCGCCGCTGCGTCG
>RGQD01000094.1 GCA_010030205.1 Betaproteobacteria bacterium
GCCGGCCGTCCCCCGTGGGGATCAAGCAAAGTGGCAAAGCCACATTTGCTTGAGAGCTGCTGCCCACCCTGCGACCTTCGTGGCGCTCTTTCAGACAGGACACTTGCATGACCATTCTCGTCACCGGTGGTGCCGGCTTCATCGGCAGCAACTTCGTGCTCGACTGGTTCAAGTCCAGCGACGAGCCCATCGTCAACCTAGACGCGCTGACCTACGCTGGCAACCTGGCCAACCTGGCCGCGCTGCAAGGCGATGCGCGCCATGTGTTCGTCAAGGGCGACATCGGTGACCGCGCGCTGGTCGACAGCCTGCTCGCCGCGCACAGGCCGCGCGCTTGTCTGCACTTTGCCGCCGAGAGCCATGTCGACCGCAGCATCCACGGGCCGGGCGCCTTCATGAAGACCAACGTCGAGGGCACGTTCACGCTGCTTGAGGCCGCCCGCGCCTACTGGGGCGGCCTGCAGCCTGATGCCAAGGCGGGCTTTCGTTTCCACCATGTCAGCACCGACGAGGTCTACGGCAGCCTGAAGCCCGACGCACCCGCTTTCACCGAGACCCATCCCTACGAGCCCAACAGCCCGTACTCGGCCAGCAAAGCCGCCAGCGACCACTTGGTGCGGGCCTGGCACCACACCTACGGCCTGCCAGTGGTCACGACCAACTGCAGCAACAACTACGGGCCGTATCACTTTCCCGAGAAACTGATCCCGCTGATGATCGTCAACGCGCTGGCGGGCAAGCCGCTGCCGATCTACGGCGACGGCCAACAGGTGCGCGACTGGCTGTTTGTGAACGACCACTGCAGCGCGATCCGCGCGGTGCTGGCCGGCGGCCGTCTCGGCGAGACCTACAACATCGGTGGCTGGAACGAAAAAACCAACCACGAGATCGTGCATCGGGTCTGCGCGCTGCTAGACGAGTTGCGCCCCAGCGCGGCCGGCCCCCACACCCGGTTGATCACCCATGTGACCGACCGCCCAGGCCACGACCGCCGCTACGCGATCGACGCGCGCAAGATCGAGCGCGAACTCGGCTGGCGTCCGGCCGAGACCTTCGAGACCGGCATCCGCAAGACCGTGCAGTGGTATCTGGACCATGCCGACTGGGTGGCTGACGTGCAGAGCGGCGCCTACCGCGCCTGGGTCGACAAACAATACGGCTGAGAGGAAGACCCATGCAACGAAAAGGCATCATCCTGGCCGGCGGCTCCGGCAGCCGCTTGCACCCCGCCACGCTGGCGATCAGCAAGCAGTTGCTGCCGGTCTACGACAAGCCGATGGTCTACTACCCGCTCGCCACGCTGATGCTGGCCGGCATCCGCGACATCCTGATCATCAGCACGCCGCAAGACACACCGCGCTTCGACGCGCTGCTGGGCGACGGCAGCCGCTGGGGCTTGAACATCAGCTACTGCGTCCAGCCCAGCCCCGACGGCCTGGCACAGGCTTTCATCCTCGGCCGCGAGTTCGTCGCCGGCCACCCCAGCGCACTGGTGCTGGGCGACAACATCTTCTACGGCCACGACTTCCAGGCCTTGCTGCAGCGCGCCGACCGGCAGACCAGCGGCGCCACCGTGTTTGCCTACCACGTGACCGACCCCGAGCGCTACGGCGTGGTCGAGTTCGACGCCCACAAGCGTGCGCTCAGCATCGAAGAAAAACCCCGGCAACCCAAGAGCAACTACGCCGTCACTGGCCTGTATTTCTACGACAACCAAGTCTGCGATATCGCCGCCGAGATCCAACCCAGTGCGCGGGGTGAACTCGAGATCACCACCGTCAACGCCCACTACCTGAGGCAAGGCCAGCTCGACGTCGAGATCATGGGCCGAGGCTATGCCTGGCTAGACACCGGCACCCACGACAGTCTGATGGAAGCCGGCCAGTTCATCGCCACGCTGGAAAAACGCCAGGGCCTGAAAGTGTCGTGCCCTGAGGAGATCGCCTACCGAAGCGGCTGGATCAGCGCCGAGCAACTCGAGCAGCAAGCCCAGCCCATGCTCAAGAACGGCTACGGCCAGTACCTGCTGCAGGTGCTGCGCGAGAAAGCATTCTGATCCCCAGACCGGGTTGCGGCGCCCGACCCCGCAGTCCCAGCACAGTCCACGCACAATCGGCCCTCGAGCGCGCAAACCACTGCCAGCCTTGTTAAACGGCCCTGTCATCAAAGACCGGCATGATGACCAACAAGCGCCAGACCACGACGGCAAACCAAGAGGTGAACGAGCATGAAGGTGACGGTGATCGGTACGGGCTATGTCGGCCTGGTGACAGGGGCTTGCCTGTCGGACATGGGCAACCATGTGGTCTGCGTCGATCTGGACGAATCCAAGATCCGCACGCTCAATGAAGGCGGCATCCCGATCCACGAGCCCGGCCTGAAGGACATCATCGCCAAGAACGTCAAGGCGGGCCGGCTCGAATTCACCACCGACCTGAAGTGGGCGGTAGGCCATGGCACGCTGCAGTTCATCGGTGTGGGCACGCCGCCCGACGAAGACGGGTCGGCCGACCTGCAATACGTGCTGGCCGCAGCGGCCAGCATCGGCCGCCACATGACCGACTACAAGGTTGTGATCGACAAGAGCACGGTGCCGGTGGGTACCGCCGACAAGGTGCGCGCTGCGGTACGCCAAGCCATGGCCGAGCGCGGGCTCGACATGGAGTTCGCCGTCGTCAGCAACCCAGAGTTCCTCAAGGAAGGCTCGGCGGTGGCCGACTTCGCCCGCCCCGACCGCATCGTCATCGGCGCCGACGACGACCGCGCGGTGCTGCTGATGCGCGCGCTCTACTCGCCCTTCATCCGCAACCACGACCGTTTGCTGGTGATGGACTTGCGCAGCGCCGAGTTCACCAAATACGCTGCCAACGCGATGCTGGCCACCCGTATCAGCTTTATGAACGAGCTGGCGCTGCTGGCCGAGCAAGTGGGCGCCGACATCGAACTGGTGCGCAAAGGCATAGGCAGCGACCCGCGCATCGGCACCCACTTCTTGTACGCCGGTACCGGTTACGGCGGATCGTGCTTCCCAAAAGATGTCAAAGCACTGGTGCGCACCGGGCGCGACAGCGGCATCGAACTCGGCGTGCTGCAGGCGGTAGAAGACGCCAACGAACGTCAGAAGCTGGTGCTGGTCGACAATTGGCCAAGACTTGCGCGGCCACTGCTTCGCACTCTGGGGCCTGTCCTTCAAGCCCAACACCGACGACATGCGCGATGCACCCAGCCGCGTGATCATTCGCGCGCTGGCTGAGCGCGGCGCGACGCTGCGCGCTTACGACCCAGTGGCGATGGACGAAGCCAAGCGAGTGCTCGATGACGTGGTCGGCCTGCAGTTCGTCAACAGCCAGGCCGAGGCACTGGAAGGCGCCGACGCGCTGCTGATCATCACCGAGTGGAAAGAGTTCAAGAGCCCGGACTTCGACCTGATTCGCAGCAGCCTGAAGCAGCCGCTGGTCTTCGACGGCCGCAACCTCTACGAGCCCGAGCTGATGCGCGCGCTGGGGATCGAGTACGCCGGCATCGGGCGCGGCACAGGTCCGCTTGACTCAGACCTGGACGCCAAGCAGCGCACGCGCCAGCCCAAGCTGGACTGGTAAGCCCTTGATGCGCTGAGCCCGCTCAGCGCGTACAACCCAGGCCCGCGGCGAAAAAGTGCGGGTTCTCGAAACCCGGCTTGCCGTAACGCAGCGGCGCGCCATCATCGGCCCGGCAAACGCTGCCACCGGCAGCGGCCAGCACCGCGTGGCCGGCAGCGATGTCCCACTCCATCGTGCGACCAAGACGTGGGTACAGGTCAGCCTGACCGGCAGCGAGCAGGCACAGCTTGAGCGACGAGCCAGCATTGCCCATCTGTGCCACCCGGCGCCCGGCCAGGTGGCGCGCCAGGAATGCCTCCAGCGCCGTCGCATCGCCGTGCGAGCGACTGGCCAGCACCGTCAGCCCTTCTGCGGGCTCGACCCGGCAATGGATCTCGCGGCGGCCGTCAGCGTCCTCGACCCACGCGCCCTGGCCGACGATGCCGGCATACAGACAACCACCCGGCCCGCCCAGCGCCGGCGCCAGCACCACGCCCAACACCGGAACGCCTTGCTCGATCAACGCGATATTGACGGTGAACTCACCATTGCGGGCGACGAACTCGCGCGTGCCGTCGAGCGGATCGACGAGCCAGAACAGCCCGCCACCCGCCACCACCGGTGCCAGACCGGCAGCGGCCTCTTCTTCGGCGACGATCGGCACATCGGGCGTGAGGGCACGCAAGCCGGCCAGGATCACCGCCTCGGCGCGTTCGTCGGCCTCAGTGACGGGCGACGCATCGCTCTTGCCACGAACGCTGAAATCAGTGGCGTAGATCGCCATGATCACCGCGCCGGCCTCACGGGCAAGGGCTGACAAGGCGTCGAGCAAAGCGGGGGTCTTGGGCATGGGTGTTGAAGAAAATGGAAAAGCCCGGCAACGGGGTCCGCCGTCAGCCAAGCCGCAGCGCAGCGCCCATTTTGGTCTACTGCCGACCTGGCACCCTGGACGGCGGCCCGATCAGGCCCGCATCACTTCACGGTGCGAAGCAAGCACGAACCGCATAGCGATTGCCTCCAAGACCAGCCAACCTGCTTGTACCGACAAAAACCCGCAGTAATCACGACCGGCAGGTGGTAATATTTCAAGAATGAACACCCTGACACTGAAGATTCCGCCCGCGCTTGACATCGCACTGGCTGAGGCCAGTGGCCGCCAGAACCTGAGCAAATCCGAGCTGGTTCGGCGGGCCGTGACGGCCTATCTTGGGTACGCTGACAAGCCATCCGCGACACCCTCCGCACTTGTACTGGCTGGCGATTTGGTGGGTTGCTTCAGCGGCGGGACGGCGGACCTGTCGTCCAATCCGCGCCACCTGGAGGGCTTTGGCAAGACATGAGCCATCGTTCCACCTTGCTGCTCGACACCGGCCCCTGGGTGGCGCTGCATTGCCGCAACGACACATTTCACGCTTGGGCGTGCGAACAATTTGCACAGATATCAGGCCCACTGCTCACTTGCGAAGCAGTCATCGCCGAAACCTGTTTTCTGTTGGCGCGCGACGGTCACGATCCGGCCAAAGCCTTGGCACTGGTGTCACGCGGTGTCGTGCGGGTGGGCATGGCGCTGGGCGAAGAAGTGACGTCGGTTCAGTCCTTGTTCGAGCGCTACGACAAGGTGCCGGCTTCACTGGCCGATGCCTGCCTGGTGCGCATGAGCGAACTCTATGAACGCAGCCGGGTCTTCACGCTGGACAGCGACTTCCAGATCTACCGCCGGCATGGCCGAAAGGTCATACCGATGCTGTGGCCTGGGTGAGCGTACCGCCCAGTGGCATGCCGACGCGCATGGGGCGTCGGCATTCGACGATCACTTCAGAGGCGGCAGCGGGTTGGGCTCACCTGCGGGCAGCTTGACGTCGGCAACGTTGAGCGTCATCGACACTGCCGTGTAGTAGCCGCTGACGCCGATCAGGTCCATCACACCCTTCTCGCCGAACATCGCGGCGGCGCGCTTGTAGGTCGCGTCGCTGACGTTCTTGTTGCGGTGCAACTCGGTGCAGAAGTCGTACACCACCGCTTCATCGTCCCGCATGTCGGACGGGCGCTGGTTCTGCGCCAACTCGGCAGCGATCTTCGGGTCGAGCCCGGCCTTCAGCCCCAGCGGCAGGTGCGCAAACCACTCGTATTGCGAGGTCCAATGCCGGGCCGTGATCAGGATCGCGAACTCGTTCAGGCGCAGCGGGATCGAGGTGTTGAAGCGGATGTACTCGCCCACCTTCTGCAGACGGTCACCGAGGTCCGGGCTGCGCGCCCAAGCGTTGAAAGGCCCGTTGGTCATCAGGTTGGTCACTGCAGCGGCGCTGTTGTCGCCACCGCCGCGCGGCCCGGCCAGCAACTGCTTGACGAACTTGCCCTGATCGGGCGTCAGTTGCTCTTGGGTCAGGATCGGGAACCGATCGGCGGCTTGTGCAGTGGCGCCAGCAACAGTCAAAACAGCCATGGCAATCTTTCGTTTCATCAAAGTCTCCTGGATCAATGTGGGCTACCAAAGCACTTTACCCGCATTTGCAAGTCCATATCGCGAAGCTCAAAACGCAAGCCTGCGCGGTCGAGGCCCGGCGGTGATCCGCGCCGCAAGCGGCGTCGCCGCCGGTGACTGTAGGTTATGGACTGACCCCGCAAAGTGGCGCGTCGTAGACTGCATGCGGCGGCCGACCTGGCCGCGGGTCACACTGGCTGCTGCGCGGTGCCCAGGCCCACGCGATGGCGCCCGGCGCTCGGCCGCGTCCACGACAGCATTTCAAGGATCAAGCGACATGACATTGGCGATGAGTTGGGATGAGTGGGCCGCCCACGACGGCGTGGCGCTGGCCGAGCGGGTGCGCAAGGGTGAGGTGAGCGCTGCCGAACTGGCCGCCCAGGCAGCGGCCGGCGTCGCGCGGGTCAACCCGCTGCTCAGCGCGGTGGTCGAAGTCTTCGACGACGCCGTGGCCGACCCGTTCAAGGCCGGCACCCGAGCCGAGGGCTTTTTTGCCGGCGTGCCGTTCCTGGTCAAAGACCTGGGCCCGACGCTCAAAGGCCGGTTGCAGGAGATGGGCTCGCTGTTCATGCGCGGCAACCGGTCGGCCGACGACAGCTTTCTCGCCCGGCAGATGCGCCAAGCGGGGCTGAACCTGATCGGACGGACCACGACGCCAGAGTTCGGCGTCTGCTCGTCGGCGGAAAACCCCGCGGTCTACGTCACGCGCAACCCTTGGAATCTGGCCTACACCACGCTGGGCTCGTCGGCCGGCACTGCGGCCGTCGTGGCCGCTGGCGTGCTGCCGCTGTCGCACGCCACCGACGGCGGTGGGTCGATCCGCATCCCCGCCGGGGCCAACGGCAACATCGGGCTCAAAGCCTCGCGCGGCGTGTTCTCGATCGCGCCCAAGATGTCAGACCTGAGCGGGCTCGTCTCGACCCAGGGCTGCCAGAGCCGAAGCGTGCGCGACACCGCCGCTTTTGTCGACCACTGCCGCGGCGGCGCACCGGGCGAGTTCATGCCTTACTGGACCCCAGTTGAGCCCTACAGCCAGCTGATCCAGCGCGACCCAGGGCGGCTGCGCATCGCGCTGTCGCACGAGTGGGGCGACTACCACGCGGTGCCGCACTACGTGGCTGAGCTCGAGCGCGTCGGCCGCTTTCTGCAAGGGCTGGGCCACCATGTCGAATGGGCCTTGCCTGCGGTCGACTTTCGAGCGGCCTTCGCCGCCCAGACCACCTGCTACATCAGCAACTTTGCGCAGACCATCTCCGGCCTGCTCGCGCCGGCAGGTCTGGCGCGGCCTCCCGCCGAGCTGATCGAGCCGATCAACATCAAGATCTGGGAGGCCGGCCTGCAGACCAGCTACACCGAGCGGGCGAAGATGCAGAGCGTCTTCAACACCACCTCGCGCGCCTTCGGTGAGTTCTTCGAGGCCTGGGACATCATCCTGACGCCGATCACCGCGCTGCCCACACCCAAGCTCGGCACCCTGCAAAACCTGACCCTCAGCGACAACCCGTCGGTGCTCGATTGGTTCGACAAACTGTGGCGCAACTTTGCCTACACGCCGCTGACCAACCTGTGCGGCATCCCCGGCATCTCGTTGCCGCTCGCCACGCAGGACAACGGCTTGCCGCTGGGCATCCAGGCGCAAGCCCGCCAGGCCAACGATGGCCTGCTGCTGCAGTTGGCCGCGCAGATCGAGCGCGCGATCGGGGGCCGCTGGAACTCGGGCCGGATCCCGGCCACGCATGTCACGCAGACCTTGCCCGAGGCTGCTGCTGCGGCGCAGTGATTTGGCCTGTGGCAGCTTGGCGGACCGCCCCTGACAGCGTTGCGCCGAGCCGGCCCTGCCTTCAGCGCGCCAACAGCAGGTAGTCGAACAGCTGTGTGCTGCCGATACCGCCCAGCGGCACCATCAGGCCCCGGAACAGTGGCTGCTCGAACAAGGGCGCGAACGCGCCTTCACGGATGTCACGCACCTCCGCGATCAATGCCTTGAAGGGCTCGACCAAGGGCTTCAAATCAGAGCCGCTGAGCCAGAGCAGGTCTGCCTGCATGCGCAGCAAAGCCTTGTCCCGCGCCCGCTCGGCGGCCAACTTCAGCAGCACAGCCAACACCACCAGCCAGACCAGGTAGGCGCAGATGCCCAGTGCCACGGGCAACGTGATGGCCCAGTTGTCGAACAATCGACTGCGCGCAACCGCCAGCAGCGCCACGATCACCAAGGGGCCCACGATCAATGGCGAAACCGCCGCCGTGCGGCGACCGACCAAGCGCACATCGATCCAGTTGTCGAGCAGCGTGTGCAGCTTCTCTGCCTGTGCGTCGCCGCGTTGCCAGGGCTCTGCGGCAAATCGGCACAACCACTTCTCCTGGTTGGCAGTGCCCAGTGCATCGGCAAAGCGCTGCAGAATCACTTCGGGATAAAAGCTGCGTCCGCCGTCGAGCAAGTAAATGAAGCGCTGGGTCAGCATCGTGGCATCCGCCACCGCCACCATCAGCAAGGGCAACAGCAGCAGCACGGCATACAGCGTCGATCGCACGATCCAGCGGTGATCATGGCCGCGTACCGGCACCTCAGGGACCTGGCCGTCGCTCAAAGCGTAGAACAGGCCGATCATCAGGCCTAGCGTGACCACGTAGAAGACCGCAGTCCGCAGCATGCGTGCCACGGGCTCCGCCCGGTAAGCGTTCTCATGCCACAAGCCCTCGAAATCCACCGCGTCGTGGTGCGCCCTGCCGCCAGGCGTGGACCAAGCCATGAGGCTTCTATGGCGCCACCAGCTGCGCTTCAACAAGTCGGCCGACGCAAGCTCGGCGGGTGCCAGCCCAAGCCATTGGGTGTCCTGATCGAAGCGGTCGCGCAAGCGCTTCCATTGCACATCGAAAATGCACACCAGGGTCACCAAGGCCAGCAGATGCACCAGATGCGAAGGCCAGGCGCTGACGCCGTCAAGCCAGGCCGCAGGCTCGCACTCGGTACAGGGTGCGGCGCTTTGGGCGGGCCAGGCGATCCAGGCCGCGGCGGCGGCCATCAGCAGCAGGCCGACCGCCGGTGCCAGCCAGTTCGGCATCGCTGCGGCCGTGCCGGTCGCCGGCAGGCGCATCGCGCCGCGTCCGAGCAGCAGCACCAGCGCGACGCCGGTGACCGTGGCGGTGAGCAGCAGGATGCCCTCCAACCCGAGCCGGCCCGGCGCAGCAAACTCCACCGCGTTGCCGAGCACAAAGGCCAACACCGACATGTGCACCACAGCCAGCAGCACGGTCGCCAGCTGCGGCACCGCAAGGCTTTCACCGGTCGCCGGTGGCATGCGCAACAACCACTTGCGCACACTGCGCAAGGCCGGCGTGCCGGGCCAGATCAGCAGCGCACCGGCCAGCAGCAACCACAGCGGCAGCGCGATACCAGCATGCGCCGCATGCTGGTTGAGCACCCGCTGAGCATGGTCGTAACCTGCAAGAGGAACGGCCTGCTGACGGCCAATCTCGTAGATCGACGGCGCATCGCGCACATGCTCGATGGCGACCTTCAGGTCGTCGCAATACTTGCCCGAGCGGCAAGCGGCCTGCCGCGCGGCGAGAAAGACTGCAGTCTGGTACGCATCACGAAACGGCGGCGCGCCGGCCTGCAAGCGTGGGTCTGCAAAAACCAGCGGCAGACTGGACGTGACCACCAGGTTGCGCGTGTAAGCGAGTGTGCGCGAATGAACGAGGCGCGCGTCGAGGTCGGTGGTGAAGAAGACCTTGTCGGAGAAGCTGTCGTGCAGCGCCTGCAGCACCAGCAGCTTGTCGTGCACATCGCTGGCCAAGATGCCGATGGCACCGATCGCGCCACTCTCGGTGCCGTCGCCGAGTTCACGACCCGCCAGCGGTAACTCCGCGCCGCGAACGGACTCGCTAGCCTTGAGCGAGATGGCCAAGCGGCGCAGGTAGTCGAGTTGGTCACGCGACTCGGGCCACTCGAGCACCGAAGCGCCGTCCTTTTCCTTGCCTGAGGCTGGCCGATCGGCGACGCCTTCGAAAGTGGTGGCACCATCGAGGCCTCGATAGAAGTAGTGCGTCTCGAGCCGTAGCCAGGGCTTGTACTGCACGCTCTTCGGGTCGGTCAGCCGGAATCGCAACTCGCTGACCAAGGCCTTGGCGTACAGCGAATCGCGCTCGGCCAGCAACACCACGCGCCGCGTGGCGTTGACCGGCAACCTCAACTCCAGCTCCATGACCATGCTGCGCAACACCCGGTCATCGGTGGCCATGATGCGCGTGTAGTCGATCTTCTTGCTTGCCGGTGTGCCACCAATGCGCGCCAAACGCTCGTTGAGGTAGGTCTCGAGCTTCTGGTCGTGTAGCTCGGGCATCGCCCGATCGGACGCGGTGGCGACGGCGTTGAACAAGCGCGCATTGGCCATGTGCTTGTAGCCCGCGACCACCTCAGGCTTGAGTTCCTCTTCGCAGTGGGCTCGAGCTGCAACATAGGGCGCGTTGTCACCGGACCTGGCGTCGATCTCGCTCAGCGGCGCGGGCGGGCAGCGGTTGGCGGCCCGATCCAGGTCGACCAGGGACGCACGCAAGCCGTCGGAACTTGAGGGCCCGATGAGCACAAGTGCTGGCAGATTCGGCTTCGCATCGCCTTCAGTCGGCGGCTTCTTGTTCCAGCCCTCGGGCGTCTTCATCAGTGCGCCCAGCAGCGAGGCCAGCGCATCGAGCCGAGGCTGCGGCAAGGAAGTCTCGTCCACCCACAGCAAAGCCGCCTGCTCATAGCGCTGCGACTTGCGATCACCCACGGCATCGCCGCGCAAGGTCGGCTGCAGCGACAGCATCTCGTATGGCACGCGCATCGGACGCAGTCGATTGGCGGACGGCAGGTCGAACTGAAGCAATCCGAAGTGCTCGGCGTCGTCGGGTGCTAGGCCCTGCGCTTGCAAACCGGCCAGCACCGCATAGCGGGTGCGCCGGCGGCTCTCCTCGGCACCGACGAATGCGTTGCCTGGCAGCGTCACGACAACGACCAGGGATTCGGTCAGATCATGGTTGCCGTTGCGGTCGAGCGCCTCGATCAGCCGCAGCGGCTTGCGTCGCTCCTGGACCACCACTTCATCGCATTCGGCGGGCGGCCCGCCAGAAGCGACCGCACTGGCCGCACTGGCCGCACTGGCCGCACCGGCCGCACTGGCCGCACTGGCCGGACTGGACGCTGCGATGGCATTTTGCATCGGAACCGTCAAGACCTTCGCCGTGGCCCGCAGCACCATGCTGTTGACCTTCTTGTCGCAACGATCGAAGCGTTCGGACTCGTAGCGGCGCGCTGCAGCAAAAGGGTCCTCCCACAGCCGCGCCTCAACTTCAAGCTCGGCGCCTTGCTGCGGCGCCGCACGTTCCTTGTCCGCAGGCCGCAGCGGCTGAAATGCCTGCTGAACCAAAAAAGTGCTCGAGACAAAAGCGGCCACCACCGCGATCGATCCCCATGGAATGCTGTTGCCACCGAGACGTTCGCTCATGATCGCGGCCTGACAAGAAGAGGGCGAAGCGCTGCAATCTAAGCCAACGGCTGGCTATTGCCATCCCTATTGCCATCCCTATCGCCATCCCTATCGCCATCCCTATCGCCTATCGCCATCCCTATCGCCATCCCTATCGCCATCCCTATCGCCATCCCTCTTACCGATCGACGGCGTGGCGTCGCGCCCATCGAGGAGTGGTCAGAATTTCATTTATTAATATCTTTTAAAATGAGCGTACTCAACGCTACACTGGGCGAATTCATGCGTTGCTGGACGCAGGTCTCATCAAGCCAATCGCGCGACGCAGTCCGCTGGTCGCCTCACCAACGGTCGGGCAATCGCCATGAGCTGTGGAACACCCGCAGAAGCTCGATGACGTCGCCGCGCACTCGATACGGCACGACATAGCGCGTCTTCAGCACCACCAGTTCGCGCGTGCCCGGGACGCGCCCTGGCCGACCAAGACCGGGCTGCGCCGGCAGCAGCGCCACAGCATCCAGCACGCGCTTGACCACCAAGCGGGCAGCGGCAGCGTCGTCCGCGGCGATGTAGGTGGCTTCGTCGTCGAGATTGCGCAGTGCTTGGCGCAACCACCTAAGCCGCATTCACGCCCCACTTCTGGGCCAAATCGGCAACATCCCCGTCACTGGCAAAGTCACCCGCGTCGGCCTCGATCAAAGCCGCCTGAATCTCAGCGATCTGCCATTCGTTGCTTTCGACGTAGGCCTTGATGGCTTCGGCTGCGAGAAACGACTTGCTGCGCTGGGTGGCTTCGGCGAGCATATCGAGTCGGTTCTTGACCTCGTCTTCGAGGCGGATGGTCATCGTCGTGGTCATGGCGAGCCTTGCTGTGCGCTAATGTGTACATCCTACTACGCCGGCCTGGCGACAAATATTTGAGCTGGCGGTTGCTTGCGCATTGGGCCAGTGGTTAGAGCGCCATACCGCGCGTCCGATTGGCGCTGGCGGCTTCGCATTTCTGCACCGTCGATTCGCTGGGGACGGCCATCGCTCACCTGGCGTTACGGATTTCAGCCACCAACTCTGGGCTTGCGATGTCCTCCAACTCGCGAAAGACGCTGGCCATCTGCGCCAGCAGCTTCGCGTCGGCACCAAAGGCCTCGAACGTGGTCTTCCATTGCCGAACTTCGCTCCAGACACGGCGAACCAGTTCGACGGCATCGGCGCGCGCGGCGGTGAATGCGGCAAAGCGGCTCAACGCGTTGTCCAGCGTCGCCAGCTTGCCCTCGTCGCCGACCTGCAGGTGCAGCATGCGCTCGTAGGCGAACCCCGGCCGCGGCACGACGTCGTCCAACGGGCTCAGCGCCCAGCCGCCTTGGCGGTGGTCGAAGACGAAACCGTGGTTGCGCAGGTGGTCGTCGTCATTGCTCGCGAAGATATTGAACACCATGCGCGCGAACAGCTCTTGGCATGCCGCTTTGATGGAAGGCGGATGCACGTGCTTGCGAATGGCTGCTGACAGATCAGCGTAGCCCTTGGTTCGCGACTCGAATTCCGAGCAAGCCACCAAAGTCAGCCCGCTGGCAAATGGGATTCGGCCTTCGACACGTCCCGTGCCGGGTCGGCTTTCGTGCAAGGCCAGGCCTGCCGCCGGCAGTTCGCCGACAGGCGCCCAGTATCGATCGAAGCGACGGATGAGCATCACCGGTTTGCCGCCAACCCGCAGGTAGCGCAACTCGGGCACCGTCAGGCCGCAGCGCCGTGCCAACACCAGCGTGCACGCCTCGGCGCGAGCGACGTCGAAGGCGTCGCCTGTTGCGGGAAATTTGGCCAACCACAGGGCGCCATGTTCATCGCGAACGGTTGTCTTCGGGCGCGCGCCGCCGGCCGGCGCGGCGTCGCGGACACCACCAAACTCTGCCACTCCGTTGATGGGGAAAAGCGGCTGGCCACGGACGGCCTCAAGGTCCGCCAAGCTGAGGCTGACCGGGTCCACCTCGACCGCCTCGGGCCGCTTCAGGTAGCCCAGGCCGTACGCGAACTGCGACGTGAGATCACGGTTTGGCGGGCTCGCCTCGACGGCCGGACGACGGTCAGAAGACCTGACGTTCAGACGGCGCTGGCTCGCCTTCACCTGCGGCTGGAGCCAGGCCTGCTCCGCAAAAAATCCATCAAACTCCGAAACTGCTTCTACCGAACCTGGCCTGGCCCCAAAAACCTTGAACTCCGAAACGCACCCAGCACACCGGCGGCGGCTGGTCCAGCGCCCGGACACCCGAGCCAGCCTGAAAGCGCTTCAGGCCGATTGCCCACCGATCAACGCACGATCACGCCGGCGCCCAGGCGTTCGGCCAGCGTGAGCAGCGCGTCCAGGTGCGGTTCGTCGGTGAAGATCTCGTCTTCGGTGGCCACCGCCAGCTTGACCGAGCCCAGCCGCGGCGCGAACAGCAGCACCGCCCTGCCCTCGTCGTTTTGTCGGGATATCCAGCAGATGCCTTGGGCGGCGGGCTTGTTTTCAAACAGCCACGTACTCAGCTGGCGTGTGACCGGGAAGTCCACCGGGTCGCTGTCAATCACCTCGGCGCGGGCCAGCCCCAAGCGGCGCAGACCGACGGTTGTCAAATCGACCAGGTGCAAGGCCGCGGCGGGCTTCAGGGAACCCACGCGGCGCGGCTCAGTCGCCTGATTGAGCACCAGGTGGAAGCCGTGCGACGGGGTGGGCGCGTCGTGCCATACCGTCTCCATCAGCGCAACATCCAACGTGCTGCCGGCATAAAGCACTGGCACGATCGCCCCAGCCGCTTCAACCGGAGAAAAGCGCGCGTTGCCGAGCCGGGTGTCGTTGAAGCCGTCAACCCCGTGGCGCCGCGGGTAAACGCGCCACAGCAGCGGCGGCGCCAGGTCGATCATGCTGACCTTGGACGGGTGCAGGCGCCCGTCGGCAAGCGCGTCGTCGAACCAGCTCAACCGTGATGCTCCCGCACCTCGATCATGTTGCGCGCGGCGGCAAGCACCAACGCCGGCTCAGTGGTCAGCAACTCGCGCGGACGCTTGCCGCCCAGAAAGCGCGAGCTGCTGTCGAACCAGCCGGCCAGCAAATCGGGGTCGTAACCGGCCAGCACCGCCAGGACCTCCTTGATCACAGGCAGGGGGCGGAAGTCTTGGCCCAGCGCGTACTTGGGGAAATAGTCCTTGCCGCCATGACGCAGCGCGAAGATGCGCCCCTGCAGCTTCCAGCGGCTGACGGTGGCTATCGGGTTAGCCGGTCCCAGACCGGCCAGGTCCGCAATTTCAGCGGCCGTCAGCCACTCAGTGCCCTGGCGAATTGAGCGTAGGGCCTGGGCCTCCAGACGCGCGCGTTTCATGTCCACGGGCGTCATTGCCACGTCGCCCACCAGCAGATCCACCAGCCGGTCGCGCGCCACGCCGCGGCGCTCTGGGCGCACGGCCAGTGCCAGGACGACCACGTCCTTCATCAGCCGCTTGACATCCGCGACGTCTTTGTTCGTCAGGCCTCGCGCCTGCGCCTGATCCAGATCAACCGCGAAGTTCAAGTGCATGACGTGCCTCCTGCTTTGTGCGATTCCTGCGAGCCAGTATAGACAACTAGCAGAACTAGCACAAATCCTGGCTTCCATTCAAACTGTCTGGCCCACCGGGACGCAGAATAACGCGCCGGGGCGTCTGCGCCGAACCACCGAAGCACCGCACCAACCAACCACCGAACCACCACCCCGCGATGCCCAACACGCCGCCCAACACGTCGCCCAGCCCGCCGCCCAGC
>RGQD01000095.1 GCA_010030205.1 Betaproteobacteria bacterium
TCGGCCCGCGTCATCCCCTCGTGGGGTGGCCGTACCGAGTTCGCTGACATGCGCGCAGCCTACGATGCGCTAGACGCACCGACCAGGGCTGAAGTCGAGGACTTGATCTGCGAGCATTCGCTGCTCCATTCGCGCGGCGCCATCGGTTTCAGCGAGTTCACGCCTGAGGAGATCGAAGGCTTCCGGCCGGTGCGGCAACGGCTCGTGCGCACCCATCCGGACACCGGCCGCAAATCGCTGTTCCTGTCTAGCCATGCCGGCGCGATCGAAGGCTGGACGATCCCGGAGGCGCGATCGTTCCTGCGCGACCTGACCGAGCAGGCGACGCAGCGAGAGTTCGTCTACTCGCACGTCTGGCGGCAGTACGACTTGGTGGTGTGGGACAACCGCAGCACCATGCACCGCGCCCGCCGCTTCGACCGCACCGAAGTCCGCGACATGCGACGCACGACGCTCGCGGGCAACGCGCCGACCGTCGAGCAGATTGCGGCCTGATCATGGAGCGCAGAAACCTGCTTGCCGCAGCGCTAGGTCTCGCGCCCTGGGCGCTCGCCCTGGGCCAGGATTTTCCGTCTCGCCCTGTGCGTTTGGTCGTCGGTTTCCCGCCGGGCGGCGGTACCGACCTCGTCGCGCGTCCCTTGGCGCAGGGCGCGCAGGTCGCGCTCGGGCAATCCATCACGGTCGACAACCGCGGCGGTGCCAACGGCAGCGTCGGCTTGGAGATCGTCGCCAGGAGCGCGCCCGACGGCTACACGCTCGGTCACGTGAACAGCAGTGTCGTGGTCACGAACCCGCTGCTCTACCGCAACCACAGTGTCAACGTGGCGCGCGACCTGGTGCCGATCTGCACCATCTCCGACTCGGCCGTCGTGCTCGCGATCCCGGCGGATCTGCCAGCACGCGATCTGCGCGAACTCGTGGCGCTGGCCAAGAGCAAGCCGGGCGCGCTCCATTTCGGCTCGGGCGGGCTGGGCAGCGTCGACCATCTGAGCTTCGAGGTGCTGCGCAAGCAGACCGGCGTTGACTTCTTGCATGTGCCTTACCGAGGGGGCGGCCCGGCGCTCAACGACATGCTGGGCGGCAGGGTCCAGCTCATGATCTCGAGCTACGGCATGTACAAAGGCCAGGTCGACGCCGGCAAGCTGCGCATCGTCGCCATCCTGGGCCGCACGCGTCATCCGACGCTGCCCGACGTGCCGACCGCGATCGAGCAGGGCTGGCCCGACCTCGTCGTCACCTCGTGGCAGGGCGTGGTCGCGCCCGCCAACACCAGCGTCGCCATTCTCGACCGGCTGGAAGCCGCCTATCGCCAGGCGGCGGCCGATCCCGTCACGGCAAAGCTTCTCGAAGCACTCGGCTTCTTTCCGATCTTCCGCGGACGCCGCGATGCGCAGCGGCTGCTGCGCGAGGACACGGCGAAGTGGGCATCGATCATCAGCGAGCTGAACATCCGGCTCGATTGAACGGCGTCGGTCGTGTGCGAAGAGGAACGCGACTTCCATTCGTTCGAGAGGCCTGGCCTGCTTTCAGATGCCAGCGTCATGGCCGTGAAGGATCAAAGATCCGCCGCCTGATGCGTGCCGGTGCTGATGTTGCAATGCATCTGAGCGCTAGGCGAGACGACGCTGAAGGGCCGAAAGATCTTCAAGGGCTGCGCGCCGCTGAAGACCGCGCCGCAGCGTCAACGCCAGTCTCAGCGCCAGACCGCACCAGCAGCACCGGCACCGTGGCGGTCCTGAGCACTTGCTCTGCGTCGCTGCCCAGGAGCATGCGGCCGACGCCGCGCCGGCCATGCGTGCCCAGCACGATCAGGTCGGCGGGCCATTCGGCCACCTCCTTGACAACGCGGTCGCTCAAGCGGCCGTCGAAGCTGTCGTAAAGCCTTGCGTCCGTCGCAATGCCAGCGGCTTCGACCCGATTGCAGGCCTCATCGAGAATTCGCTGGCCGTTCTTGCGCAGCAGGTCGAACACGTCCGCTGTCATCGCACCCATGGTGTCGCCGCTCAAGATCATGGGCATGTCATCCACGACGTGCAGCAAGCGCAATTTGGCGCCGGTCAGGCGGGCCAGCTGCATCGCTTCGTTGAGCCCGGCATCGGACGTGGCGCTGCCGTCGACGGGGACGAGGATACGTTGGTACATGGCAATTCGCTCCGAAAGGGCTGGGCTTGAAAACCGATGTCCGCAGTCTCGCCGGGCTGGGGTCGGCCTTCTTGATATGGGTCAATCGAGAGCCACGGCAGGCCGCAGCGCAGGCGGTGCTTGCCCAGAGCATGAGACTGCGCAGGCGCCGGCACGGTCCGTGCATCATCGCGCTGTTCTCCAACTCGCCAGGATCACCGCCATGCCCAAACCCCGAGACCGCCAGACGTCCCGCTCGAATGCGCTGCAGCCGCCTTGTGCTGGTTCGACCTGGGGTCGGTTCGCATGAGCGCGCACCACCTGGCTGCCAGCGTCGAGACTTGCCATTGGGGCCTGTTCGACGCCAAGTACGCGCCGGTGCTGCGCGTCGCCAGCGGCGACTCGTTGACGGTCGACACGGTCAGCGGCGGTCCCGATGCGCTGCCGCCGGCAGGCTTTCATGTGCCGCCCGAACTGCTCGAGATCCATGCCCGCAGCGCGCGCAGCCTGCCCGGCCATATCCTGACCGGGCCGGTCTATGTCGAGGACGCCGAGCCGGGCGACACGCTCGAGGTTCGCATCCTCGACGTGCGTCTGCGCCAGGACTGGGGCTACAACATGATCCGGCCGCTCGCCGGCACGCTACCCGGCGAGTTCGACCAGTCCCGCATGGTCAACATCCCGCTCGACGCCGAGCGCCAGACCGCGCGCATGCCTTGGGGCCTGGACTTGCCGCTACACCCTTTTTTTGGCGTGATGGGCGTGGCGCCGCCGGCGCATTGGGGCCGCATCAGCACCATCGTGCCGCGCGCGCATGGCGGCAACCTCGACAACAAGGAACTCGGCCCGGGCAGTTCGCTCTACCTGCCGGTGCATGTGCCGGGCGCGCTGTTTTCTTGCGGCGACGGCCATGCGGCCCAGGGCGACGGTGAGGTCTGCACCACCGCGATCGAGACCGCCTTGCAGGGCCGCTTCGAGCTCGTGCTGCACAAGCGCTCACCCACCGCGCCGGGCTTGGCCTACCCGCGGGGCGAGACGCCCACGCACTGGATCACGATGGGGATGGACCCCAGTCTGGACCAATGCCTGGCGATCGCGCTGCGCGACATGATCGCCTTGCTGGGTGAGCGCGGCGGGCTGTCGCGCGAGGACGCCTATATGTTGTGCAGCCTGGCGGTGGATTTCCGCGTCACCCAAACTGTCCAAGGACGGCTTGCCCAAGGGCGGCTTGCCCAGCGACGTCTCAGCGACGCCCCAGCGACGCCTAAGCCGAAAAGCGCGTCAGCAGCTCGCCGGCCCGTGGCGCGGCCGCCAGCAGCCCCGCGCTGTCAGCCACCTGTTGCCCATTGACCCAGACGCCGTGCACCCCGACCGCGTCGGTTGTCAGGCGGGCTGCGCCGCCGGGCAGGTCGAAGACCCTGCGCTTGGGGCCGCGGCCGACGGTGGCCGGATCAAACAGCAGCAGGTCAGCCGCATGGCCGGTGCGGATCAGGCCGCGCTCGGGCAGGCCGAAGATCTGCGCCGGCTGGCTGGTGAGCTTGCGCACTGCTTCGCTCAGCGTCATCAAGCCCAGGTCGCGCGCCCAGTGGCCCATCAGGTGCAGGCCAAAGCCGGCGTCGTTGAAGAAGGTCAGGTGCGCGCCAGCGTCGCTCAGGCTGACGAGGCTGTGCGGGTGCGTGAGCATCTGGCCCACCGCCGCCTCGTCGGAGTTGAGCAGTTGCGCGGTGAAGACGGTGCGCAGTTGCTCGGCCAGCGCCAGGTCGAGCATCACGTCCAGTGGGTCGCGGCCTTCGCTGCGGGCGATCTCGGCGATGCTGCGCTGCTCAAGGTGGGACTGGGCGGGGGTGACGGTTTCCACCACCTGCACCTTGTCCCATTCACCGTTGAACAGCCGAAAGCTCGCGGGGGCCGCCAGCTCGGCGCGCACGCCGTCGCGAAAGTCGCGGCTCGCCAGCACCGCCATCAGCGCGTCGCCGTGCTGGCCCATCGCTGGCCGCCAGCTCTGCAGCCCTTCGACCGGGTAGGCCGATTGCAGCGTGAAATCCATCGTCAGCGGGCAGCAAGAGACCTGGCCGATCAGCCCATGGCCACGCGCATTGGCTGCGCTGATCGCGTCCAGGTCCTTGAACACCGATTGCGGGCTGGTGCTGTTGTGCAGCAGCGCTGCCACCATCACCGGTCGGCCGCTGTCGGCGGCCAGGGATTCGAGGAACGCCACCGCTGTCTGGCCGCCCTTGGTCAGCATGAAGACGCCGCCACCCCCTTCGCCCATCGCCATCACCAGCGCATGCATCTCGCGATCATCGGCCAGGCGAGACGGCATCGGCCGGCCGCCTTCGCCGTTGTGCGCCGGCGAGGTGCTGCTGGCAAAGCCGACCGCGCCGGCCTGCATCGCGTCGCGCACGATAGCCTGCATCTGTTCGATCTCAGCGTCGCTGGCCACGCGCGTCGACGCGTCGTCGCCCATCACATAGGTTCGCACGCTGCTGTGGCCGATGTAGGCGGCGATGTTGACGACCGCGCCTTGACGCCGCAGCTGGGCCAGGTATTCGGGGAAGGTCTCGAAGTCCCAGGCGATGCCCAGGCGCAGCGCATCCAGCGACATGCCTTCGACCTGGGTCAGGTTGCGCATCGTGATCTCGCGGTGCTGCGGCTTGCACGGCGCGATCGTGAAGCCGCAGTTGCCGATCACCGCGGTCGTCACGCCCAGTGCCGGCGAGGGCCGGACCTGCGGGTCCCAGGTGATCTGGGCGTCGAAGTGGGTGTGGCTGTCGATGATGCCTGGCATCAGCGCCAGTCCTTGCGCGTCTATGGTCTCGTGGGCCGACACGTCGAGCGCGGGGCCGATCGCGGCGATGCGCCCGCCCGTCACCGCCACATCCTGGATCACGGGGGCCTGGCCGGTGCCGTCGAAGACCAGCGCGTTGCGTATCAGCAGTTGATGCATCTTGTCTTCCTGTCGGGTCGGGTGAAGGGTTCAGGTTGGCGCGCGGTTTTTGGCCCCGGGCACCGGCTCGGCCGGCCGGCGCGCCAGCAACTCGCCCGAGATCGCTTCGTAGGCTGCGGCCACACGCAGCAACGCGGCGTCTCCCTGCGGTCTGCCGATCAGCTGCAAGCCCGCCGGCCAGCGGCCGTTGGCATGGAAACCCGCCGGCAGGCTGATCGCCGGCAGGCCGGCGAAGGTGGCGTACAGCGTGCTCTCCATCCAGCGGTGGTAGGTGTCCATGGTCCGGCCGGCGATCGTCTGCGGCCAGCGCTGTTCCACCGCAAACGGCCAGACCTGTGTCACCGGCAGCGCCAGCACGTCGAAGCGCTCGAACAGCCCCAGCATGTGGCTGTGGAAAGCCGTTCGCACCTCGCTGGCCTGCATGAACTCGGTGAAGCCCAGGCCTTGCGCGCTGTCGTATTCCCACAGCGCTTCGGGCTTGATCTGGTCACGCGTGGCACCGGGCCGGGCCAGCAGTGCGGCGACCTTGGGTGCGACCAGCGCACGGCGCCAGACCAGCCACGCGGCCCACAGCCGGTCGGGGTCGAAGCCCAGCGCCGTCGGCTCGACCTGCGCGCCTTCGGCGGCGCAGCGCTGCAGCGCGCTTTCTAACACCGGCAGCAGGCCTTCGTCCATCGCCAGATGGCCGGCCAGGTCACCCAGCCAGCCCACGCGCAGGCCGCGCAGCGCTCCGGCGTCGCCATCAGCCAGAAAACTTTGCGGGCCCTGGGCGATCGACAAGGGCGCGCGCGGGTCTTGGCCGGCTTGGGTGCCGAGCAGCAGCGACAGGTCGCGCACGCTGCGCGCCATCGGCCCGTCGGTGGCGAGTTGGGCCACATAGGTGTCGGCGGCCGGCCAGGTCGGCACCCGACCCTGGCTGGGTCGCATGCCGAAGACATGGCCCCAGGCCGCCGGGTTGCGCAGCGAACCCATGAAGTCCGACCCGTCGGCCACTGGCAGCATTCGATGCGCCAGCGCCACGGCCGCGCCACCGCTGCTGCCGCCAGCGCAGACGTTGGCGTCCCAAGCGTTGGCGGTGGCGCCGAACAAGCGGTTGAAGGTGTGCGAGCCCAGGCCGAGTTCAGGGATGTTGGTCTTGCCGATCACGATGCAGCCCGCTGCTTTCACTCGCGCGCAGGCCACGCTGTCTTGTGCCGGCAGCACATTCTTGAGTAGCGGGCTGCCAACCGTGCTGGGGAAACCCAGCGCATGCCCGGTGTCCTTGATCGCCTGCGGCAGGCCGTGCAGCCAGCCGCGCGACCGGCCCTGGGCCAGTTCGGCGTCGCATTCGTCGGCCTGACGCAGCAGCGACTCGTCGGGCGCGAGGTTGACGATCGCGTTGAGCGCCGGGTTCAGGCGGTGAATGCGCGCCAGGTAGGCTTGCATCACCTCGCGGCAGGAGACGCGGCGGGCGTGGATCTCGGCAGACAGTTGATGGGCGTCGAGGTCGGTGAGGTCTGAGGCGGGCATCGGTGCTAGGTCTCCGGGCTGGCGGTCGCCGGTTTCAGCGAGCGTGGCGATGGGAAGGGTTTCGGGGTAGAGGGCTTGATTTTGCAGCGCGGTGCAGCGCTCGGTCGCCACCGCCGCCAGCGTCGCGCGGGCGTCGAAACCCTCGCCCGGAAACACCATCTTCGAGCCCTTGGCCACGCAGGCCAGCACCGCCCCCCGTCAACGGCATGTCGCTGGTCCACGGCGCGACCGACCATCCGCTGTCCGAAGATACCGTCCATGCGCTGCTGGCCAGTGCTGCGCAGCGCTGGCCCCAGCGCGAGGCCGCAGTGTTTGTCGAGCAAAGCCTGCGCTGGACCTGGGCCGAGTTGCTGCAGCAAGTCGAATGGGCGGCCGCCGGTTTTCTCGCCTTGGGTGTCAAGACGGGTGACCGGGTCGGGATGTGGTCGCCGAACCGGGCCGAGTGGCTGGTGACGCAGTTCGCCACCGCACGTATCGGTGCGATCCTGGTCAACATCAACCCGGCTTACCGCTTGTCAGAGCTGGAATACACGCTCAACAAGGCCGGTGTCGGTGTGCTGGTCAGCGCCGCAGCCTTCAAGTCCAGCGACTATCTCGCGATGCTGCAGACCCTGGGCGTGTGCGCTGCCGGCGCCGGCCCGCGCTTGCCGCTGCTGCGCGCGGTGGTGCGGCTGGGCGACGAGCCCAGCGCCGGCATGGTCAACTGGTCGCAGCTGATCGCGTCCGGCAAGACCCGGGTCGATGCGCTGCCGCCTGAGAGCGACCTGAGCTGTTTCGACGCGATCAACATCCAGTTCACCAGCGGCACCACGGGTGCGCCCAAGGGCGCGACGCTGACCCACCACAACATCGTCAACAACGGGCGCGCGGTCGGTGACTGCATGCGCTTGACCGAACAAGACAGCTTGTGCATCCCCGTGCCGCTGTACCACTGCTTTGGCATGGTGCTGGCGGTGCTGGCCTGCGTGGCCAAGGGCTCGAAGATGGTGTTTCCGGGCGAGGGTTTCGACGCCCGCGCGACGCTGGCGGCGGTGGCGACCGAGCGCTGTTCCAGAGCGCGACCGACGACCCGCTGGGCAAACGCGTGACCACCGTCGGCCGGGTGCTGCCGCATCTGTCGGTCAAGGTCGTCGACCTCGAAGGCCAGGTGGTGCCGGTCGGCCAGACCGGCGAGCTCTGCACCCGTGGCTACTCGGTGATGCAGGGTTATTGGGACGACCCCGAGCGCACCGCGGACTCGGTGCGCGACGGCTGGATGCACACCGGCGACCTCGCGACGATCGACGCCGAGGGCTACGCCAACATCGTCGGCCGGGTCAAGGACATGGTGATACGCGGCGGCGAGAACGTCTACCCGCGCGAGGTCGAGGAGTTCTTGTTCACCCATCCCAAGGTGGCGGCGGTTCAAGTCTTCGGCGTGCCCGACGCGCGCTATGGCGAAGCGCTGTGCGCCTGGATCATCACCCGCGCCGGCATGGTCTGCAGCGAAGCCGAAATCCTCGACTTCTGTCGCGACCAGATCGCGCACTACAAGGTGCCCAAGTACTTGCGATTCGTCGACGAGTTGCCGATCACCGTGACCGGCAAGCCGCAGAAGTTCCTGATGCGCGAGGCGATGATGCGCGAGCTGGGGCTGAGCCAGATCAGCACGGCCTGAGCGGGCCGGCCCGAGCGGGGCAGAATTCGCTCTCCAACCGTCCACCGAATGAACAGCATGCCCATCCAAGCCGCCATCGTCGACCTCGACGGCACCCTGGTCGACACCGTCGGCGATTTCGATGTTGCGCTCAATGCGATGCTCGGCGAGCATGGCTTGCCGCGAGTGGACCGAGCCTTCATCGAACGCACAGTGGGCAAAGGCAGCGAGCACCTGATCCGTTGCACCTTGGCCGAGGTCGACGCCGACCCCAATCTCTACGAGCCGGCTTGGCAGGCCTACCAGCGGCATTACGAGTCGATCAACGGGCAGCACTCGGTCGTCTATCCCGGCGTGGTCGAGGGCCTGCGCCGGCTGGTCGACGCCGGCTGGGCGCTGGCTTGCCTGACCAACAAGCCCGGCGCCTTCGCCAAGCCGCTGCTCGCCGCGAAGGGGCTTGACGGCTACTTCAGCCAGGTCTTCGGCGGCGATGCGTTCGCGCGCAAGAAGCCCGACCCGCTGCCCTTGTTGCAGACCTGCCTCGCGCTGGGCAGCCTGCCCGGGCGCACGCTGATGGTCGGTGACTCCAGCAACGACGCCCAGGCCGCTCGCGCTGCGGGCTGCCCGGTCGTGCTGGTGAGCTATGGCTACAACCACGGATTGCCGGTGGCGGGGGTCGGTGCCGACGCGGTGATCGATCGCCTCGACGCGCTGGTGCCGGGTGTCTGGCCGGCCTGATCGCCTGGCCGAGGCCTCGGGTTGCTGAGCGGCCCGCGGGCCGGCTGATAAACTCGAAAACATGTCGATCGTGCAGCGGATCCAGAGGCAGCAGATGCCAGGCGAGCAGACCTCCAGGTCCGCCGGCCGGGGAGCTTGGCCCTGGCGACCCTCGCCTTTGGCTCACTGACGTCTCTGGCAGCCGCCGGCCCGGCCCACGAACCCGCCGCCAGCGCAGCGCGCCACCCGGACAGGGCATCCACCGCGGCGCCCGACCGTCCACTCTGACCACCGTATCGTCTGCCTGCGCGCCCCGTGCGCCAGCACCCAGGAGTTGTTCGACGTGACCACTGAACTCGAGTTCAAGAGCCTTGCCGCGCAAGGCTTCAACCGCATCCCGCTGCTCAGCGAGGCCTTCGCCGACCTCGAGACGCCGCTGTCGCTCTACCTCAAGCTTGCAGGCGGTGCCAAGCACAGCTTTCTGCTCGAGTCGGTGGTTGGCGGCGAGCGTTTCGGCCGCTACTCCTTCATCGGCCTGCCGGCGCGAACCCAGCTGCGCGCCACCGGCAGCGCTTCGGGCAGCGTCACCGAGGTTGTCACCGACGGCGCGGTGGTCGAGACCCACGCCGGCAACCCGCTGGACTTCATCGAGGCCTACCAGTCGCGCTTCAAGGTCGCGCTACGCCCCGGTTTGCCGCGCTTTTGCGGCGGGCTGGCCGGCTACTTCGGCTACGACGCGGTGCGCTTCATGGAACCCAGGCTGGCGGCAACGCACAAGCCCGGTGGACTCGACACGCCCGACATCCTGCTGCTGCAGACCGAGGAGCTGGCGGTGATCGACAACCTGTCGGGGCGCCTGTACCTGATCGTCTACGCCGACCCGACCCGACCCGAGGCCTATTTCAAGGCCAAGCGCCGGCTCACTGAGCTCGGCGACAAGCTGCGCTACTCGGTCACCGCGCCGCCGGTCAGGCGCGGACCGTCCTACGCGGTCGAGCGCGAGTTTGACAAGCCGGCCTATATCGAGGCCGTGCTCAAGAGCAAGGAGTACATCGCCGCTGGCGACATGATGCAGGTGCAGATCGGCCAGCGGCTGAAAAAACGCTACACCGAAAGCCCGTTGAGCTTGTACCGCGCGCTGCGCTCGCTCAACCCCAGTCCGTACATGTATTTCTACGACATGGGCGACTTCCAGATCGTCGGCGCGTCGCCCGAGATCCTGGTGCGCCACGAGCACACGCCCGAGGGCGACAAGATCACGATCCGCCCGCTGGCCGGCACTCGCCCGCGCGGCACCTCGCCCGAGAGCGACCAGACCACCGAGGCCGACTTGCTGGCCGACCCGAAAGAGCGCGCCGAGCACCTGATGCTGATCGACCTGGCGCGCAACGACATCGGGCGCATCGCCAAAACTGGCTCGGTCAAGGTGACCGAGGCCTTCGCGGTCGAGCGCTACTCGCATGTGATGCACATCGTCAGCAATGTCGAGGGCATGCTCAAGGACGGCGTCAGCAACATGGACGTGTTGCGCGCCACCTTCCCGGCCGGCACGCTGACCGGCGCGCCCAAGATCCGGGCGATGGAGGTGATCGACGAACTCGAGCCGGTCAAGCGCGGCATCTACGGCGGCGCCTGCGGTTACCTCAGCTTTGCTGGCGACATGGACGTGGCGATCGCGATCCGCACCGGCATCGTGCAGAACCAGACGCTCTACGTGCAGGCCGCAGCCGGCGTGGTCGCCGACTCGATCCCCGAGATGGAGTGGGCCGAGACCGAGCACAAGGCAAGGGCGCTGATCCGCGCTGCGGAACTTGTCGAAGAGGGGTTCTGAGATGCGCCATTCGCTGAGCCGCCTCCAGAATGGCGCGCCCCCTTCGGGGTATGTTGCGGAACGCAACGGGGGGCTGACATGCTCTTGATGATCGACAACTACGACAGCTTCACCTTCAACCTGGTGCAGTACTTCGGCGAACTGGGCCAGGACGTCAAGGTGCTTCGCAACGACGAGGTCACGGTCGAGCAGATCGCTGCGCTCAAGCCCGACCAGTTGGTGCTCTCGCCCGGGCCATGCTCGCCGGCTGAGGCGGGCGTCTGCGTGCCGGCGATCCAGGCCTTGATGGGCAAGCTGCCTATCCTGGGAGTGTGTCTGGGGCACCAGAGCATCGGTGCGGCGCTTGGCGGCAAGATCGTCCGCGCCCAGCGCCAGATGCACGGCAAGGCCAGCATCTTGAGCAATGACCAGCAAGGTGTCTACCTCGGCTTGCCCAAGGAGTTCAGCGTGATTCGCTACCACTCGCTGGTGATCGAGCGCGAGACATGCCCGAAGGCGCTGGTGGTCACCGCAAGCTCGGAGGACGGCGAGATCATGGGTGTTCGCCACCGCGAACTGGCAGGCACCTCGACGCCGCTCGAAGGGGTGCAGTTCCACCCCGAATCCATCCTGTCCGAGCATGGCCATGCGATGCTGCGCAACTTTCTCAACCTGAGGGCTTGATCATGAGTGCCAGCACGGTTTCCTACGGTTCAGCGGTCCCGGCTGCTTTCGACGGCTATTTGGTCGACCTGCGCAGCGACACCGTCACCCGGCCGACTGCAGCGATGCGCCAGGCGATGGCCAACGCGGCGGTCGGCGACGACGTGTTCGGCGACGACCCGACTGTCAACGCTTTGCAGCAGCGCATCGCCGCGCTGCTGGGTTTCGAGGCGGCGCTGTTCATGCCCAGCGGCACCGCCAGCAACCTGTGTGCGCTGCTGGCGCACTGCGGTCGCGGCGACGAGTACATCGTCGGCCAATTGGCGCACACCTACCGCTACGAAGGCGGTGGCGGTGCGGTGCTGGGCGGGATCCAGCCGCAGCCGATCACGCAGCAGCCCGACGGCACGCTGTCGCTGGCCGAGCTTGAGGCCGCGATCAAGCCCGATGACCCGCATTTCGCCCGCAGCCGGCTGTTATGCCTGGAAAACACCTGGAATGGCAAGGTGCTGACGCAGGACTACCTCGCGCAGGCCACCGCGCTGGCGCGCCGGCACGGCCTGAACAGTCACCTCGACGGGGCGCGCTTGTTCAACGCGGCGGCGGCCAGTGGATCGACCGCCGGTGCGATCGCCAGCCTGTTCGACAGTGTCTCGGTCTGCTTCAGCAAGGGCTTGGGCGCGCCGATCGGCTCGGCGCTGTGTGGCTCGCGCGAGTTCATTGCCCGGGCTCACCGCATCCGCAAGCTCACCGGCGGCGGCATGCGCCAGGTCGGCCTGCTGGCGGCCGCGGCGATGCACGCGCTCGACCACCATGTCGACCGGCTCGCCGACGACCATGTGCTGGCCAGGCGCCTGGCCGATGGCCTGGCTGCGCTGCCTGGGATCGCGGTGACGCCGCCACAGACCAACATCGTCTTTGCCCATGCCGACGGTGGGCGTGGACCCGGTCTGCTGGCACATCTGCAGTCGCGCGGCGTGCTCGCCACCGGCTTGCTCGGCCTGCGCTTTGTCACCCATCTCGATGTCGATGCCGCGGGCATTGACCGCGCCATCGCCGCTGCCGGCGAATTCCTTCAGCCCTGAGCCTGCCATGCCCATCACCAACACCGCCGCGCTGACCCGCATCATCGAGCACCGCGAGATCTTCCACGACGAGATGCTGGCGCTGATGCGCCGCATCATGAGCGGCGAGATGTCGCCGGTGATGATCGCGGCCTTCGCGGTCGGGCTGCGGGTCAAGAAGGAGACGATCGGCGAGATCGCCGCCGCTGCCCAGGTGATGCGCGAGTTCGCCACACCGGTGCCGGTGGCCGACCGGACCCATCTGGTCGACATCGTGGGCACGGGTGGCGACGGCTCTCACACCTTCAACATCTCGACCGCCTCGATGTTCGTCGCCGCCGCCGCCGGGGCCCGGGTCGCCAAGCACGGCGGGCGCAGCGTTTCGTCGACCTCCGGGTCGGCCGATGTGATGGAGGCGCTGGGCGCTTGCATCACGCTCACGCCCGACCAGGTCGCCAGCTGCCTGGCCGAGACCGGTATCGGCTTCATGTTCGCGCCCAACCACCATGCCTCGATGCGCCATGCCGCACCGGTTCGCAAGGAGCTGGGTGTGCGAACCATCTTCAACATCCTGGGGCCGCTGACCAACCCGGCCGGTGCGCCCAACCAGCTGATGGGGGTGTTCCATCCCGATCTGGTCGGAATCCAGGTTCGGGTGCTGCAACGCCTGGGCAGCGAGCATGTGCTGGTGGTGCACGGTGCCAACGGCATGGATGAGATCTCGCTGTCGGGCGAGACCCAGGTCGGCGAACTGCACCAGGGCGAGGTCCGCGAGTACGTCGTGCACCCCAGCGACTTTGGCTTGCCGGTCTACGACTCGCGCGCGCTTCAGGTTGCGAACCGCGACGAATCGGTGCAGTGCATCCGCCGTGCAATGGCCAATGAGGACGGGCCGGTGCGCGACATCGTGCTGCTCAATGCGGGCGCCGCGCTCTACGCCGCAGGCGTGGCGGCCTCGATAGACGAGGGCGTCAAGCGTGCCCGCGAGGCCGTGGCCAGCGGCGCTGCGCAAGCCAAGCTCAGCCAGTTCGTCGCGCTGACGCAGCGCTTCAAGCCCGTTTAAGGACAGGTCCCGACATGTCAGACATCTTGCAACGCATCGTCGCGGTCAAGCGCGAAGAACTGGTCGCAGCGCGCGCCGTCCTCAGCGAGGCGGCAATGCGCGAGCTCGCGCAAGGCCAGGCCCCAACACGCGGCTTTGCCGCAGCGCTGCGTGCCAAGCTCGCCGCAGGCGAGCCGGCGGTGATCGCCGAGGTCAAGAAAGCCAGCCCCAGCAAGGGCGTGATCCGCGAGCACTTTGTCCCGGCCGAGATCGCTGCGAGCTATGCCGGCCATGGCGCGGCCTGCCTGAGTGTGCTGACCGACGTGCAGTTCTTTCAGGGTCATGACGACTATCTGCGCCAGGCCCGAGCCGCTTGCGCGCTACCGGTGCTGCGCAAGGATTTCATGGTCGATCCCTACCAGGTGATCGAGTCGCGCGCGATCGGCGCCGATTGCATCCTGCTGATCGCCGCCTGCCTGTCGGATGGGCAGATGGCCGAGCTCGAGGCCTGCGCGATCGGGCTTGGGCTGGACGTGCTGGTCGAGGTTCACGACGGCGACGAGCTCGACCGCGCACTGCGGCTCAAGACCCCGCTGCTGGGCATCAACAACCGCAACCTGCGCAGCTTCGAGGTCAGCCTGGATGCCACGCTGGACTTGCTGCCCAGGGTGCCGCCCGACCGATTGCTGGTGACCGAGTCGGGCATAGCCTGGCGTGCCGACGTGCAGCGCATGCGCGCGGCCGGTGTCCATGCCTTTCTGGTCGGCGAGGCTTTTATGCGGGCTGACGACCCTGGCGCTGCGCTGGCGGCGCTGTTTTCTTGAGCGCGGTCGGGCGGTCGGCCGCTGGCCTCGGCAACCGGTTGATCGAGCCGCTGGCCGGACTGCTGGCCTTGGCGCCCGGCGACTGGGCTCCGCTGGTCCGCGATTGGATGGCCACGGCCGAGGGCCAGAGCCTGCTGCGTTTCGTCGCGCAACGCCAAGCCGCGGATGCGGTGATTTACCCGGCCCAGGTGCTGCGTGCGCTGGAGCTCACGCCGCGCTCCGCAGTGCGGGTGGTGATCCTGGGCCAGGATCCGTACCATGGCGCCGGTCAGGCCGAAGGCCTGGCTTTTTCGGTGCCTGCGGGCATCCGTCCGCCGCCCAGCCTGCGCAACATCCTCGATGAAATCTCGCGAAGTCTCGGGTTTGTGCGCCCGACCAGCGGCCACCTGGGCGCTTGGGCTCGGCAGGGCGTGCTGCTGCTCAACACGGTGCTGACGGTCGAAGACGGCAGCCCAGCAGCCCATGCCAAGCGCGGCTGGGAGGCCTTGACCGACGCACTGATTGTGGCCACGGCCAGCGACTCGGGTGCCAAGGCCTACCTGCTGTGGGGCGCCCACGCCCAGGCCAAGGCCGGGCTGATCGAGGCCGCAGGCGGCGGACGCCACCGGGTGCTGCTGGCCAACCATCCTTCGCCGCTGTCGGCCCGGCGGCCGCCGCTGCCTTTCATAGGCTGTGACCACTTCAGCCGGGTCCGGGACTTTCTCACCAGCCTGCACGCCCCGCCCATCGATTGGTCGCTCTGATCGCCCCGGGGCCGGCAGCCCCGCCATGGGGGTCCTTCAGAGCGGCAGAGCCAGATGCGCTTGAGAGTTCGGGGCTTGTGGCGCGACGGCGGCCATCACAGCGTGCTTCGGTCGCGCGCAGTCTGCTATAGTCCGGGGTTCGCTGCGGAGGGGTGCCCGAGTGGCTAAAGGGGGCAGACTGTAAATCTGTTGGCTTACGCCT
>RGQD01000096.1 GCA_010030205.1 Betaproteobacteria bacterium
GTTGGGTGGCGGCAGGCGGCGCTGAACCGGCACCTTTTCGAACGCGGCGGCTGCACTTGGCGATGGCCAGCGGCGTTTCGTCGCAAACCGCTGGGCGATCGGCCACTGGCCCGGCAGGATGGCTGTCGATTCCAGTCAACACCCACCCTATCCCCTCACCGGCCTCCACCATGATCACCTTCGCGCTCACGCTGCTCAGCCACACCCCGCCCTGGGTCTGGGCCATCCTGGCGCTGCTCGTCGCGCTGGGCGCGATGCAGGCGCGCGACCAGGTGCTGACGCGCCAGCGCCTGCTGGTCCTGCCGTTGGTGATGGCGGCGCTGTCGCTGTACGCCGCCGCCAGCACGTTCGGCCCGCAGGCCGGCGTGCTGCTGGCCTGGGCGCTGGGCGCGGTGCTGGGCGCGGCGCTGAATCGGCCGCTGCGCCTGCCGCGCCAGGTGCGGCGACAAGCCGATGGTCGGTTTGCGATCGGCGGCAGCTGGGCCCCGATGGCGCTGCTGATGATGATCTTCTGGCTGCGCTACGGCATCAACGCGTCGCTGGCGATAGTACCGGCGCTGGCCGCCCTGCCGGCGTTCGCGGGCGGCGCCAGCGCGCTGTACGGTGCAGCGACCGGGCTGCTGGCGGCACGCGCTTGGCGGGTGCTGCAGCATGACCAGGACACCGCCCGCTCGGCAGCTGCGGCCTGGACGGTCGGGGCTTGAGCAGAGGCCAGCGGCCGTGACCCCCTCGAGCACGCCATCGCCTCAAGCCGAAGCCGGCCACTGGACCGGCTTCGCCCGTCGCGGCCTGCGCAACCAGGTCGTCTGCGGCGTGATCGCGCTGCTGATCTGGACGATGACCACCGGCACCCGCGGCAATCTGTTGACCGCCTGGATCTACTCGACCGCGATCGGCAGCCTGTGCTGGCTCTTCATCGACGGCGGCCGGCTGCTGCTGGCGCGCTGGCTGCCGGGGCGCCAGGACTGGCCTGCGAGGCGCCGCGCCCGCTGGCCAGGCCCCGTGTTGATGGCCGCGTGCATCCTGGTCGGCAGCACGCTGGGCTACACCCTGGGCACTGCGATCGGCGACGCGATCACCGGCTTCTCGACCCCCGGCCTGCTGAAGAACAGCACCGCCCTCGTGATCAGCCTGATCGTCGCGGTGGCTGCCAGCTGGTATTTCATGGCCACCGAAAAGCTCAACTTGGCCGAGGCCGCCACGGAGACCGCCAGGCGCGAGGCCACCGAAAGCCAGCTGATGCTGTTGCAGTCGCAGCTGGAGCCGCACATGCTGTTCAACACGCTGGCCAACCTGCGGGTGCTGATCACGCTAGACCCGCCCCGCGCCCAGGCCATGCTCGACCGGCTGATCGGCTACCTGCGCGCCACGCTGGGGGCCTCGCGGATCGGCCTGCATCCGCTGGCCGACGAGTTCGACCGGCTGGCTGACTACCTGGCGCTGATGGCCTTGCGCATGGGGCCGCGGCTGCAGGTACTGCTGTCCCTGCCGGCAGACTTACGCGACCTGCCAGTGCCGCCCTTGCTGCTGCAACCCTTGGTGGAAAACAGCATTCGCCATGGCCTGGAGCCCAAGGTCGAGGGTGGCCGCATCGAGTTGCGCGCCCAGCGGCGCGGCGAGCAGTTGCTGCTGACCGTGCGCGACACCGGCGTCGGGCTGGCCCAGGCCGACACCCGCCCACAGCATGGCGGCGACCCCGCAGCGCCGGCGCACAGCCACTACGGTACCCGGCATGTCGCCGAACGCCTGGCCACGCTATACGGTGCGCGGGCGCTGTTGCGCTTGCTGCCGGCCGATGACGCCGAGGGCGGCACGCTGGCCGAGGTCAGCCTGCCCTGGCCGGCGTCAAACAGCCCCACCGACGCCAGACCGGCGGCGCAGCCAGTCCAGAAAAAAACTGCACAATGATCTGCAACATGAACCGCAAGCCTTGCCGCCGATCATGCCCAGCGCCCTGATCGCCGAAGACGAGCCGCTGCTGGCCGCTGCGCTGGCAGCTGAGCTGGCCAGGCTCTGGCCCGAACTGCGAATCGTCGCCCAGCTGGCCGACGGCCTGAGCGCAGCGCGGCAGGGGCTGGCGCTGCAACCCGATGTCTGCTTTCTCGACATCCGGATGCCCGGCGCCAGCGGGCTGGACGCGGCGCAGGCGCTGGCAGAAGATTGGCCGGACAGCGTGGCTTTCCCCTTGCTGGTCTTCGTCACCGCCTACGACCAATACGCGTCGCAGGCCTTCGAGGCCCAGGCGGTGGACTACCTCGTCAAGCCGGTGGATTCGCCGCGACTGGCGGCCTGCGTCGCGCGGCTCAAGTCCAGGCTGGCCGACCGTGCCGCCATCGCCGCTCAGCCACAGACTGGCCCGGGCTCGGCACTTCAGCAGACGCTTGACCAGTTGCGCGCGCTGCTGGGCGCTGCCGGTCCGGTGGCGTCCGCGCCCCAGCCGCGGCTGGAGGTGATACAGGCTGGGGTGGGCAATATGGTGCACCTGGTGCCGGTGGCCGAGGTGCTGTACTTCGAGGCCGCTGACAAATACCTGCGGGTGGTCACTGCCGAGCGCGAGCACCTGATCCGGCTGTCGCTGCGCGAGTTGATGCCGCAACTCGACCCGCAGCAGTTTTGGCAGGTGCACCGCAGTCTGGTGGTGCGCGCTGCAAGCATCAGCACCGCGCTGCGCGACGAGTCGGGCAAGGTCTTGCTGACGCTGCGCGGCCGCCCCGAGCGGCTCACCGTGAGCAGGCTCTACGCCCCTCTGTTCAAAGCCATGTAGGCGATTCAGATCCGGCGCCAGCCAGCAGTTTTTTCTTGCCCCGCCACGACACGCCCAACAAACACCTCAGGAGAGCATCATGTCCCGCGACTTCGACCTCACTGCGCCGACCCTCGAACAGCGCGCCCGCCGCCGCGTCGCGCTCAAGACCGGTTTTTATGTCCATGCGATCGTGTTTGCGTTGGTCAACGGCGGCTTGTTGCTGATGTCCTGGATCGGCGGTTGGGGCGCGGGTTGGGGCCAAGGACACCGCCACGGACTGGTCTTCCCGCTTTGGGGCTGGGGCCTGGGCCTGACGATCCACGGCATCGTCGTCTTGCTCAAGCTGAAGGGCGAAGGCTTGACGCAGCGCATGCTAGACCATGAGATCGAAGCGCTGAAGCGGCGCGAAGGTGGCGACCGCCCCTGATCGGTGAAGCCAAGCGCGGGCAGGCGGGTTTGCACCAAGCCCCTCGGTAGAATCGAAAATCCCCCTGAACCGCCGCCCTCCACACCTCGGGACCGGCCGCCCAACACATGTCCGCGCCCGCCAAGACCGACCCTGCCGTCAAACCCGCCAACTTCCTGCGCACGCTGATCGAGCGCGAATTGCAAGACGGGGTCTATGGCCAGCGGCAATGGGGCGGCTCACCTGGCGATGCGGCGTACCACGCCAAGGGTGCGACCGACCCAGCGCCGGTGCGCTTGCGTTTCCCGCCTGAGCCCAACGGCTACCTGCACATCGGCCATGCCAAGAGCATCTGCCTGAACTTCGGCCTGGCGCGCGATTTCGGCGGCGTCTGCCACCTGCGATTCGACGACACCAACCCGGAGAAGGAAGAGCAGGAGTACGTCGACGCGATCATCGAGATGGTGCATTGGCTGGGCTGGGACTGGCACAGCAACTTCGGCGGCGAACAAGCCACCCACCTGTACTACGCCAGCAACTACTTCGACTTCATGTACCGCGCCGCCGAGCACCTGATCGAGCGCGGCCTGGCTTATGTTGACGAGCAGAGCGCCGAAGCGATGCGCGCTTCCCGCGGCGACTTCACAACGCCAGGCACTGACAGCCCCTGGCGCGGCTGCGGCGTGGCCGAGAACCTGGCCCGACTGCGTGAGATGCGCGCCGGCGACCATGCCGACGGCAGCATGGTGTTGCGCGCCCGCATAGACATGGCCTCGCCCAACATCAATCTGCGCGACCCGGTGCTCTACCGCATCAAGCGCGCGCAGCACCACAACACCGGCGACGCCTGGTGCATCTACCCGATGTACGCCTTTGCGCACCCGATCGAGGACGCGCTCGAGAACATCACCCACAGCATCTGCACGCTCGAGTTCGAAGACCAGCGGCCTTGGTACGACTGGCTGCTGGCGCGCTTGATCGAAGGCGGCCTGCTGCAAGGCCCGGCGCCCAAGCAGCACGAGTTCGGCCGCCTGAACCTGAGCTATGTGATCACCAGCAAGCGCAAGTTGAAGGCGCTGGTCGACGAACAGATCGTCAACGGCTGGGACGATCCGCGCATGCCCACGCTGGCCGGTATGCGCCGGCGCGGCTACACACCCGAAGCGGTGCGCAAGTTCGCCGAGGACACCGGCGCCTCGCGCACCAACATCTGGGTCGATTACAGCGTGCTCGACGGCGCGCTGCGCGCCGATCTTGAGACCAAGGCCGGCCGCGCGATGGCCGTGATCGACCCGGTCAAGCTCAAGCTCGGCAACTGGGATGCGCTGTTCGGCGCCGGCCACCTCGAGGCCTGCAGCGCGCCGGCACATCCACAGCGGCCCGAACTTGGCCAGCGCGCGTTCGGACTCGGCGCCGAGGTCTGGATCGAGCGCGATGATTTTGCCGAACTGCCGGCCAAGGGTTTCCAACGCCTCTACCCGCCGCGCGTCGACGCCACAGGCCTGGGCTTGCCAGGCAACAAGGTGCGATTGAAATACGGCATGGTGATCGAATGCACTGGCTGCGAAAAAAACGCTGACGGCCGCATCACGGCCGTGCTGGCCGACGTGGTGCCCAACACCAAGAGCGGCACGCCCGGAGCCGATGCCGTCAAGGTCAAGGGCACGATCACCTGGGTCGGCGTGCACGACGCTCTGGCCGCGAACTTCAATCTCTACGACCGGCTGTTCACCGAGCCGCAGCCAGAGGCTGGCGGCCGTGATTTTCGTGAGGTGCTCAATCCTGCGAGCAAGGCGCTGGCAAGCGGCTATGTCGAGCCCTCGCTCGCCACTGCACCGGCCGAGCAGCGATTCCAGTTCGAACGCCACGGTTACTTCGTCACCGACCGGATCGATCACCGGGTCGGCGCACCGGTGTTCAACCGCATCACTGGACTGAAGGACGGCTGGACGCCATGAGCTTGCCGAACCAGCCCATGACCCAACAGGTTCCGGGCTGAGCATGCTCGACTTCTGGCCCGAATGTGGCTACTGCCACCTGCGGCCCGATGCCCGAGGCTGGCTGGTGCCCACGCAGGCTTGGTGGGTGCATTGGCTGGACCGGCCCGAGCTGGCACTGGTCGCAGAGTCGTGCCGTGCCGAGACAGCGCTGCACCACGCGCTACGGGCCGACCCGGTACGGCCCGTGCCGACTGTCGAATGGGCCGCGATCCGCGACGACGATGCGCGCGAAAACTACCGCTTGTTCCTGGCACTGCGCGACGGCTTGCTGGGCGCTGGAACCCTCGAGGCCTTTTACTGCGGACTGTTCACCCAAGGCGCGATCACGCTGCCGCCCTTGTTCATCGACCTGATCGCTCAGGCCATCTTGCGCCACCTGCTCGACCAGGGCGCTGATGCGTTCGAAGCCCGCGCCGCCGAGTCGCTGTTTCGACCCCAGCGAATCAGCCTGGAGAGTGGCCGGGTGCTGGCCGGCGACCGCGCCACGCTGGACCGTCTCAGCGATGCCGGCGGATTTGGCGCGCTCGGCAGGTTGCTGGCCGAAGCGAAGGTTCCGCTGCGCACAGCGCAACTCCAGGTGCTGACCACAGACAACGCCGTCGACTACTGGCACGACGGCGGGCGGCACCGCTTCTTGCTGGATCTGACGCACCAGGTGGCCAAGGAGTTGGCCCCCGGCGTGAGCGTGCCGCTGACGCTGGCCCGATCCGGCATGGCGGCGCTCGCGCGGGTGCTCGAGCGCTGGGTTGCACACTTGCTGGGCGTGGCGGTAAAGATCACGCCGCTGGCGCGAATCGCTGACGAGCGCTGGCGCTGGCACCTCGGACTCGACGCGCAGGCCAGCGCAATCCTCGACGATCTTTACCGTGGCGTCGATGTCCAAGCCGACCGACTGGAGCGCCTGCTGGGCCTGTTCAGGCTGGATTTCGAGAGAGCATCCGAGATGCGTGCCGACCTGGCGGGCGCACCGGTCTACCTGGGCCTGGCGATGGACCGCGACCAGGGCTTGCGCCTGAAACCCCAAAATCTGTTGCTGAACCTGCCGCTGGCCCAGCGCTGCTGAATCACTGGCCGCCGTGCTTGAACGGCGGGCGCCATCAATGAGCGTGGACTTCTTCGCCGAACAAGCGTTGCGCGACCAGCGCCGCATCGTTGAGGGTTCGCACCGCGTCATAAGCCTGCTGAGCCTCGGGGTAGCGCCGCCGCAACAGGTTGAGCCATTGCTTGAGCCGGCCGGCACGGTGGCGCGGCGCCATGTGCTGGGCGATCAGCTGCCAGTACAGCGCCACCAAGGGCAGCAACGCGGCCCAGGCCAGCTCGGGCGCCATCGGCGACCTGATCGCCCAGGCCAGCCCAGGGTCGGCCACCGCGCCGCGACCCAGCATCAGCCGGTCGCAACCCGACTCAAGCCGGCAGCGCTGCGCGTCGGCCAAGGACCAGATCTCGCCGTTGGCGATCAGCGGAATCGAGATCGCCTCGCGGATCTGCGCCAGCCGGTGCCAGTAGGCCGGTGGCCGGTATCCATCCGCCTTGGTGCGGGCGTGCACGACCAGTTCACAGGCGCCAGCGTCGGCAATCGCCCGCGCGGCGTCGAGCCGGCGCGAATCATCCTGGTTGCCCAAGCGCATCTTGGCCGAAACCGGCAAGTGCGCGGGCACCGCGCGGCGCACTGCGGCGACGATCGCATGGACCAGGTCAGGCTCGTCGAGCAGCACCGCGCCGCCCCGGTGCCGGTTCACGGTCTTGGCCGGGCAACCGAAGTTCAGGTCTATGCCCTCTGCACCCAAGGCTGCCAGTTGCGCGGCGTTGTCGGCCAGACAAGCCGGGTCCGACCCCAGCAACTGGGCCCGCACCGGCACACCGGCAGGCGTGCGGCTGGCGTTGAGCAACTCGGGCATCAAACGCAAGAACACCTGAGGCGGCAGCAGCCGGTCGGTGATGCGGATGAACTCGGAAACGCAACGTGTGATGCCGCCGATGCGGGTCAGCACATCGCGCAAGCTGGCGTCTAGCAAGCCTTCCATGGGCGCGAGCAGGATCGTCATCGGAGCGAGAGCGCTGGCATTCAGTCGAGCAAGCGCGCAGTGTAGGCAAAATACAGTCTATGAAAACACCCGAGCGGCTGCGGCCCCTGCTGGACGAAGGCCTGATCGACTCGGTGGTGCGCCAGCTGATGAGTGGCAAGGAAGCGATGGTCTTCGTCGTGCGCTGCGGTGACGACACCCGCTGCGCCAAGGTCTACAAGGAAGCCACCCACCGCAGCTTCCGCCAGGCGGTGGACTACACCGAGAACCGCAAGACCAAGAACAGCCGTCAAGCCAGGGCGATGGCCAAGGGCAGCAAGTTCGGTCGCCAAGCGCAGGAAGCCGCCTGGCAGAGCGCCGAAGTCGACGCGCTGTACCGGCTGGCTGCCGCCGGCGTGCGCGTGCCCAAGCCCTACAACTTCCATGAAGGCGTGCTGCTGATGGAGTTGGTGTGCGACGAGCACGGCGACGCCGCGCCTAGGCTCAACGACATGAATTTCACGCCCGAGCAAGCGCGCGGGCACCACCAGACCTTGCTGCGCGAAGTGGTCAGGATGCTTTGCGCCGGCGTGGTGCACGGCGACCTGTCGGAATTCAACATCCTGGTCAGCGCGGACGGTCCGGTGATCATCGACTTGCCGCAGGCGGTGGACGCGGCCGGCAACAACCACGCGGCGGCCATGCTCGAGCGCGATGTCGCCAATCTCCGCAACTACTTCGGCCGTTTCGCGCCTGAGTTGCTTGGCACGGACTACGGCCGAGAGATCTGGTCGCTGTACGAGCGCGGCATGCTGCAGCCCGACGCGGTGCTGACCGGCCGCTTCGACCGCAAGCTCAAACCCGTCGACCTGGGCGCAGTGCTGCGCGGCATCGACGACGCCAAGGACGAAGAGGCCGCACGCCGCTTGCGCATGACGGAGGCCGGATGAGCTCGAAGGAGCAAGTCATCGCCGAAACCCGTGCCTGGGTCGACCGCGCGGTGATCGGCCTGAACTTGTGCCCTTTCGCCAAGGCGCCGCAGGTCAAAGGCCAGATCCGCTATGCGCTGAGCGACGCGAGCGATCCCGCCGCGCTGCTGGCCGACCTGATCGCCGAGTTGGAGCGGCTGGCCGAAGCGCCGGCTGAACGCCTGGAGACCACGCTGCTGATCCACCCGCAGGTGCTGGAAGACTTTGCCGATTACAACGATTTTCTCGAACTGGTCGACGCGACCGTCGAGGAACTCGACCTGGACGGGGTGATCCAGGTCGCCAGCTTCCACCCCCAATACCAGTTTGAGGGCACCGAGTCCGACGACCTGGGCAACGCGACCAACCGCTCGCCCTACCCCACGCTGCACCTGATCCGCGAGGAAAGCATCGACCGCGCGGTCGCTGCATTCCCTGAGGCCGAGACGATTTATCAAACCAACATTGAGACCCTGAATCGACTCGGAGCCGAGGCCTGGCGCGCGCTGCAACAGCAGTGCCGCGACGATGCTGCGGCGCCAGACCCGTCGCCTGAAGCTTCACACCGCAGCCCAGGTTGACCACTCAGGCCTGAGCGTCGGCCCCGGCTAGAACCGACGCTTCGGTTGCACGCCAGACCAGGTAGAGCCGGGTGTCGAACTCGATCTGGTGGTAGTTGCGCAGCATATGCTCGCACAGCGCGTAAAAAGCCTTGTCGTGCTCACGCTCCTTGAGGTGCGCGAGCTCATGCACCACGATCATCTCGAGCATCGCCGCCGGCGCGTCCTTGAACAGCGCCGCGACCCGCACCTCGCGCTTGGCCGTCAGGCGGCCGCCCTGAACGCGTGACACCGAGGTCAAGGTGCCCAGCGCGCGCTGGTCGATCTGCAAGCGGTTGTCGAACAACACCTTGGCCAGCGGATCGGCATGGCGCAGATGGCGCGACTTCAGCGCCTTGGCATGTTCGTAGAGCGCGCTGTCGGTGCGGATCAGATGCGCCTCGGGGTAGCGTTGCCGAAGGTAGGGCCCGAGCTGGCCCTGGGCGATCTGCTGCCGTACTTGGGCCAGCAGCGGCGCCGGGTAGCCTGCCAGAAAACGCAGACAAGGATCCGAAACACCCACCATGCGCGCTCAGCGCACCGCGTCGGGCAATTCGATCTTGACCTCCAAAACCTCGAAGTTGTCCTGTTTTTCCAGGCTGACCTTGATGTCTTCGGGCGAGATCTGGACGTATTTCGAGATCACCGCCATCAGCTCTTTTTGCAGTTGTGGCAGATAGTCAGCGCGCGAGCCACCACGGCCCGAGCGCTCGTGGGCCAAGATGATCTGCAGTCGCTCCTTGGCGACCGAGGCGGTTTTCTTCTTTTCGCCCAGAAAGAACGAGAGAAACGACATGTCGCTCACCTCCCGCCGAACAGCCGCTTGAAGAAGCCAGGTTTCTCGGCATCGATGAAACGCATCGCGGCGGTCTGACCCAGAAAACGGCTGATCACATCCTGGTAAGCCTCGCTGACATCGGTACCCTTGAGGTGGATCGCTGGCACGCCCTGGTTGCTGGCGTCGAGCACGGTCTCGCTCTCGGGAATCACGCCGATCAACGGGATGCGCAGGATTTCCTGGATGTCGTCGAGCGACAACATCTGGCCGCCGACCACCCGGCTCGGGTTGTAGCGGGTGATCAGCAGATGCTCCTTGATCGGCGCCAGGCCTTCGATCGCGCGCTTGGTCTTGGACGACAGCATGCCCAGAATGCGGTCGGAATCGCGCACCGACGACACCTCGGGATTGGTCACCACCAGGGCTTCATCGGCAAAGTGCATCGCCATCAGCGCACCGGTCTCGATCCCGGCGGGCGAGTCGCAGACGATGTACTCGAAATCCATCTCCGCCAGCTCATTGAGCACCCGCTCAACCCCGTCTTGGGTCAGCGCGTCCTTGTCGCGCGTCTGGCTCGCCGCCAGCACGTACAGGTTGTCGCACTGCTTGTCCTTGATCAGCGCCTGGGTGAGCTTGGCCTCGTTGTGGATCACGTTGATCAGGTCGTAGACGACCCGCCGTTCGCAGCCCATGATCAGGTCGAGGTTGCGCAAACCGACGTCGAAGTCAATCACAGCGGTCTTGTGGCCACGCAGCGCCAGACCAGCCGAAAAACTGGCGCTGGTGGTTGTCTTGCCCACCCCGCCTTTGCCTGAGGTGACGACGATGATCTTGGCCATCTGGACTACTTTCTTGAAAAAGTGTGGAGCAAAAAGGGTTGAGCCGTGCGCCGATCAGGCCGCCAGCGGTTCGACCAGGATTTTCTCGCCATCCAGCCGAACCTGCGCTATTTGACCCAGCACATTGGCCGCCAAGGGCTGTTCGGTGGTCCGGTAAATGCCAGCGATCGACACCAACTGTGGCTCCATGCAGGTGCTGAAAATTCGCGCATCGGTGTTGCCGCGAGCACCGGCGATGGCCCGCCCGCGCAACGGACCGTAGACATGGATATTGCCGTCAGCGATCACCTCGGCACCGAAACTCACGACCGCCAGCACCACCAGATCGCCACCTCGTGCGTAGACGCGCTGGCCCGAGCGCAGCGGCTTGTCGATCACCATCGTCGGCACCGCCGCGCCAGGCACCTCGCGCAACACCTCGACTTCTCGCACCACCTCGCGCAACACCACCTCGGGAACGACCAATTCGCGCAAGGTCGGTGGTTCGGTCACAAGCGCTGCAGCGTCAGGCGCTTCAGCCAAGCCAGCCTCGAGCGCACCCGCCATCTGAGCTGCACTGCCACCCTGTGCAGCGATCGGCATCATGTGGTGGCGCCGAAGTTGGGCCAGCAAACCGGCAAAGTCGAGCAGCTCGTCGAGGTCGCGAACAGGGCTGAGGTCGATCACCAAGGGATCGTTGTCGAACAGCCCTGGGCTGTCGCCGAAGCGCTGATCCAGTTCAGCCCCCAAGGCGGCTAGATCGCAGGTCTGCAAACGCAAAGCCGTCAAGGTCCAGGCGGTGCTCTTGAGATCGAATGCAGGCTTGGCCTGTAAGGCTGGTGGCATGTTGGGACGTTTGGACGGCAGCTGCGAGCAAACAACGGTCAAGTGGACTCCACGCAGTGTATCTTCACGGTTTCCGGCTCGAGGCAGCGCCCAGACCCGGCAGCCCAGCCACTGGCCGCAAGACGGACTGGCCGCCGCGGTCTAAGCTGCGCGCCAACCAAGGAGAAGTGATGAACCCCACCAAACCAGCCCCCCTGCGCATCGGTGGTGCCTCCGGATTTTGGGGCGACAGCAGCGTCGGTGCGCCGCAACTCGTCAACAGCGGGCTCATCGACGTGCTGGTGTTCGACTACCTGGCCGAGACCACGATGGCCATCCTGGTGGCCGCGCAGCGCAAGAACCCGGACGCCGGCTACGCCACCGACTTCGTCGACAGCGCGATGCGCCAAGTGCTTCCCGAGGTGGTCAAGCGCGGCATCAAGGTGATCAGCAATGCGGGCGGCGTCAACCCCGAAGCCTGCGCGAAGGCGCTGGCCGCTTTGGCGACGGAGTTGGGTGTGACGCTGCGCATCGCTGTGGTCGACGGCGACGATGTCCGTGCCAGTCTGCCCGCCTTGCGCAGCGCCGCGCCGCAAGGTGTGCTGGTCAACCTGGTCAGCAACCAGGCTGTTCCTGAAAAGCTGCTCAGTGCCAACGCCTACCTCGGCGCTGAGCCGATCGCTAGGGCGCTGTCGGCAGGCGCCGATGTGGTGATCACCGGGCGCTGCGTCGACAGCGCGGTGACCTTGGGTCCGCTGATCCACCACTTTGGCTGGACGATGGACCAATACGACCAACTCGCCGGCGGCAGTCTGGTCGGCCACATTCTCGAGTGCGGTTGTCAGGCCACGGGCGGACTGTTCACCGACTGGCAGAGCGTTCCCGACTGGGCCCACATCGGCTATCCGATCGCTCAGGTCGAGGCCGACGGCAGCTTCACCGTCAGCAAGGTGCCAGGCACTGGCGGCTTGGTGAGTTGCGCAACAGTGGGTGAACAACTGCTCTACGAGATCGGCGACCCGGGCGCTTACCTGCTGCCTGATGTGGCCTGCGACTTCCGTCAAGTGCGGATGGAACAGGTCGGCGAGAACCAAGTGAGGGTCAGTGGCGCAACAGGCGGCCCGCCGCCGGCAACACTGAAAGTCAGCGCGACCGCCATGGCCGGTTGGCGCTGCAGCAGCTCGCTGGTGATCGTGGGCATCGACGCGGTGGCCAAAGCCAGGCGCAGCGGCGAAGCGCTGCTCGAGCGCACCCGCGAGCTGATCATGGCCCAGGGTTGGGGCGACTTTTCTGCCACCAGGATCGAAGTACTGGGCGCCGAGAGCCTGTATGGGCCGCACGCCGCAGCACCGACACTTCGCGAGGTGATGATGCGGGTCGCAGTGCACCATGAGCGGCGCGAGGCGCTCAACTTGTTCGCCCGCGAATTCGCCGCCGCCGGCACCAGCTGGTCGCCCGGCACGACCGGGGCTGGCGGCGGCAGACCTGCGGTCTCGCCGCTGATCGTTCCCTGTGCCTTCCTGATGCCTCGGGCTGCTGTGGCACCTAGGTTTCGCTTTGTCAGCTCGGCGACCGAGGAGCCGGTCACCGTTCCCTTGGACCAACCGGCAACTGCCAAGGCGGCGCCCCTGCTGTCTGACCCGGTCGGCTTCACCTTGCCGGCAGGCAAGACCCGCAGCGTCAAACTGGTGAACTTGGCCTGGGGGCGCAGCGGCGACAAGGGCGACCTGTCCAACATCGGGCTGATCGCCCGCCGACCAGAATGGCTGCCGCTGTTGTGGGCGCAGGTCACCGAGGAGGCCGTGCTGGCCTGGCTAGGCCACCTGGTCAAGGGACGCGCCGACCGCTATCACCTGCCCGGACTCCACGCGATGAACCTGGTGTTGCACGAGGCTCTAGACGGCGGCGGCCCGGTTTCACTGCGGATCGACCCACTGGGCAAAGGCATGGCGCAGATGCTGCTGGAGATGCCTGTGCAGGTGCCGGCGGACTGGCCGGTGTGAGACACCTCGACTTCGACACCATGGAGCGATAATGCCAATTTCCCCAGGAAACCCAGGCCTGCTTGCAGTACCTCCATCAGGTCTTTTGCCCAATCGATCAGATGACGATAGCCATCCAGATGCGTCGCTGGCTTGTGGTTGAGCCGGATCAAATGCGATGATCGGGGTTGCGACACAACCCATCGCTTCGATGATGAACATGATGAACGTCCGATTTGAAACCCCGAGCCACCCATTCCGTCGTTATGGTCGCCAGGCTGCTCTGCTGATCGCCACCATGCTGCCGGCACTTGCGATGGCGGAGACTGCGCCGGCAACCGGGTCGGTCGTCACCACCGCGAGCGGCTTGGTTTTCAAGCTGCTCAAGCAGGGCAAGGGCCCCAGCCCGACGGCCAGCGACACGGTCAAGGTGCATTACCGCGGCACGCTGATGGACGGCACGGAGTTCGACAGCTCCCACAAGCGCGGACAGCCGCTCGATTTTCCGCTCAACGGGGTGATCAAGTGCTGGACTGAAGGCGTGCAGCGCCTGCAGGTCGGCGGCAAGGCTCACCTGACCTGTCCGCCCGCGATTGCCTACGGCGAGCGCGGTGCAGGCGGGGTCATTCCTCCCAACGCCACCTTGCAATTTGAGGTCGAGTTGCTGGGCATCGCAGGTCGCTGACGCGCCGATCAGCAGCCGACGGCTGCTGATTGCCTTTTAGAGACCGTCCCCGGTCAGCGCTGCATCGGGAACGTGCCCATGAACTTGCACAGGATCTGCAGCATCACCTCGTCGGCACCGCCGCCGATGCTGGTCAAGCGGCCATCGCGCCAGAAGCGGCTGATGGGGCTGTCCATCACATAGCCCATGCCGCCCCAGAACTGCAGGCAGCCGTCAGTGGTTTCGCGCAGCACCCGGCCGGCCTTGAGCTTGGCCATCGTCGCGAGCTTGGTCGCATCCTCGCCGTGACACACCATCTCGACGCCGCGCCAGGCGATAGAGCGCAGACATTCGACCTCGGTCTGCAACTCGGCCAGCTTGTAGTGCACCCACTGGTTGTCGAGGATGCTCTTGCCGAAGGCCTGGCGCTCGCGGGTGTAGTCCAGCGTCACATCGATCGCCCGCTGGGCCATGGCGCTGCTGTTGATCGCACCCCACAGACGCTCGAGTTGGAACTGTTCCATCTGGTAGATGAAGCCCATGCCCTCCTCGCCGATGCGGTAGCGCTGCGGCACCCGCACGTCGTCGAAGTGCAGCTGCGCGGTGTCGGAGGAATCCATGCCCACTTTCTTGAGCTTGCGCGCCACGCTGACACCCTTGGTCGCCATCGGCACGATGATCAGGCTCTTGTTCTTGTGGTTGGCGCCCTCGCTGGTATTGGCCAGCACGCAGCAGAAATCGGCTTGCGTGCCGTTGGTGGTCCACATCTTGCCGCCGTTGATGACGTAGTCGCCGCCGTCCTTGCGCGCGCGGGTCTTGATGCTCGCCACGTCGGACCCTGAGCCCACCTCGCTCACGCCCAGGCAAGCCACCATGTCGCCGGCGATCGCAGGCGTGAGGAATTCGGCCCGCAGCTGCGCGCTGCCGCGCTTGGCCAGCGCCGGCGTGGCCATGTCGGTCTGCACGCCAATGGCCATCGGAATACCGCCGCAGTTCATATCGCCAAGCGCTTCGGCCAGCACTGCGGCATAGCTGTAGTCCAGACCAGCGCCGCCGTTCTCCTCGGGCTTGTTCAACCCGAGCAAGCCCAGGTCGCCCATCTGCTTGAAAACCTGGTGGGCGGGGAAGATCTCGTCGGCCTCCCACTGGTCGACAAATGGGTTGACCTTCTCGGCGATGTAGCGCTTGACCGTGGCGCGCAGCGCTTCGTGTTCAGGGGTGAGTTGCATTGAGTCTCTCCAG
>RGQD01000097.1 GCA_010030205.1 Betaproteobacteria bacterium
ACCGGCTTCGTTGCTGTCTGCCATTCGTCCGCTGAGAGCGATGCCTTCAGTGCTGTGTAGCCGATGTTCACGCCACGCTGTGCAGTGCGCGTCTCGCCGGTAGTGTCCGTCACATCCGCATGGACGGTGAATGAAAACGTAGGCTCATCCTTTTCCGTAACGGAGCGATCCGGCTTCGCTGGAAACTCCACGGCAAAAGTCCCGTCGTCCATTGTCACTGTCGTGCCGTGTGCGATTTCCTGCGCAGCTTGTGGAAGCGCACCGTCGCCGGTCGCGGCGCGCTCGAGACGGTCTATCCCGGCAAGGCCTTTGTCGGCGACTTCGAACCGGGTTTCTCGGCGCGCCTGGCCAGAAAAGACCTCAAGCTCGCGCAAGAGCTTGGCGAGCAGTACGGCCTGCCGCTGGCCACTGGCGCGGCGGCGCGCGAGATGTTCACGCTGCAGCAGGCGCAAGGCCGCATCGACGAAGACTGGACCGCGCTGCTCGACGTGCTTGAACGCCTTGGCAGCCCGGCCCACTGAGGCCGGCTGCTACCGGGCTGCTACCGGGCTGCAGGCGATCAGGTCGTGAGTGCCATCTCGAAGTGGATGTAGTCGCCGCGGTAAGTGATCTCGCCCAGGTAGATCACCGTGCCGTCGGGGGCGGTGCAGACACGCCGCACCTCGGCCACCGGAAAGTGCAGCGCAACGCCCAGATGCTCAGCGACTTCGACATCGGCCGTGCCGATGTGCAGGGTCTGTCGCGCGTTGGCGATCTTCACTGCGGGCAGCGACAACATCACCGGCACGACGGTTTCCTGGCGAAACCTGCGCGGCGCGAGCTTGAAGACCCGCTGGTCAAGGTAGATCGAGATCACGCAATAGGCTTGGCCCTCGCGTGAGTGCACGCGGCGCATGTAGTGGTACTTTGGCGCGGGCAGACCGTCTTTGGGCTGCAATTGCGGCGTCGCATCAGCCTCTTCGATCAGCGTGAGCTTGGGCTTGTCGTCGCGGTAAGCGTCGGCCAGGCCTTGCAGCGAGGTCTCCAAGCGCAGCCAGCGGTCGTGGCTGGGCAGACCGGTGACGAAGGTGCCGCGCCCGCGCTGCGGTGACAGCAGGCCGTCGCGCGCCAGCAACTCGACCGCCTGGCGCACCGTGACGCGCGCCACATCGAACTCACGCACCAAGTCTTCCAGCGAAGGCAGCTTCTCGCCCTGGGCCCACACGCCGCGCACGATGCGCTGGCGCATCAGCGCTGCGAGCTGCGCATAGCGCGGGATCGGACTGTCCTGGAAGATGGGGTGCATGGGGTCGCGCCGAGATCAGCAGGCCTAAGGTTGCATCGATGGTACTTGATCGACATTCCAGCCATCGCGCGAGGCGATGTGGGTCAGCACGCGAATGTCGGCCAGCGAGTTGTCGACCGGCAGCAAGCTCGCTGGCGCAGGTTTGGGCATCGGCTTTGGACCATGCCGTGCGGCGCCGCCGAGCCTGGCCCGGCGTATCCGATGTTTGCCCAAGCGATCGATCCGTTGGCCCGGGCTTGAATTTTCTGGCCCATCCGGTCCTCCATGCGCGGTACCGGGTCTCAAATCTGAACCCCCTCCCAGCCTGATGACCGGCCTCAAGAGGTGTTCACCAGATCGCCCACCGGGTCTAGCCTGTCGCCGATCTCTGTATGCCCGGCGTCACGACGGACCCGGTGAGCGCCGCGCCGCGGAGGCTGCAGTTCACGCCTTGACCCACGCTACAGTCCTGCGATGTCGCCGAACGTGCCCCCGCCAGTCATCCCACCAGCCACCTCGCCAGAAGCCGTCGCGCCGAGCCTGGTGATCTTGTGGGGCAGTTCGGCCTTGGATGCGGCCAGCGCCGGCGAGCTTGCATTTCGCTACGCTGCAAGCGCTGCAGCGATGGATGTGGCGGTTGAGTTGCATGCGGTGAGCGCCGGCGCAGTTCAACACCTGGCCGAAGGCGCTGCCGAACAGGTCTTGCTGGAGCGGATCCGCCAGGCCGTCGAGGCGGGCGCCTGCGTCTATGTCTGCCCGGCAGCGCTGGCCCGGCAAGGCCTGGTGCTGCAAGACCTGATTGAGCAGGTCTCGGGCGTGCGCGGCGCGGCGTCTTTGCTCGCTGCCGGTTTGGCGCCTGGTGCGCGGTTTCTGAACTTCTGACGCTCACCGCGATCCGCTGTCACGGGCACGTGCCACAATCGCGATTCTTTTGAGCCTGCCACGCAGGGTCTCAGGTCGGCGGTTCCGTGAGATCCGCGCAGGCTTCAAGCGCCCCTGGCGCGCCTGGTTGACCTGAGTCGCTCACGCCATCACGCCGTCACGTCCCAATGCTCTATTGCCCTCGCTGAGCGCGCTGCTGCCGCAGCCTGCCGCGCATTGTTTCAACGTTCAATGGTCGCGGTGCCAGCGGCCAGTCTGTCATCCACATGCATCACGATCACGAATGGAATGCCGGCGACATGAGCTGCGGCGATCTGGTGCTGGCTTTGCGCCAGCGCATGCGCCAAGCACCCGGCCAGGTGCTCAAGCTGATCGCGCTGGACGCCGGTGCGCCGGCTGACCTGCCGGCCTGGTGCCGCATGACAGGCAACCCGCTGCTGGCGCAAGACCCTGAGACCCACGCTTACTGGATTCGCGCCAAGCCTTGATTTGCCCTTGCGCGCAGCTTGCGTCTGATGCTCGGCCAACAGCGGCCCTGCCAACAGCGCCGCTTGCGCTTTGATTCACCCCCACCATCCCCCACCATCCCCTACAGGAGCCCCGCATGCCCGGAAAATTCGTCATCAGCCTGACCCACGGCCTGGACAACACCGACAAAGCCACCGTGGCTTTCGTCGTCGCCAACGCCGCTGTCGCGTCTGACAAGGACACGGTTGTCTTTCTGTCGATCGAGGCCACCCGCTTGGCGCAGCATGGCGCGGCAGACGGTGTCCACGAAGAGGGCTTCGCGCCGCTGAAGGACTTGATGGAGAACTTCGCCACGGCCGGCGGCCGGATCTTCGTCTGCTCGCCATGCTTCAAGAAGCGCAAGCTCGACGAGGACAAGCTGGTCGCAGGCGCGCTGATCGTCGGCGGCGCCAAGCTGGTCGAGTTCATGAGCGAGGGCGTCTGCCCGAGCATCAGCTACTGACCATGCGACGACCCACCACCTGGGCCACCTGGGCAGGTCTGGCCGCTGCGGCCTACACCGCCATCAGCAAGCTCAGCGTCCACCAACCCGCCGATCTGGCGGATGACCAGGCTTGTCGCTTTGTCGCTGGCGATTTCGCCGCCGACGGCCACCTGCTGCACGCGCCGCTGGACGCTTGGTGGATCAGTTGTGTCCGAAGCCCAGCACCACACACCCGAGGGCGGCGGATGTCGATTTCGACGGCGGCGACCTCGATTGCGGCAACGGCTTGCTGCTGCTGATCCGCAAGCACATTGACCCGATGCCGCGCGGTGGCCTGCTCGAGATCCGCTCGACCGAGACCTCGGTCGATGAGGACTTGCCGGCCTGGTGCCGGATGACCGGCAACGAGCTGGTGTCGTTCACCAAGCAGGGCAAGCAGCGCAGCTTTCTGGTCGCCAAAGGCCAACTCGCCGAGCGCCGCGTCGCAGCAGCGGGTAGCGCCGGCATGGTGTTGGTCGAGGTCAAGCCGCTCAGCCCCTGGCCTGCGGTAGCGCCTGCGCCAGCGATCCGGCCGCTGTCGGTGATGGGCATCGGCAGCTGGCCGCGGCCGCGCTGGATGTTGCAGGCCGCGCATGAGCACATGGAGGGCCGGCTCGACGAGGCTTTGTTCCAGCGCACGGCCGACGACGCGGTGCGGCTGGCGGTGTCCGCGCAGTTGCAGGCCGGTGTCGATGTGCTGACCGATGGCGAGCAGCGCCGCGACAGCTACGCGAGCTTCGTCGCGTCGCGATTGGACAACTGCCAGCTGATCCCGTTGACGGACTTGCTGCCGCTGGTCGACGACCCGGAGGAGTTTGCCCGCGAGCTGCGTGCGCTCGACGTGCCGGCAGGCGATGTTCGCCATCCGGCGGTGTTCGGCCTGCTCGGACGCAGCCGCGGCATCGCCGTGCACGAAGCCGAATTCGTCAGATCGCTGAGCCCGCTGCCGGTCAAGGTCGCGCTGCCCGGGCCTTACCTGCTGACGCGAACGATGTGGATGGAGTGCATCTCGGACCGCGCCTACGCCAACCGCGAGGACCTGGCGCGCGACGTGGTGCGGGTCTTGCGAGAGGAGATCGCCTGCTTGCTCGCAGCCGGCACTGCGTTGATCCAGCTCGACGAGCCGGTGCTGTCGGAGGTGGTGTTCGCCGGGCCGGCGACCCAGCGCAGCTTCATGTGCGGGGCTTTGTCAGCGCGCAGCGACAGCCCGGCCGAGTTGGCTTTCGCGCGCGACCTGGTCAACGCGGTGACGGCCGGGTTTCCGCTCGACCGCCTGGCGCTGCACATGTGCCGGGGCAATTGGACTGCCGACGAGGGCAAGGCGCTGAGCGGCGACTACCGGCCTTTGATCGACACCTTGTCCGCGATGCAAGTCGGCACCTTGCTGCTCGAGTTGTGTACGCCGCGTGCCGGCGAGATGGAGATCCTCAAAGCGCTGCCCGGGCATTTGCGCATCGGCGTGGGCGCGTGCAACCAAAAGCATGCCCATGTCGAATCGGTGGCGTCCATCGTCGCCCATGCCGAGCAGGCGATCTCGCTGTTCGGCGCCGAGCGCTTGTTGCTGACGCCCGACTGCGGCTTCGCGACCTTTGCCGACAACCCGGTCAGCTCGGCCGCCACCGCCCAGGCCAAGCTCGCTGCGCTGGCCCAAGCGACGCAGATCCTGCGTGACAGGCACCGCTTGGGTTGAATGCCTGGGTCGCGCCGGCCGGCGCGTGCTCAGCAAACAGCGCGGCGCGGTTGGGTCAGAAGTTCAGAAACCGCGCACCAGGCGCCAAACCGGCATCTAGCAAGGACGCCATGCCACGCAGGCCATCACCACCAGACGATGTGCGTCATTTGTACTAACATTACGGCCATTGATCTCACGAGAGAGGTGCTGCCATGACTGCTGTTGCATCGTCGCCTTCCGCCCGGTCTGCCCGCCTCGGGCTGCGCGCCACGCCCGAACAGGAGGTGGTGCTGCGTCGTGCCGCTGAGGTGGCGCGCAAGTCGCTGACCGACTTCATCCTCGACAGCGCTTGCCTGGCTGCCGAACAGACCCTGCTCGATCAACGATTGTTCATGGTCTCGGGCAGCCAGTATCAGGCCCTGATGGATCTGCTGGATCGCCCTGAACAGTCCAACGACGGCTTGGCCGAGTTGTTTGCCCGCCAGGCGCCTTGGGACGGGAAGTGACCTTGCGCGCACCGGAGCCTCTGGCCGCGCAGCATCGGCTGGAAGGCTTTGACTGCGGCAAGCCCGCGCTGAGCGACTGGCTCTTGCGCCACGCTCGCCAGGCGCAGGGCAGTGTCTCGGCCAAGACCTTCGTTGTTGCCGAGGACGATGGCCGTGTGGCGGGCTACTTCAGCCTGACCGTGGGTCAGGTCGATACGCTGGAAGCACCGGAGCGCATCCGCAAGGGGATGGGGCAGTATCCGTTGCCGGTGGTGATCCTGGCGCGGTTGGCGGTGTCGACGCAGGATCAGGGTCGAGGCATAGGCTTTGGCATGCTGCAGGATGCGATCCGCCGCACGATGCTAATTGCAGAGCAGGCCGGCATTCGAGCCATGCTGACGCACCCCATCGATGAAGCAGCGGCGCGGTTCTATACCCGGTTCGGGTTCATCGCATCGCCGTTGCCTGAGCCGCAACTGCTGCTGCTGCTCAAAGATGCTCGTCGCTGGGTACGCTGAATTGAGCGGCAATTTACAGGGGCGAGTTGGGGCTTCACAGAGCGCTGCCAGAGCATTTGCGCCTCGGCGTGGGCGCTTGCAACCAGAAGCATGCTCAAGCCCGCTGCGCTGGCCCGAGCGACGCAGATCCTGCGTGATAGGCACCGCTTGGGTTGAGTGCCTGGGTCGCGCCGGCCGGCTGAGCGCTCGGTGCTGCTGTCGATCTCAGCGAATGTCGACGTCTATCCGCTGAAATGCTGATTTCGGCAATCTTGCGCCACCTGAAACAACTGTTTTCAGCGCAAGTTGTCGTGCGCTCGCCCGGTCTTTCGCTTCGATGTCGGCAATACTGAGTTTGTGCTCGGCCATCATGGTCTTGACATGGGCAATTGCGCCTGACCTACTCTGGCGTTGCAGGTCGGCAATGCGCCGCTGCAACTCTTCGGTTTGTGCCAACAGCGATGTCAACGAAGTCAAGGCTTTCTCCATCAGGCTGGTGGCTTCAATTGTAGCATTGCGAGTGCCTGCCTTTGCAGCGCACAGCGAAGGCTTGCAAAACCATCGCGGTGGTCTGTGCAGCGCAATTCAAGCGAGGTTGCGGTGGCGCTTGAGCGTGATTTTGGTGTTGAATTAAATTAATTTATATTGATTTGACAGTCAACTTTGCCGATATTATTTGAGTGCCCGAACTATCGGTGACGGGGAATCTAACTGGCAAGCACCTGTGGCTTGAATGAATTGAGGCCATTGGCGTGCCGGTCGGCTGGACGACGCTGCCAGAACGGCCTTGCACCGGGGCAGCCGGACGCCAAGTCTTCCCGAAAGCGTTGGCGGCGCTTCGGAAATACGTGATAATCGATCAAAGTCATCAAAGCGGACTAGGGGCTGTTTGTGTGCATCAGGATCAGCGTGGATCGACAGGCACCCCTGGACGGACTGAAGTCCTTCCGGGGTCGGTGTGCCCCGCGGTCGAACGCTCAGGTTTTGGCCATGAACCCATGGCGACGATGAAGGACGATGTGGTCAAGAAGTTGCGCAGCGCCAAGGCCTCACCAGCGCCGATGGCTGAGGGCGCCGTCGGCGCCCAGCCGCTGCGATTCGATCCCTGGTCCGACAGCGTGGAGATGGACTTGCCGCGAATTGACTCAGCCGGTACGGCCAAGAAGCCCGTCGACACCGCTGCGCTGGTCGGTCGCCTTCAGGCCCTGCTGAGGGAGCATTTTGAAGCCACGTTCGGTGACCAAGAGCCGGCGCGACTGCAACTGATGCTCGAGGCGGTCGACACCGCGATCACGAACATCGCGCGCACCGATGCGCCTTACCACAACTGCGAGCACACCTTGCTGGTGTGCCTGGTGGGCCAGCAGATCCTCAGCGGCAAGCAAGCACTCGGTGACCCGATCTCGGCGCACGACTGGGTCCACTACATTGTTTCCCTGTTGTTCCACGACGTCGGTTATGTCAAGTCTTTGCTGCCTGGCGACACCATCGGTTCGCGAGTGGCCGATGGCTTGGGCGGCTGGCGGCAGCTTCCAGCCGGGGCGACCGATGCCTTCCTGACGCCTTTCCATGTCGATCGTGGGGTGGCTTTTGTCCGCCAGTTGTTCGCCCACACCCCCTTGATCGACGTCGAGATGCTCGCGTTCAACATCGAGAACACGCGCTTTCCGGTGCCCGAGCAGGTTCGAAGCCGCGCGCGCAGCCGCCTGCAATGGCAAGACCTGACGCGCGCGGCCGATCTGATAGGGCAACTTGCGGACCCAGCCTATCTGCAGAAGCTGCCGGCGCTCTATGCCGAATTCCTGGAGTGCGGCACGGCCCAGTCCAGCGGACTCAAGAGCCATGTCGACTTGATCCAGCAGTTTCCTCACTTCTACAGCAATGTGGTCGATCCGCTGGTGCAGGTCGGACTCGAGGCACTGGATGCGCATGCTGTCGGCCGGCGCTGGGGCGAATCCTTGCAAGCGACGATCGCCCAATGTGAAGCGGGAGACTACTGACAGCAATATTGGCGGTTTTGACGCCAGACTGCCAATATCTGCGGTCCGAGCGCTCAGCTCAGGTCAGAGGCAAGCGGTGCTCAATGTTGAGTTGATACTTTTGTTGATCAGCGAGAGAGATTGAAAATTATGGCGCCTTTGATGCTGAATAAAATCCCGTTCTTTGCCGACCTGACCCACGAAGACACTTTGACATTGATGGGTTGCATGCATCAGGTGGGGTATTCACGTGGTGAAAGAATTTTCAGGGAAGATGATCCAGCCGATCACTTATATCTGATTATCGAGGGCTCGGTCAAGATATTCAAAGAGGGTTTGACCTACCCGACCATTCTCGCCACGGTGCCGGCTGGTGGGTTTTTCGGTGAATTCGGCCTGATCGACGGCTTGCCGCGTTCAGCGAGCGCCGGCGCGAACACCGACTGCAAATTGATGCGTTTGTCTGGAAAAGATTTCGAGACCGTGCTCAGGGTGAGTCCGAGTATCACCCGCAATGTCATGAGAAATCTCGTGAGACTGCTGCGGGAAAAACCTGTGCCCAAGAAGTAGAGGCGCCAGCCCCAGGCTGCCACCGCAGCGCCATTTGCAACAGCGCAGGGCCCAGGACGGGTCGCGGTGTCGATCCGAGAGATCGAAGCCTGGTGCATCGCCTCGGGCTGAGGCTGTGACCGCTTAGCCTCGCGCGTCGAAAGCCAGTATCGCTCTGGCCACTTGACCGATGGGCATCACCTCGTCGACCGCGCCCAGCGCGATCGCTTCCTTGGGCATGCCGAAGACGACGCAGCTGGCCTCGTCCTGCGCGATGGTCCGTGCGCCCAGGTCGTGCAGCTGCTTCATGCCGCGGGCGCCATCGTCGCCCATGCCGGTCAGCAAGATCGCCAGCAGGTCGCGACCTGCGCAATCGGCTGCCGATCGGAACAGCACATCGACCGAAGGCTTGTGGCGGTTGACCGGCGGGCCGTCGACCACCTGCGCGAAGTATTGGCCGCCGGCCTTGCGCAGCTGCAAGTGGCGTCCGCCCGGTGCGATCAGCGCGACACCGCGCTCGAGTCGGTCGCCGTCGCGGGCTTCCCGGACATTGATCGCGCACAGGCCGTCCAGCCGCTGGGCATACATCGCGGTGAACTTCTCGGGCATGTGCTGGGTGATCGCAATGCCGGGCGCGTCGACCGGCAGCGCGGTCAACACCAGCTCGAGCGCCTGGGTGCCGCCGGTCGAGCTGCCGATCACCACCGGCTTGTTGACCGCCAAAGCGTGAACGCCGGCCAGCGCCGATCGAGCGTGGTCCAAGCGTGGCGCTGTCGATGGCGCTGTCGATGGCGCAGTAGCGCGCGGCCTTGCCCTGGCGGCTGCCTTGAGCGTGGTCACCAACTCGCGCCGCGAGTCTTCCAAATACTGCTTGAGCCCGAGTCGCGGCTTGGCCAGCACCGCCACCGCACCTGCTGCCAGCGCCTCGAGCGCGACCTTGCTGCCATGGGTGCTCAGTGTCGAGCAGATCACCGTGGCGATCGGCTGCTCCTGCATCAACTGGCGCAGAAACGTCAGCCCATCCATGCCCGGCATCTCGATGTCGAGCAGCAGCACGTCGGGTCGGTTTTTGCGGATCACCGGGCCGGCGATCAGTGGGTTGGGCGCGCTGCCGACCAGTTCGATCTCGGGTTCGCCAGCCAGCAGGTGCATCAGCGTCTGCCGCACCACGGCCGAGTCGTCGACCAGATACACCTTGATGGTCATGCTTGCTCCTGAAATTTCGCGCCTCTAGGCTTCAAACCATGGTGGTGCAGCTCATACCGGCACCGCAGTGACCTCGGGCGCGCCCGGCCCAACGGTCCAGCCGACGCGTCGGTAGGCTGCGCCGCCCAGGTCGGCCAGCACCACCCGCTGACCATCACGCGCCAACGCGGCCAGCGCCCAGCGTGCGTTGTGCAGGCCGACATGGGTGAGGTTGAACTGCTGCGGAAACATGTTGCCGCCGCCCATCACATAGGCTTCGCACAGGCCGGGCGTGATGCCGCGCGAACGCAGCAGCCTGGCCATCGCGGCCAGCGCCACCTCGCCGTAGGCGCTGTCGTGCGCGCTGTGCTGGTTCGGCTGACCGGCGTGCACGACATGGCACATCGCTGCGACCGTGCGCCGCGGGTCGGTCAAAATGATCGCGACGCAGGAACCCAGCAAGGTCTGCAGTCGCTCGCCGCATCCGGCGCACACCACGTCGCCGGGGTGCAGCACCTGGCCTGGCGACTCGGCGCACAGCGCCACCGGTCTGGCCGATGCGGCTTGCCCGGACACCGTGCGCTGGCTCACGCCGCGAGCTTGCGGAAAGCCCCTGGCGCCAGCGACTGCAGCGACGTGTTGCAAGCCACCCGGCCTTCGGCGGTGCCGATGAAGAACAGCCCGCCGGGCTTGAGCTGTGTCAGCACCCGGTCGACCACCTCGCGTTTGGTGGCGGCGTCGAAATAGATCAGCACATTGCGCAGCAATACGATGTCGAAAGGCCCCAGGTCCTCGATCGGATGGCACAGGTTGAGTCGACCGAAACGCACCCGTTCGCGCAGCTTTGGCGCGATCTGAACCAGACCATCTGAGCCGCCTTCGCCATGCCAGCAATAGCGGCGCAGCCGCTCTGGCGTAACGGCGCGCAAACGGTCCAGCGGGTAGACCGCTTCGACCGCGCTGCGCAGCACTCGGTCGCTGATGTCGGTGCCCACCAGCGACCAGTTGTCGCCGATCCGACCCTGCTGCTGCAGGTCGGCCAGCAGCATTGCCAGGCTGTAGGCCTCGTCGCCGTAGGATGCCGCCGCACTCCACACCGACAGCTTCTTGGGCTTGTCGCGCTTGAGCTCGGCCTCGATCAGCTCGTAATGTGCGGGCTCGCGGAAGAAGTAAGTCTCGTTGGTCGTCAGCAGATCGATCGCGACCTGCAACTCGCTGCCGTTGTCGCCGTCGCCGCCTTCGACCGGCTCCGTGATCATGTTGACATAGTCCTCGAAGCTCGAGACGCCCAAGTGCTGCATCCTGGGCGCCAGCCTCGAAGAGACCAGTGGTTTCTTGCTGTCGGTGAAGTGCAGCCCGACTTGCTGGTGCATCAGCGAGGTGATGGCCTGGAAGGTGTCGTCCCTGAGGGTTTGCATATGGGTTCCGCAAGTTTGTGCAAAAACTATTGATCAAAATGAGCGTCTTATGCTGCCACCGCATCCTGCGCCGAAGCGCAGAGTTGGGCCATCTCGTCGACGTCGAATGCTTTGTCGGGCGCCAGGATGATCACGAAGCGCGGGCCGACCTTGCCCATGCCGCAGATGAAGTCGCGCCGCACCGTGGCGCCGAATTGGGGCGGCGGCTCGATTGACGCGGCGGCGATCTCGATCACCGCGCTGACCGAGTCGACCAGCAACCCGAGCTCGACCCGCTCGCCGTCGCGCAGCGCGTCGAAGATCACGATGCAGCTCTTCTTGCCGATGCGCGCCGGCGCGCGGCCGAAGCGGGCGTGCAGGTCGATCACCGGTACCACCGCACCGCGCAGGTTGATCACGCCGCGCACGAAATGCGGCATCAGCGGCACGCTGGTCATCGCGCCGTGCTGGATGATTTCGCGCACCGTGCGGATGTCGGTGGCGAAGACCTCGTCGCCCAGCGCGAAGGTCAGGTACTGGCCGCTGGGTTCGCCGCTGGCCGTGTCGTGGGGTGGGTGGTTCATCGTCGCTCCTGGCAGCTGATCGCGTTAGCTTCGTTCGACGGCATCAATACGGCCTGAAGTTGCCGCCGCCGGCCGCCCGTGCCGGGCTGGGCGCGGTAGCCGCCACGCGCAACGTGGGTGCTGACCTGCGCTTGGCGCTGTTTTCGGTGGCTGCTGGCTTGGTCTTGCGTGCGGCCGCCGGCTCGTTGCCGAGTTGGAAGAACGCCACCGCCTGCTGCAACTGCTCGGCCTGGCCCGAGAGCTCCTCGGAGGTGGCCGCCAACTCCTCGGAGGCCGAGGCGTTTTGCTGTGTTGCCTTGCTGAGCTGGCCCATCGCACCGCCGATCTGCGTCACCGACTGGCTCTGTTCGGCTGACGCGGTGCGCCGCCTCCTGGCTGCGCTCGGCCAGCTTGCGCACCTCGGCAGCGACCACCGCAAAGCCCTTGCCGTGCTCGCCGGCGCGCGCGGCCTCGATCGCGGCGTTCAGCGCGAGCAGGTTGGTCTGGTAGGCGATGTCGTCGACGATGGAGATCTTGGCGGCGATCTGCTTCATCGCCGTCACCGTCTGCGTCACCGCCGACCCGCCTTCGCCGGCCTCCTTGCTGGCCTTGGTCGCCATGCCGTCGGTGACGCGGGCGTTGTCGCTGTTCTGCGAGATCGACGCCGACATCAGGTCGATCGACGCGGTGGTCTCCTCGACCGAGCTGGCCTGCTCGCTGGCCGACTGCGACAGGCTTTGCGCGGTGGCGCTGACCTGGTTGGCCGCGCCAGTCAGCGCGTCGGCCGCGGCGCGCACCTCCTCGATGATCGCGCTCAGCTTTTCGCTGGTGGTGTTGGCGTCGTTCTTGACCTGGTCGAAATGGCCTTCGGCGTGGCGCGTGATGCGCTGCGTCAGGTCGCCTTCGGCCAGGCCCGAGAACACCCGGCCGACGTCCTCGATGATCGCCGAGAGCTTCTCGCTGGTGGCGTTGGCGTCGTCCTTGACGCGGCCGAAGATGCCGGCGTAGTCGGCGTTGATGCGCTGGCTCAGGTCGCCGGCCGACAGTGCGCCGAAGACCCGGCCGACGTCGGCAAAGATCACCGAGGTGGTCTCGAGCAGCGCGTTGACACCGTCGCACAGCAGCTGGATCGGGCCGCTCTTGCCCTCGAGCGGGATGCGCTGGCTCAGGTCACCTTTGCGCGCTGCGGTGGTGACTTGCTGGGCTTGCTCCACCGCCTGCGCCAGCATGTTGTTGGCGTTGACCTGCGCGGTGACATCGGTGGCGATCTTCACGACCTTGAAGACGCGGCCCATCTCGTCCTTGACCGGCGCGTAGACGGCCTGGATCCAGACCTCTTTGCCGGCCTTGCTGATGCGTTTGAAGACATCGATCTGGGCCTTGCCGTCGTTCAAGTCGCGCCAGAACTGGGCATAAGCCGACCCCATCGAGGCAGCGGGGTCGACGAACATGCGGTGGTGCTTGCCGATGATCTCGTCGGCCTGGTAGCCCAGGGCCTGCAGGAAGTTCTTGTTGGCGCTGAGCACATGGCCGCCGAGGTCGAACTCTATGTAGGCGTAGCTGGCGTCGACCGCCGCGAGGATGCCGCGCGCGTTCTGGCGCTCGATCTCGGCTGCGGTGATGTCGTAGCGAACCCCCAGGTATTTCATCGGTTTGCCGTTCTCGCCCAGGATGGGCGCGACCACCGCGTCGACGTAATAAGGCGTGCCGTCCTTGGCGCGGTTCTTGATCACACCGCGGAAGATGTCGCCGCGGCCTATCGTTCCCCACAGCTGCTTGAAGACCTCCTTGGGCATGTCGGGGTGGCGCGTGGTGTTGTGCGGCGCACCGATGAGCTCACTGCGGTTGTACTTGGAGATTTCGACGAACTTGTCATTGACGCTGAGGATGTCGCCTTTCTTGTCGGCCTCGGAGACGATGCTCGTGACATTCATGATGTCGGTGCGCACTCGCAGCTCGGCCTCGACCGCGTCTAGCCTGGCCTTGACCTGGGCCAGCGTGGCCTGGGCGTCGGCATGCGCAGCCTCGGCCGCAGCGCGTGCGGTGGCTTGCTGCTGTGCCTGGTCGAGCACGCGTTCGAGTTCGACGCTGGACTGCTGCAGTTCGGCGCCAGCCAGCAGGCGGGCGATCCAGGAGGGGGTTGGTTGGTTCATCAGGCTTGTCCTTCCATGGACGTTTGGGGGGTTTCGAGGCGGCGTGGGGGAGGGGATTGCACGGTGTTTTGCGGGTTCGGCGTGTGGCGGCCGGGTGTGGTGGGCTGTTGCGATGCGAGTTGGCTGAGCGAGACGACGTCGAAGATCAAAGCGACCTCGCCGTTGCCCAGGATCGACGAGCCCGACATGCCGCGCAGGCTGCTCAGCATCCGACCCAGCGGCTTGATCACGGTTTGGTGCTGGCCCAGCAGCTGGTCGACGATCACGCCGTAGCGGCTGCTGCCGGCGCGGATCACAACCACGCTGCTGCGCTCGGGGTCGGGCGAATCGAGCCCGTAGAGTCGGCGCAAGTCCAACACCGGCAGCACCTGGCCGCGCAGTTCGACGACGCCGCGGCCACGCAGGTCGGGTCCATCGTCCTGGCCCTGCGCGCTGCCCATCGCGGCGGGTCCGCGCTCGATCACCTCGACCACCGCGTCGAGGGGGAAGACGAATTTCGATGGACCGACACCGACCAAGAAGCCGTCGATGATCGCCAGCGTCAGCGGCATCCGGATCTCGATCTGGGTGCCTTGGCCGGGATCGCTCGCCACCGTGACGGTGCCGCGCAAAGCCTCGATGTTGCGGCGCACCACGTCCATGCCGACGCCGCGGCCGCTGAGCTGGGTGACTTGGCTGGCGGTGGAAAAACCGGGCTCGAAGATCAGCTTGACGATCTCGGCGTCGGACGGCGTGCTGCCGCGCTCAACCAGGCCGCTGTCCCAGGCGCGTTGCAGCACCTTGTCACGGTTGATGCCGCGGCCGTCGTCGCCGATGCGGATCAGGATGCTGCCCGACTCATGGCAGGCCGACAGCGTCAGCCTACCCTGCGCCGCCTTGCCCGAGCTATGGCGCTGCGCGGGTGTCTCCAGGCCGTGGTCCAGTGCGTTGCGCACCAGGTGCATCAGCGGGTCGGCGATGCGCTCGACCACCGATTTGTCGAGCTCGGTCTCGCCGCCCTGGATCTCCAGCGCAACCTCTTTGCCCAGCTCGGACGCGGTGTCGCGCACGACGCGGCGCAGCCGCGAGAAGGTCTCGCCGATCGGCACCATGCGCAGCTGCAGCGTGCCGTTTCGGATCTCCTCGATCAGCCTGCCGATCTGGGTGTTGGCTTCGACCAGCGCGCGTTGCTTGGTCTGGCGCGCCAACAACTGTGCGCCGGCGCCGGTGATCACCAGCTCGCCGAGCAGGTTGATCACCGCGTCGAGCCGGTCGGCATGGACGCGGATGAAGCGGTGGTCGTCGGCGGCGCTCGGGCGCTGGCGCGCGGGCTTGGCGTCCAGGCTTGGGTCGCTGACGGCCGGACCAGCGGCTGGCAAGGCGGGCGGCCGGGCCAAGGACTTGGCGTC
>RGQD01000098.1 GCA_010030205.1 Betaproteobacteria bacterium
GCGCCCGGTTTGCAGATCCGACCCAGGCGCGCAGCGACTACTTTTTTCAGCGCCATGTCCTCGAAGACGGCCTCGATCACGAGGTCGCAGTCGGCGAGCTGTTCGAAATCGGTTGAACCCTGCAGCAGTGACATGCGCTGCTCGACCTGAGCGCTGCTGAGCCTGCCCTTGGCAGCCGTTGCCTCGTAGTTGGCGCGAACCAAGCCCAGGCCACGCGCCAGCGCCTCGGCGCTGGCTTCGACCAGCACGACCGGCAAGCCGACGTTGGCAAAGTTCATCGCGATGCCGCCGCCCATGGTGCCCGCGCCGACGATGCCGACCCGGGCAATCGTTCGCAGCGCCAAATCCTTGGCCAGTCCCGGGATCTTGCCAGCTTCGCGTTCGGCAAAAAACAAGTGACGCATCGCGGCCGAGGCCGGCGACGCCAGCACCTGGGCGAAAACTCCGGCCTCAACCGCCTCGCCAGCGGCAAAAGACAGCGTCACTGCCGCCTCGGCGCAGCGCACCAGGCCGGCCAGCGCAGGGTACTGTGGCTTGCCAGCCGCTGCGGCATGGGCTTTGGCGAAGAAATCGGCCGATACTGTGCCGGGCGCCACCTGCTCGCTGCTGCGCCGCAGTGCGACGCCTCCGGGCGCCGCCAGCATGGCCCGCACCGCCGTCAAACCGGCTTGCAGCAGGCCTTCGTCAACGCTGGCGGCCGGTGCAGGCTCGATCAAGGCATCGACCAGCCCGGCAACGAGCGCATCAGGTGCTGAGATCATCCGGCCGCTCTGCATCAAGTCCAGCGCGAGCGCAGCGCCGACCAAGCGCGGCAGGCGCTGCGTGCCCAAGGACCCCGGGATCAGGCCGAGCTTGACCTCGGGCAGGCCGAGGCGTGTACTGGCCAGCGCCAGTCGACGGTGGCAGGCCATCGCCAGCTCCAGCCCGCCGCCCAGCGGCGTGCCGTGCAACAGCGCGACCACCGGCCGATGGCCGGCTTCGAGGCGTGCCAAGAAGCTGTTGTACGGCGTGGCAGAGAAATCGGGCAGATCGAAACTGGCGATGTCGCCACCGGCGACGAAAGTTCGGCCCTCGGCATGCACGACCAAGGCCAGCAGCGAAGCGTCGGCCTCGAAAGCCGCCAGGCCGGTGATCAGCCCGGCGACCGTGGCCGGCGACAGCGCGTTGACCGGCGGGTTGGCGACGCGTAGCACGCCGATCGCGCCGTGGCGCTCGAAACTGACGGGCGAGGCCGCGGGACGGGATGCAGTCATGTCGACTTTCTGTGAGTTCTTCTTGCTGTCAGTCGCGCCGCCGGTCTGGCCGGCGGCGCGCTCAGCGCATTAACCGGCAGCGCATCAACCCGCAGCGCGGCCCAACGCAGTGGTGATGACGATCTTGCCGGTGGCACGACGGTCGGCGAGCTCGCGCAAAGCCAGGCTGGCTTGCTCGAGCGGGTAATGCGCGGTCACGGCAGGCCGGATCCGACCCGATCCCAGCCAGCCCAGCAGTTCGTCCATCAGCACCCGGTGGCGCGCGGGCTCTTTCTCGGCAAATGCACCGTAGAAAACGCCGACGAGCGAGCAACCCTTGAGCAGCGTCAGGTTGAGCGCGATCTTCGGGATCTCACCGGTGGTGAAACCAATCACCAGCAGCCGGCCCTTCCAGGCCATGCTGCGCACCGCCCCAGGCGCTTGCACAGCGCGAGCCGCTCGTCGCTGGAGGCGGCGGCGATCACGCGCGCGCCGGCCAGCTTGCCAAGCTCGATCGCCGACAAGCCTGTGCCGCCTGCAGCACCCAGCACCAGCAGGGTTTCGCCGGGCTGCAACTGGGCGCGGTCGGTCAGCGCGTAATGCGTCGTGCCATAGGTCATGATCAGCGAGGCCGCCAGATCCATCGCAACGCCAGCAGGCAGGCGCTGCAGCTTGCGCACGGGCACCTTCACCTGCTCGGCAAACCCGCCCCAGCCGCAAGAGCCGATCACCGGGTCGCCCACCGCATGATCGACCACGCCCTCGCCCACCGCGACGATCGTTCCCGCGACCTCGCCGCCGGGAGAAAACGGCAGCGGCGGCTTGAACTGGTACTTGTTTTCGATGATCAGCGTGTCGGGAAAGTTGGCCGCTGCGGCGTGCACAGCGATCACCACTTCGCCCGGACCAGGCACCAGATCGGGCACCTCCTCGAGCACCAGCGATTCGGGTGGACCATGTTTCTTGCAGAGCAGGGCTTTCATATCGTTTCTCCTTGGATATCGAGGTTTTTCACGGGTTGTTGTTTCTCATGCCGAGGCGCCGTGCAGCCCCAGTTGTTGCTTGCCAAGCGCCGACAGGTGAACCTGGTCGGGGCCGTCGCCGATGCGGATGAAGCGCGCATAGGTGTAGGCCTCGGCCAGAAAGGTGTCTTGTGAGACGCCTGCCGCACCGTGGATCTGGATCGCGCGGTCGATCACCCGCGCGGCCATGCTGGGGACAACGATCTTGGCCGCAGCGATCAGGTCACGCGCTGACTTGTTGCCTTCGCGGTCCATCTTGTCGGCGGCTTGCAGCGTCAGCAAGCGGGCCTGGGCGATCTCGCAGAAAGAGTGTGCGATGTCCTCGCGCACCGAGCCCTGCTCGGCCAGCGACCGACCAAAAGCAACCCGGCTGGTCGCACGTTTGCACATCAGCTCCAGCGCACGCTGGGCACAGCCGATCAATCGCATGCAGTGGTGGATGCGTCCCGGCCCCAGCCGCCCCTGGGCGATCTCAAAGCCCCGGCCCTCGCCGAGCAAGATGTTGCTCGCGGGCACCCGCACCGAGTTGAACACCAACTCGGGGTGGCCGCCAGGGCCATCGTCGAAGCCGAAGACCGCCATGTCGCGCAGCACCTGCACGCCGGGCGCATGCCGCGGCACCAGGATCATCGACTGCTGGCGGTGACGGTCGGGGTTGTCAGGGTCGGTCTTGCCCATCACGATCAACAGCTGGCAGCTCTCGTTCATCGCGCCCGAGGTGTACCACTTGCGGCCGTCGATCACGTAGTCGTCGCCGTCGCGGCGGATCGTGGTCTGGATGTTGGTTGCGTCGCTGGACGCCACAGCAGGCTCGGTCATCGCGAAAGCCGAGCGGATCTCGCCGGCCAGCAGCGGCACCAGCCAATCGCGTTGCTGGGCCGGCGTGCCGTACTGCGCCAGCACCTCCATGTTGCCGGCATCGGGCGCCGAACAGTTGAAGACTTCGGGCGCCCACAGCACCCGGCCCATGATCTGTGCTGGAAGTCCATTGTTTCTCCTGTTGTGTGGGCAATGATGCCGAGCGGATTTTGACCGCAGGCGAGAGATCAGGCTAGCAGCGGGGAATCCGCTTCAATCTCGACCAGCACCCGGTTCGCCGGCACCTGCTCGCCGGTGGCCACGTGCAGCGCGATCACCAGGCCGGCCAGCGGCGCGGCATGGACATGCTCCATCTTCATCGCCTCGAGCGTGACGAGCGCCTGGCCGGCGATCACACGCTCACCCACCGCCACCGCCACCGCGACGACGCGGCCGTTCATCGACGAGCGAAGCTTGCCGTCGCCGCCCGCCGCCTGGCCTTGCCTGGCCGAGGCGCTGCGGGTGCGGTCGTCTATCCGGTAGGGGCGCCCGCCTTGGTGCAGCAACAGGCTGTGGCCGTCGCGCCGGTAGACGGCGCGCTCGACCAGACCATCGCAGGCGTAGCGGATCTCGCCTTCGGCGATCGAGACCAGCACCAGCTCGAAGGCCTGGCCGCCGACCTGGCTCTCGACCTGGATTTCGAAGCTGTGCGCGGCGCGCTGTGTCAGTGAGACGCTGCAAGCACCACCGTTGATGTCGAAGCGCAGTTTGATCGGCAGCGTGTGGGTCAGCCGACGGTGCTCGGCAGCCGAGCGCAAGCCGCCATTGGTCTCGAACAACAACAGCGCAGCCAATGCGCTGGCGCGCTGCAAGGCTGGCACATCGGCTTGCAGCAGTTCGGCCTGTTGCTGCGCGATGAAGGCCGTGGTCGCGCCACCGGCGGCAAACACCGGATGCGCCAGACAGCGCGTCAGGAACACCTGGTTGGTCGTCACGCCCAGCGCCACCGCGTCCTCCAAGCCAGCGATCAAGCGCCGCCGCGCGTCCTCGCGGTGGCTGCCGTGGCTGATGAACTTGGCGATCATCGAGTCGTAGTAAGGCGGGATCTCGGCGCCGCTGGCCAGCGCATGCTCGACACGCAGCGCGCCAGGGCCAGCTTCAGGCATCTGCCACAGCGCGACCGTGCCGCTCTGTGGCATGAAGCCGCGGTCGGCATCCTCGGCGCACAACCTGACCTCGATCGCATGGCCTGAGAAGTGCACCTGGTCTTGCGTCAACGCCAGCGGCTCGCCCGCAGCCACCCGAAGCTGCAGCTCGACCAGGTCCAGCCCGGTGATCGCCTCGGTCACCGGATGCTCGACCTGGAGTCGGGTGTTCATCTCCATGAAGTAGTACTGGCCCTGGGCGTCGAGCAAGAACTCGAGCGTGCCCGCGCCTTCGTAAGCGATGGCCTTGACCGCAGCGACTGCTGTCGCGCCCATGCGCGAACGCAGGTCGGCGTTGACCGCGGGAGACGGCGCTTCCTCGATCAACTTCTGGTGCCGGCGTTGCACCGAGCAGTCGCGTTCGCCGAGGTGGATCGCATGGCCATGGCGGTCAGCAAAGACCTGGATCTCGATATGGCGCGGCTCGACGATCGCCCGCTCCAGGATCACCTCGGCGTCGCCGAACGCATTCAAGGCCTCAGACTGCGCGCTGCGTAACAAGTCGGCGAATTCGCCGGCCGTGGCCACCAGTCGCATACCGCGCCCGCCGCCGCCGGCGGTGGCTTTGATCATCACTGGGTAGCCGATTCGAGTGGCCTCGGCTTGCAGGCGCTCGGTGCGCTGGTCTTCGCCCTGGTATCCAGGGATGCAGGGCACGCCGGCATCCATCATCAAGCGCTTGGCGCCGGCTTTGTGGCCCATCGCCAGGATGGCCTCGGGAGACGGTCCGATGAAGACCAGACCGGCGTCGCGGCAGGCCGCTGCGAAGGCCGCATTTTCGGCCAGGAAACCATAGCCGGGGTGGACCGCATCGGCCCCGCTCTTCTTCGCGGCCTCGATCAGCGCCGGGATGTTGAGGTAAGACTGGGCCGGCAGTGGCCCGCCTATGCACAGCGCCTGGTCGGCCTCGCGCACATGACGGGCGTCGGCGTCGGCGCTGGAGTAGACCGCTACGGTTCGGTAGCCCAGCGCGCGGGCGCTGCGCATCACGCGCAGTGCGATCTCGCCACGGTTGGCGATCAGGATCTTCGTGAAGGGGCTTGTCATGGGGCAGGCTTCTCTGTGGGTCTCAAGGCCGGGCGACGGCGAACTGCATCTTCTGGGGCTCGCGCGCATCGGCCTCGCGGCACACTGCCAACACTTTGGACAGCACCGCCCGGGTGTCGCGCGGATCGATCACGCCGTCGTCTAGCAACTGTGCGCTGGTCGTGAACACGCTCATCTGGCGATCGAAGCGCTCGATGATGGCCTCGCGCATCGCATCGAGCTTGGCCTGGTCGACCTCACCGGTCTTGCGCCGCATTGCCGCCTCGGTGACGATGACCATCGTGCCTGCGGCCTGCTCGCCGCCCATCACCGCAGTCTTGGCATTGGGCCAGGAAAAGCAAAACCGCGGATGGAAACCGCGACCGCACATGCCGTAATTGCCGGCACCGAATGAAGCGCCGCAGTAGATCGTGATCTGCGGCACCGTCGCGTTGGTCACGGCCTGGATCATCTTCGAGCCGTGCTTGATGATGCCGGCCTCCTCGTAGGCCTTGCCGACCATGAAGCCTGTCGTGTTGTTGAGGTAGATGATGGGCGTTCGACTCTGGCAGCAGGCCTGAATGAAGTGGGTGGCCTTGGCAGCGCCGTCGGGGTCGATCGGCCCGTTGTTGGTGATCACGCCGACTGGCCAGCCCTCGATCTTGAAATGACCGCAGACCGTGGCCGCACCGTAGTTCTGGCCAAATTCGAGAAAGTCGGAGTCGTCGGCGATGCGGGCGATCACTTGCCGCATGTCGACCGGGCGCTTGTGGTCCATTGGCATCACCGCGAGCAATTCTTCAGCATCGAAGCGCGGCGGCTTGAAAGCGCGCACCGGCGGCACTGGCGTGTTCAAGTCCCAATCGATCTGGGCCATGATTTCGCGCGCGATGCGCAAGCCGTCGGGGTCGTCCTCGGCCAAGTAGTCGCCCAGCCCTGACACGCTGGTGTGCATCTCAGCACCCCCCAGCTCTTCCTCGGTGGCGACCTCGCCAGTGGCGGCCATCAGCAGCGGCGGGCCTGCCAAGAAGGCGCGTGAGCGCCCGCGCACCAAGATGATGTAGTCCGACAGCCCGGTCTGGTAAGCACCGCCAGCGGTTGAAGAACCATGTGTGACCGTGACCACCGGCTGACCCGCGGCCGACATCAACGCGAGGTTGCGAAACGAATTGCCACCGCGAATGAAATCCTCGACCCGATAGGCCATCAGGTTGGCACCCGCGCTCTCGACCAGTTGCACGAATGGCAGCTTGTTCTCCAGCGCCAGTTCCTGCACCCTCAGCACTTTGTCCAGCCCCATGGGTTGCATCGCGCCGGCGTCTATGCCCGAGTCCGACGCCATCACCATGCAGCGCCGACCCGAGACGAAGCCGATGCCGGCGATCACACCGCCGCCAGGCACGCTCTTGTCGAGATCTGGCGTGTCGAGACCCAAGCCCGCCAGCGAACACAACTCCAGGAACGGCGCGCCCGGGTCGAGCAGCAGCGACAGGCGCTCGCTTGCTGACGCTTCTCGAAACGCTCACGTGAGGCGGCCGACTTGGCCAGCGTGCGCCGTTCGTACTCGCGAACGCGGTCGATCAGCGCGAGCATGTGCTCGCGGTTGGCGCGGTAAGCCTGGCCGCCGAGGGACAAGGTCGATTCGATGTGGGCCATGGGATGCAGTGAACTACGGAGTGAGGCGCAGCGTAGGCCCGGCGCGCGCCAGCGTCTTGCGCCGAGTGGCTGATGACGGCGCGGGCCGCCAGGCTAGGCCTCTAGAATTGACCCCGGTTGTCGCAGCCGCGGCAACGCCTTGAACACAACACGGGAAATCCCATGGCAACCACAAAGAAGACAACACCCGCTGCCCCTGCCAAAAAAGCGCCCCGAGTACCCGCGAAGAAAACGGTGACCCTGCTGGCCAAGGCGCCTGTCAAGGCCGCGGCCAAGCCGGCGCTCAAGCCCGCAGCCAAAGCAGTTGCCAAAGCGCCCGCCAAGACGGTTGCCAAGTCAGTCGTCAAGAAAGCAGCGCCTGTGAAGACGGCAGCAACAGCCAAGACCGTGGCAGCCAAGCCCGTGACCGCGTTGAAGCCAATCAAGACCGCTTTCACGAAGACATCGCTCAACGCGCACCTGGCCGAGCAATCCGGGGTCGATGCCAAGGCCACCAAAGCCGTGCTCGCCGCACTCGAAGCCACCGTGCTGGCGTCGGTGCACAAGAAAGGTCTGGGCGCGTTCACGCTGCCAGGGCTGCTCAAGATCAGCGCGCACCATGTCCCATCCAAGAAGAAACGCCTCGGCAAGGACCCGTTCAGCGGCGCTTTGAGAACCTTCGCCGCCAAGCCCGCGTCGACCAAGATCAAGACGCGCGCGCTGAAGAAGCTGAAAGACGCTGCGCTTTAATCGGTGAGGCTTGGCGGTGCGGGTCGGCGAACGACCCGGCCGCAGTTTGACCTGACTCAAGCCTGGCGGCGCCAGGGCCACCGAGCTTGATCCCGGTGCAAGCTGCCGCAGGGGCGAGGGTCATGGTTCAGATCAGGATTCACGGCCGCGGCGCTCAGCGCATGGTGAGCGCCGCAGAATTGCTGTCCATCGCGGCCTTCGCGCAAGGTCGCCATGCGCAGGCGTTCCCGAGCTTAGGCTGACGAGAGAACCCGGCGTCAAGCAAGAAGGCATCAAGCCCGCTGCGGGAAAGCCCGAGAAGGGCTCGATGCGAGGACCCGACGCCGCGAATTCGCTCATCGACATCAATTCCGCGACGGTGTCTGAACTGAAGAAACATCCCGGCATCGGCGCTGCGCTGGCCGCCAATATTGTTGCCAGCGGTCCCTACGGCAGCAAGGCTCAACAGGTCACGAAAAATATCCTCGATCCCGGCATGTACGAGAGTTTGAGTCGTCAACTCATCGCCAAGCAATCCAACGAGATCGCAGCCAACAGCGCTTCGGAAAAGCCCCCGAATCAGTAGAAATCCCGAAGTGGCTTGCCCATAACTCTTTCTGTACTTCGCGCGCAGCGCAAGTCACCGCTACGCGCTCGATTGCGCGGGCTTCAGTCGGCGTACACCCCCGCCGACCTGATCACCGGTCCCCAGCGATCGGTCTCCTGCTTGAGCCAGGTGCGCAGTCCCTCGGGCGTGAGCTTGGCGTCTGGCACGATCTCGGCACCTAGTTCGGCCATCCGGGCCACCACCATCGGGTCTTTCAGCGCCACGCGCAGCGCGGCGTTGAATTTTTCGGTCGCTTCCTTGGGCGTGCCCTTGGGCGCATAGACGCCGTGCCAAACCATCACCTCGAAACCCTTGAGTCCTTGCTCGGCCAGCGTGGGTGCGTCGGGCAATGCCTTGATGCGCTGAGCCGTGGTAACGCCGTAGAAACGCAGCGAACCGGCCTTGATCTGCGGCACGGTCTGGGTTGTTTGGTCGCACATCAGGTCGACTTGACCACCCAACAACGCGGCCATCGCCGGACCTGTCCCCTGGTACGGCACGGTGGTCAATTCGACCCCGACCGCCTGTCGAAACACCATGCCGCACAAATGCGACACCGCGCCCAAGCCGGCATGGGCGAGGTTGACCTTGTCGCCTTGCGCCTTGAGGTAGACCAGCAACTCGGGCAGTGTCTTTGCAGGCAAGTCCTTGCGTGCGACCAGCGTCATCGGAACGTCCACCACCTGGCTGACATACTCGAAATCGGTCAACGCGTTGTAACTCAGCTTGCGGTAGAGCGCAGGCGCTGTGGCCATGCCGTTGTGGTGGATCAGGAAGGTATAGCCATCGGGTGCGGCGCGTGCCACTTGGGCCGCCGCCAAAGTGCCACCGGCGCCAGTCTTGTTCTCCACCACCACCGTCTGTCCGAGCGCGCGCGACAGCGGTGCGCTCAGCGTGCGCGCGACCACGTCAGTCGGACCACCTGCAGCAAAAGGCACGACCAAGGTGATGCTGCGGCTCGGATAGGTCTGCGACCAGGCCGAGGCCACCGAGAACCAGGCGGTAGCGCCACAGATGAACAACTTGCGAGAAAAACTCATTTCGGTCTCCAGATGAAAATGAACCACCAGCGCGCACCAAGATTCGCCGATGGCTTGACCGACAGAGCATGCCGGTTTGGCGGGTCAGGCGCTATCGGTTGTTTCAGCAGGTTCACCATTTTTTGAACCCAGCGCAACTGCTTTTTTGGAAGTTCGAGGCGCCAACCTTGGCTTTGCCTAGAAAAAGATCCGGTATCGGATTGCGAAAATGCAAAAAATTTGGCAAAATGACAAAACTACCAATCGCAATTTTCAAAGCAATGCTGCGGGATGCATGTTGGAACTTGACCCGTCAAATCAGGATGACCCCAAAGTGGCGGACGTCAAGGGCGACCGCTTGCGGGAGTTGCGTTTGCTGGCCAGACTCGATCTTTCCGAATTGGCCAAGCGAGCAGCACTGTCCCCCTCGCAACTAGAGCAACTGGAAAACGGCAGCCACGGTTCGTTCTACAACGCATCGATTCGTCGCCAAGCCGCGCGCAAGGTCGCACTGATCTTGGGCGCCGATCCTGAGAGCGTGATCGAAGTCAGTGTGCCTGAAGCGATGGTGACGCCCACTCAGGTCATGGCAGCGACTGACGCAGCACCTGCGCCAAAGCATCAGGGTAGCCGCCAGCAGGTCTGGTTATTGGACAGGCTGCGCTCTGTGTTGGGCTCACCTGCGCAATCGGAGATCAAGGCCCGCTTGCCACGCCAGCTCAAGATGGCAGGCGTGGCGGGGCTGACCCTGGTGATGCTTGGTGTTTGGGCGACGGTGATAGGCTTTTCATCAGACCGCACCAAGCTTGAAGCGTCGTCGCTCGAGAGCGCGGCAATGCCCGTCAAGACCATCGATGCCGCACAGGGCGCCCCGATAGGGCCAACTGCGCAAGCTCCATCGACGGTTCAGGCCGAGGATTCCGCGTCGGCCAAAGCCGACAACGGATGCGACATGGCAGGTGTCGGCTTCGCCGAACTCCAGGCACCCAAAGCCTTGAAGGGCGCCGGCATGGTCTACGTCGTCGGCGCAACAGGACAGGTGGTCTGTGTGCGCGACGCCGGCGGGCAGGCCTGGCGCCACGTCTTCGGTGAGCACAGAGGCCAGAGCTTTCACGGACGACCGCCTTGGCAACTGCAATCACCGCAGCTGGCGCAGATGCAACTGTACTTTCAAGGCTCGCTGATCAGGCTGCCAGCGCATGGTTTGGTAGGTGTCAAGCTGCAGGAAAAAGAGTCGTCCTGAACCTCGCCGAGAGCTTGCTTCGAATGAGCCGAACAGCTATCCGCGCGGATGGTGCTGCGCATGAAGCAGCCGCAGACGCTCGCGCGCAACATGGGTGTAGATGGTGGTCGTTGCAATGTCGGCATGGCCCAGCAACAACTGCACCGCTCGCAAGTCTGCGCCATGGTTGAGCAAGTGGGTGGCAAACGCGTGACGCAAGGTGTGCGGCGACAATGGCACTCGGATACCTGCGGTCAGCGCATGGCGCTTGACGAGTGACCAAAACATCTGGCGCGTCATCGCCGCACCGCGCGCGGTGACGAACAGCGAATCGCTTCGCTGTCCGCCCAGGATGGCCTCGCGGGCCTGAGACAGGTAGCGCTCGATCCAATCCTGCGCCTCAGCGCCAAACGGCACCAGGCGCTCCTTGCTGCCCTTGCCCACCACCCGCAAGACTCCCTCGCTCAATCCCACCCGCACGGTGGCAATGCCCACCAGCTCACTCACGCGCAAGCCGCTGGCATACATCAGCTCGAGCATCGCGCGGTCGCGCAAACCCAGTGGTTCGGCCACGGCTGGCGCGTCGAGCAAGGCCTCAACCTGGGCCTCTGACAGCACCTTGGGCACCCGCATCGGCGTCTTCGCGCTGCCCAGGCGCAGGCTGGCGTCCTCGGTCACCAAGCGCTCGCGCAGCGCCCAACGAAAGAAGCGCTTGAACACCGTCAGACGCCGGTTCGCGCTGGTGGCCCGGCTGCCTGCATGGCGGTGAGTCATGTAAGCCAGCAGGTCGGACTCCGTGCTGGAGACGATCGCGCGGCCCGCCGTGTCCGACAGCCAATGGGCGTAGAGCGTTAGATCACGCCGGTAGGCCTCGAGCGTGAGCTTGGCCAGCCCATCCTCGATCCACAGCGCATCAACAAAGCGCGAGATCAAGGCCTGGCTGGCAGGTGGTAGGCCGGGACCACTGTCTGTGAGAGGCATGGCAGCCGACCGGATTCAATCGAGCTTGAGTTTCTGGGCTTCGACCACGCCTTTGTAGACCTCGAATTCCGCCTTGATCTGAGCCGCGAATTCGGCCGGCGTGTTGGCCACCACCAACGATCCGGTTTCCTCGATACGCTTCTTCACGTCAGCCTGCTCGGTGGTTTTCTTGACCGCCGAGTAGACCTTGTCAACGACCTCTTTGGACAGGCCTTTGGGGCCGTAAATACCGTAATAAGCCATGCGGTTGACTGGCTCGAGCCCGACTTCCTTGAAGGTCGGCACGTTGGGCAGTTGCGCCAAGCGGTTGGGCGCGGCGACGACGATCGCCACCAGCCGACCGTCCTTGATGAACGGCAGCGCCGAAGGCATGTTGTCGAAAATGATCGGCACCTGACCCGCCACTGTGTCGTTGAGCGCTGGACCCGCGCCACGGTACGGGATGTGGGTGACAAAAGTGCCCGACAGATTCTTGAAAAGCTCCATTTGCAGGTGACCGATGCCGCCGGTGCCCGAGCTGGCAAAACTGTACTTGCCAGGGTTGTTCTTCAATTCGGCCAGAAATCCCTTGTAATCCTTGGCCGGGAACGATGGGTGGACAGCGATCACGTTGGGCGTGGCCGCGACATTGGTGATCGGCGTGAAGTCGGTGATCGGGTTGTAGGGGATCTTGGCATTGATCGCCGGGTTGGCGGCTGTCGTAGACACCGTGGCCATGCCAAGTGAGTAACCATCGGGCAAGGACTTGGCGGTGTCGTTGGCACCGACCGAACCACCACCACCGGCCTTGTTCTCGACGATCAGCGGCTGGCCCAAGGCCGGCCCTATTTTTTCAGCCAGCACCCGGGCAACGATGTCGGTGGTGCCGCCCGGCGCAAATGGCACGACCAGCCTGACCGGTTTGTTGGGATATGGCTGGGCCAGCACGGCCAGGGGTGCCACGGCAATTGCCAGCGTGACAAGCAGAAATCGCTTCATGTCGAGAGAGTCTCCAGATTCAACCAAGCCTTGCTGGCCCTAAGCCCACGATTGTGCGCCGCCGTGGGTCAGGACTGGCCCAGCAGTCCAGCGCGCAATCCCTCGTCGCTGACATGCTCGCCAACGAAGACACGCAACAACGCGCTGTAAAACTCATCGCCGGCGATGGCGGGGCCCAGCAAGCGACCATTGTGGAAGAACAGCAAGCCCCGACCTGGCAGGAAGTCGAGGTTGACGGTGTCGCCCTTCTTGACCTCGCCCAATGGCGTGAGCATCGCATCGAACGCCGCCACCCGATCCGCCAACCTGGCTTGCAACTCCGGCGGGTTGTTGCGCGCAACGCCCAGATGCAAGGCCTTGACGAACTCGGCCGCCGGCACCGCCAGCAACATGCGCAGCTGCAGCCGCTTGGCGCCGGGCTGGGTCAGCGCCGCATCGGCACTCTGGGCCCGCTGACCGAGGTACAGGCCCGCTGCATAAGCCTTGATCCAGAACCGAGCCCGCAAACCGGTGCCGTTGAGCTGCAAGACCTGGCCGGCCAGTTGAACGCTGGGATCAAAGCGAACGCCGCCGATCGGGTTCTGCGCTTCAGCGGCCGCACAAGCCAGCGCCAGAGGCAGGAGCAAGCTCGCCAGTGGCCAACGAAGCCGGGAAAGCGCCCACAAGCAGCATTTTGGCAAGGAGGTTCGAGAGATCATGTTGCTCGATGGGTAGGCAAGATAGGCAAGATAGGCAAGTCGATCGAGCTTTAACGCTGTCAACACCAACCCGGCTGACCCGATCGTCCTTCGCGACAGCATCTGACCGGCCGACGCTGGCAAACTCTGGCAATGTCCGATCTGTTGATACTGCTGCCCGACTTTGTGCTGATTGCACTCGGTTACCTGATTTGCCGCCATACCGCACTGGGTCGACCGGTCTGGGACGCTGTCGAGCGGCTGGTGTACTACTTGCTGTTCCCGCTGCTGCTATTTCACGCCATCGCACGCAACCCGCTGCATCCCGGCGACCTGCTGGCCTTGGGCAGCGCCGGGCTGGCTGTGGTTGCCAGCGGCATTGCGCTGGCCTGGGCACTGGGTCGGTTGCCGGGGGTGGACGCGAGCTTGCATGCCAGCGGCTCGCAATGCGCCTTCCGATTCAACAGCTATGTCGCACTGGCGCTGTCCGAGCGGCTGGCCGGCGCACCCGGACTGGCCTGGGTGGCGATGTTGATGGCGCTGTGCGTGCCACTGTGCAACATCGCTGCGGTCTGGTCGCTGGCGCGCCAGGGCGGCCACGGCTACCTCAGGGAGTTGCCGCGCAACCCGCTGATCGTCGCCACACTGTCGGGCTTGGCGGCCAACCTGATCGGGCTGCAATTGCCGGAATTGGCGTCGATCACGCTGTCGCGCATCGGCGGCGCCGCGCTGCCCTTGGGGCTGATGGCGGTGGGCGCCGGGCTGCGACTGGGCGCGCTCGGCGAGGCGCCCAGACTGGCCTTCGGACTGTTGCTGATCCGCCATGCAGCCCTGCCTTTGCTGGCGATCGCGCTGGTGGTCGGTATGAAGCTGCCGCCGGCACAGCAAGCGGTGATCGTCGCATTTGCTGCGCTGCCAACCTCCAGCAGTGCCTATGTGCTGGCAGTGCGAATGGGCGGCCGCGGCGCTTATGTCGCAGGGCTGGTCACTGTTTCGACCATGGTCGCCGCCATCGGGCTGCCGCTGGCATTGGCAGCCCTGGCGGCCTGGCGGTGAGCGCGCAAGCCTCAAGTGCCTGCGTTTTGAACCCACAGACCTTTCAATCGCTAGAACGACCATGACATCGACTGCCCGCAAGACCTGGACCTTATCGATGGCGCTGGCATCGGTCCTGCTGTGCGGGTTGCCAGCCCAGGCCGACGAAGCCGGCTCGGCCATGCCGGTGTCGGTGCTGACCGGCTTCGAGTCCCTGAGGCTGCCCGGCCGCGAACGCCTGGGGCTGGCCGCCGCCGAGGTCTTGTTCGAACTGCGGCCGGGCGTCTGGTTCGGCCCGGTGGTCTACGGCGCGGCCAGCGGTCAACGCGGCGGCCTGTTCGTGCTGGGTGCCGAGTTGCAACAGCGCTGGACCTTGAGACCGGATCTGGAACTGCTCGCCGGCCTGGCTATGGGCGGGGGCGGCGGCGCTGGTGCGCCGGTGGGCAATGGCTTGATGCTGCGACCGTCGATCTCGCTGCTACAGAATTTCGGCCCACTGCGCGCGGGCTTGTCGGTGTCGGCGCTGCAGTTTCCCGGCACCGCGATCCGCAGTCAGCAGGTCGGCCTGGTCGCACAGTGGCAGACAGACTTCAGAATCCAGCCGCTGGGCCGGGTCGGCGAACAGGTGCAGGCCGAGCAGCGC
>RGQD01000099.1 GCA_010030205.1 Betaproteobacteria bacterium
AGTCCTGCACGGGTATCATCTTTCGGGCTGATGCGGTCGTGCTCAATGCCGGCGCAGCGTGCGGCGTCTGGTGCGAAACGAAACGCCACCAGCCGTCTTGATCGGCGCAGCGCATCTCTATGCGCTTGCCGAGCGCAGACCTTCAACCGGAGAACCGCATGACCCATCCCACCCCGACCGCCCAGGACTGGCCGCAATTGGTCGATGAACTCAATCGATTGCTGCGCCTGAAGACCACGCCGATCGGCATGAAGCTGTTCGAACGCGTCGAGGACATGCAAGCGATCCCGAAAGTGCGGCGACCTGGCGCGATCCACACCACCGACCAGATCGTCGCGCAAGCTGCTCGTCTGGGTTTCACGATCGGCATCACGCGTGAGGACCTGGTGGGCGCGCAGTGCGGTGCGGTGATCGGGCTGCACCCACAGGATGACGAGTGGCTGTCGGGCAAGTCCATGGCCGGCGTTTGGTTCGCCACCATCGAAGATTCGGCCGCCCACCAGCGCGCGATGACTGTCGTGCCGCATGGCAAGTACAAGGCGATGGCGGTGTCACCGCTGGCCAGTGGTCGACTCGACCCGCCCGACATCTGCCTGATCTACGCGACGCCGGGGCAGATGATTCTGTTGATCAACGGCCTGCAGTGGTCGGGCTACGGCAAGTTCGATTGGAGTGTTGTCGGCGAGTCGTCTTGTGCTGATTCATGGGGTCGCGCGCTGGCCACCGGCAAGCCCAGCCTGTCGATTCCCTGTTACGCGGAACGGCGTTACGGCGGCGTGCTCGATGAGGAGATGCTGATGGCGTTGCCGCCGGCCGACCTGCCCAAGGCGATCGAGGGCATGCGACAACTGGCCACCCGAGGTTTGCGTTACCCGGTGCCGCAGTACGGTATCCAGGCTGACGCCCGCGCCGGCTTGGGCGCGAGCTACCCGGATCGCGCGCCGAAATAGCCGGTCTCGAACAGGCGGGGCGTGGCGTTGAACCACTCTGGCCTCGCGCCTAGGTGACAGGCCGACGCCTGCTGCGCCGCCAGAATGGTTTGCATCAACAGCCGGAGACTTTGCATGGAAGACCGCGTCCGTATCGAGATCGACGCCCACGGCGTGGCCGATGTCTGCCTGGTGCGCAGCGACAAAATGAACGCGCTGGACTTTGCGATGTTCGAAGCCTTGGCGGCTGCGATCACGAGGCTCAAGAGCGAACCCCGCTTGCGCGCGGTCGTGCTGCACGGCGAGGGCAGGGCTTTTTGCGCCGGTTTGGACATGGGTCGCATGGAAAAGCTCAACAAGGGCGAGCCGGGCGCAACGCGCGACCTGCGCCCACGCACCCACGGCATCGCAAACTCGGCGCAGTACCTCGGCTTGGGCTGGCGCGAGCTGCCGGTGCCGGTGATCGCAGCAGTGCACGGCGTGGCGTTTGGCGGTGGGCTGCAACTCGCGCTCGGTGCCGACATCCGACTGGTCACTGCCGATACCCAGATGAGCGTGATGGAGATCAAGTGGGGCCTGGTGCCCGACATGGCGGGCGTGGCACTGATGCGTGGTCTGGTGCGCGACGACCATGCCCGCGAACTGACCTACACCGGCCGATTGGTGCGCGGTGACGAGGCCGTGCAGCTGGGCTTGGCGACCCGAGTCTGCGCCGACCCACTGGCCGAGGCGCGGGCGATGGCGCAGGCGATATCGCAGCGCAACCCGCATGCGATGCGAGCCGACAAGCGGCTGATGAACCTGGCCAACCAGACGCTGGACGCGAGCTCAGCCGAGCTGCTGATGGCCGAATCGGTCGAGCAGGTCGCACTGATGGGTCAGCCCAACCAGATTGAGGCGGTGCGCGCCAATCTCGAGAAGCGCGCTCCTGTGTTCCACGACTGACCGACCCGGCACATCCGATGCAAAGAGACGAGGCCTTGCGCCAACAGGTCAGCGAACGGTTGGCCGCCTGGCCGCTGCACGCGCCTGACGAGACCGGCTTGAAACGCGCTGCGGTTGCGCTGGTGATTGCTGACGAGGGCCCGGGCTCGGGCCTGTGGGGCCTGACCAAATCTGGCCATTGGAGCACCGAGGCCGCATTGATCCTGACCCGGCGTGCCAAACACCTGCGCCGCCATGCCGGCCAATGGGCTCTGCCCGGGGGCAGGATCGACGACGGCGAGACGCCCGAGCAGACCGCGCTGCGTGAGTTGTCCGAGGAGGTCGGCCTGCAACTGACCGAGGCCGATGTGATGGGGCGGCTCGACACCTTCATCACCCGCTCGGGCTTTGCGATGATCCCGGTGGTGATGTGGGCCGGCGAGGCACGCAAGCTCAAGCCCGACCCGGCCGAGGTGGCGAGCATCCACCGAATCCCGATCAACGAGTTCCTGCGAGCCGACGCGCCTGTGCTCGAGCCGCTCGAAGGCAGCGAGCACCCGGTGCTCAAGATGCCGGTGGGCGACAACTGGATTGCTGCGCCGACCGCTGCGCTGATCTACCAATTTCGAGAGGTCTGTGTGCTGGGCCGACCGACCCGGGTGGCGCATTACGAGCAACCGGTGTTCGCCTGGAAGTAGCGCGGCGCTTGGGCGTCGTGGGTCAATGACAGGTCTGCGACTGCAGCATGCCTTTGAGAAAGCCGCGCCGCACCATGCCGGCGCTGATGGCTGCGGCCACGGCCTTGGACGCACGCTCGGCGCCGCTGAGTTTGCGGACCCAACTGCGGTAGGGAATCAGGCTTTCGGCCGCGCCTTTGATTGCGTCCAATGCCGCATTGCCTGCCAGCGCGCCGCCGCGCTCGACCAGGCTCTTGTCGTTGGCCGGGGCTGGCACATCGAGGTCAGGGCCCAGCGCTTCGTCGAGCGCGTGGATCTCGGTTGCCAGCGCAATGCAGTCATGGATGATTGGCACTGCGTAGACTTGTTTTCGTGCTTCCACCAGCACTGGCGGGACGGTGACTTGCATCAGGTTGAGGTCGCTCAACGGGCTGGTGGCCGCGTCGCTAATGCGTTGGGTAGGTGGCTCGGCGCAGCCAGTCATGGCGATCATCGCAGCCAGGCACCTTGTGGCCAATCCTGCGGTCAGCGCCTGGGCCATCGGCCCGCTGCGACAGCGCCGCGCGCTGCCAATCGTCGTTTTGGCCAGTCCGGCCGCTTCGGCCGCTGAATTCATCGCATCAGCCCGAGCCGGCGCGCGATCGCCACCGCCTGCGTGCGGCTGCGGGCATCGAGTTTGAGGTTGATGTTGCGCAGATGGGTTCGCACGGTGCTGTCGCTGACGAACAGCTTTTCAGCCATTGCGCTGTTGCTATAGCCCTCGGCCAGCAGCTGCAACACGCGGATTTCTTTGCGCGTCAGCGCTTCGGCCAGCGCCGGGTGCGCGCCCGCTAGCGCGGCGGCGCCGGCCTGGTCCGCCAGGGCCTCGTCGCTCTCGGGTCCGATGATCTGCAGCAGTCGCTGCAGGTAGTCGTCGAAGATGGGGTCTGGCCTGGCGCCCGAGGCTTCGTGCAAGGCCGCATGGACGCGCCGCAGCAAGGCGCCCACCGGCGGCCCTTCGTCCAGCAGCAGCCGCACAAAGCCCTCGACGCAGGCCTGCTTGAGCACCATGCCCATCAAGGCCATGGCCGCAGCGGCGTCGCCTGCGCGCTGCAGCGCCACGGCTTGCAGCACCTGCAGTTTGAGCGCGCGACGCAGGCGCATCGCGTCGCGCGCTTGTTGCACTGCGGCCGCTGCGTCCTGGGCTGCTTTGGCCGCGTCGCCGAACAGCGCGCGCCAGCGCAGCCGGCCGATCACCAGGTCGTCGACATCGTGTGCGGTGAGCTGGCGCTTGGCCACGCGCTGCCACACCGGCGCGTCGTCGGCGCGGTCCAGCGCCTGGCTGGCGGCCTCGGGCTGGCCTTGCAGCACCAGCATGCGGGCGCGCTCGAGCCTGGCGCTCGCGACGACGCGCGGCAGCTGGCGGTGGTGGCCAAGGTATTCGAGCTCGGTGATCGCGGCCAGCGCGGCATCGATGTCGCCGCGTTGGAAGGCGATGCGCGAGCGCATCGTGTGGCTCAGGATCATGTGGTCGGGCAGCCCGACATCGCGCGCCAGCGGCAGGTAGACGTTGAGCAGGTGCTCGGCCTGGTCGAGCTGATGAAGCTCGTAGACCGCGCCGGCGTAGAGCACGCCGGCCCACGCGTTGCCGTGGCTGGGCGGATAGCTCGCATCGGGCAGCGCGGTCTGACCACCTGCCAGACCGACAGCGAGCCGGAAGCGCGCAGTGGCCTGACGCAGCCGGCCTTGCTGCAGATCGAGCAGGCCTTCGACCGATTCGCTGTACATGCGGTTGAAGCCCGGACCCTGTTGGCCGCGCCGCGCCGCATCGAGCAGGCGCTGGGCCTGCTCGTGCTCGCCCAGCACGCCCATCACATGGGCCATCGCGTTGCACAGCACGCTGTCGGCAAAGGGCTGGCCGCTGGGCACCCTGGCCAGGTGCTCGCGGCCGATGTCGTGGGCCTCCTCCATCCGGTCCATCATCGCCAGCAGCATCGGTTGCAGCGCGTTGACATGGGCGAGCACCACCGGGTCGTCGCTGTGCTCGCAACCCGACTGACGCAGCAGCGCCATCGCCTCCCAGGGCCCGCGCGTGAGCATGCAGGCCCACAGCGACACCACTTGCAGCACCGGCTGTTCGCGCAGCAGTGCCGAGGGCAGGGCGGCAAACCATCGCGCCAGCAGCCGCATCCGGCCTTGCTCTAGAAACACCAGCGCATGCTGTGCCAGCAGGTCGATCGCGTAAGGCATGTCGCCGCCCTCGATCGCGTGGTCGATCGCCGGCACTGGCCGGCCTTGCGACTCGTACCAACCCGATGCCGCCAGGTGCAGCCTGGCCAGTTGCTCGGGTTGCTCGCGCAGCAGTTGGGCCCGTAGGAAATCGGCAAACAAGCTGTGGTAGCGCCATTCGCGCTCTGGAGTCTGGCGCGGCTGTGCCGGGTCGGGCTCGGCGTTGTCTATCGGGGTGATGAACAGGTTGGCGGCGTCGAGCTGCTCGAGGATGCGGCGGCTGTCGCTGCGCGGGTTCAAGGCCTGGCACAGCGGTGCGTTGAGGTGGCGCAGCAAGCTGGTGCGCAGCAGGAAATCGCGGATCTCGGGGCTTTGCCTGTCGAGCACGTCCTCGGCCAGGAAGTCGGCGACGGCGCGGTTGCTGCCCGAGAACTGGGTGACGAAACCCGCCACCGATCCGTGCCGGGCATGCAGGTCGTCCAGCGCCATCGAGGCCAGCCAGAGCGCGGCGATCCAGCCCTCGGTCTTGCGGTGCAGGTCGGGCAGGTGGTGCTGCAGTTCGGCCGCTGCGGCACCGGGCTGGCCGCCGGTCTGGCGCAGCGCGAAGAAGCGCTGGGTTTCGGCCAGCGAAAAACGCAGGTGCTCGGTGTCGATCTCGAGCAACTGACCGGCCGCGCGCAGCCGGCCCAGCCCCAGGTCGGGCAGGCTGCGCGAGCCCAGCACCAGTTGGCCGCGGCGCGGCAAGTGGTCGATGATTTCGCGCAGCAGGCCCAGCACGGCAGGATCGGTGATGAGTTCGAAGTCGTCCAAGAACAGCGCGAACGGCGCGCCGTGCCGCCCCAGCGTGTCCATCAGCACCAGCGGCGAGGCACCTGGCGGCAGGTCGACGACGAACTGCGCCAGCGCTTGGCGCAGGCAGGCCAGGAAGCGCGGCACGTCGTTGTCGGCCCGGTCCAGCGTCAGCCAGGCGGTGTCAAGGCCGCGCTCGACCATGCGCTCGCGCGCTTGGACCATCGCGGTGGTCTTGCCGAAGCCGGCGGGCGCGCGCACCAGCACCAGCTTGACCGCGCCGGCAGCCACGATCCCTTGGCAGACGGCATCGCGAGGCACTTGGGTCGCGGTGACGCTGGGCGGACTGAGCTTGGACGACAGGGGTCCCGATGCGGACGGCCCGGATGACGCAGGCGAGGGCATCGGGCGGGCTGGGGGCGGCGTCGAGAGCATGAGCTGTCATTCTGGCCCGGCGTGGCGATGGCGGCTCGGCACAATGGGGACACGATGAGCCAAAACCACCAGCCCCAAGCCCAGCACGCAGCCCAAGCTGCGCCCGACAACACCCGCCAGGCCTTGAGCGATCTGGTCGAACTGCTTGGCCTGGAGGCGCTGGAGGAAGACCAGTTTCGCGGCCGAAATCTCGACATCGGCAGCCCAGCGGTGTTCGGCGGCCAGGTGCTGGGCCAGTCCTTGATGGCCGCGGCACTGACCGTGACCGAAGCCCAGACCATCCATTCGCTGCACGGCTACTTTCTGCGTGCCGGCGACAAGTCCGAGCCCATCGTCTACGAGGTCGACCGGGTCCGCGATGGCGCGAGCTTCACGTTGCGGCGGGTCGCGGCGATCCAGCATGGCCGGGAGATCTTCCAGATGTCGGCCTCGTTCCACAGGCCTGAGGACGGGCCGTCTCACCAGGACGAGATGCCGGCAGCACCACCCCCCGAGAGCCTGGTCAACGAGCACCTGCGCCAACGCGCGATCAGCGACCAGATGCCCGAGCGGATGCGGGGTTTTTTGCATCAAGCCCATCCCTTGGATTTTCGCTCGGTCGACCCGCTCGACCCCTTGATGCCGGATGCACGGCCGCCGCATGCCTTGCACTGGATGCGAGCGGCCGACAAGCTGCCCGACGACCCGCTGGTCCACCAGGCGATGTTGGCCTACGCCTCTGACTTCAGCTTGATGCGGGTGGCGATGCAGCCGCACCGATTGAACTTTGTCCAGCCCGGCGTGCACTGCGCCAGCCTGGACCACGCGATGTGGTTTCACCGCGATTTCCGCTTCGACGATTGGCTGCTGTACCAGAGCGATTCGCCGTTGATGACCGGCGGGCGCGGGTTTTGCCGTGGCAGCCTGTGGTCGCGCGACGGCCAACTGGTGGCCAGCGTGGCGCAGGAAGGGCTGATCCGGGCGCGCTGAACCCCGCTGCTGATGCTGCTGCAAGGCTTTTGGCCCTGCGGCCGGCGAACTGGGCCTGGCGGGTCGAGAATGGAAATTTTTCAGCCAACGGAGCGGCAGCATGACGCAAGACATCATCACCCTGGGCGGCGGTTGTTTCTGGTGCACCGAGGCCGTTTTCGAGCAGGTCGAAGGCGTGCTGGCTGTGCAATCAGGCTATTGCAACGGTCAGGTTCGTGACCCGAGCTACGAGCAGGTGTGCGAGGGCCAGACCGGCCATGCCGAAGTGGTGCGGGTCCAGTTCGACCCTCAGCGCCTGTCGCTGCGCCAGGTGCTGGAGATTTTCTTCGTGGTTCACGACCCGACCACGCTGAACCGCCAAGGCAACGATGCCGGCACCCAGTACCGCTCGGGCATCTATTGGCACGACGCCGATCAGGCACAGGTGGTGCGCGAGGTGGTGGCCGAGCTCGACGCTGCGCTGGGGGGAAAGGTCGTGACCGAACTGGCTGCCGAGACCAACTACTGGCCCGCCGAGGCCTACCACCAGCATTACTTTGCCAACAACCCAGGTCAAGGCTACTGCGCCTATGTGGTCGCGCCCAAGGTGGAGAAGTTCAGGAAGACCTTCGCCGAGCGTGTGCGTCGCTGAGCACGCAAGCCGCTCAGGGCGCGAGCCGTTCGCGAAGCCATTGGCCCTCTGAGAGTCTGTAGCGCAGGCGGTCGTGCAAACGGCTCTTGCGCCCTTGCCAGAACTCCCAGCAGTCGGGCACCAGGCGGAAGCCGCCCCAATGCGGTGGCCGGGGCGGGGACAGCGCGAACTGCGCCGCGTAGCGCGCTGCCTGCGCCACCAGCACCGCACGCGACGAAATCACCTGGCTTTGCGGCGATGCCCAGGCGCCCAGCCTGGAGTCGAGCGGACGTGAGGCGAAATAGGCGTCGGCCTTGGCGTCGTCAATGCGCTCCACGCAACCCTCGATGCGCACCACGCGCTCGAGTTCTACCCAGTGGAACTGCAAGGCTGCCATCGGGTTGCCTGCCAGTTCTTGGCCTTTGCGGCTGTTGTAGTTGGTGTACCAGTCCAGCCCTTTGTCGGACAAACCCTTGATCAGCACGATCCGGGTCGACGGGCGGCCATCGGCCCCGACGGTGGCCAGCGTCATCGCGTTGGGTTCTGGCACATGGGCGGCAATGGCTTGTTGCAACCAGGCTTCGAACTGCGCCAGTGGCTTGCTGGCCGAGGCGGTCTCATCGAGTTCGTCTCGTTCGTAGCTCTTGCGTAAATCGGCGATGTGCTGTTCCATGGCGCTAGTATGCCGCCGCGCCGGCCATCGCTCGTTGCAGCAGATCAGCCCGCCCAGCGAGCCGAGACCCGCTCAGCCGCTGTTGATCCGGTACCTAGTGTTGCCACCTAAGTGGTAAGCCCTAGGTGAACATCCGACTGTCGAATCGGCTCGGCAGCCCTCATGCTTGGGCTTCAGAAGCGCCCGGGAGGAATTTCGAGGGCGCCAGGAGCAACACAATATGGAAACCCAAGCTGTCGTGATCGTCTTGGCTGCCGGCCTCGGCAGCCGCTTTGGCGGTCCGCTTCACAAACTGGCCCAGCCTTTGGGCTCGGCCAGCGTGCTGGGACAGACCATAGCCCATGCCATCGAGAGCCGGCTGCCCGTGATCGTCGTCACCACCGACAAACTGGTGGTCGAGGCTGCGCGTTGGGTGGCGCGCCGCGATCTGGTGGTGTTGCCTGAGGTCGGCAGCGCGGGGGGCGCTTCGCTGGGCATGGGTTACTCGATTGCGGCTGGCGTGGCCGCAAGGCCTCAGGCTGCCGGCTGGCTGGTGCTGCCAGGCGACATGCCGCTGGTCCTGCCGTCGACCTTGGTCGCTGTCGCCGCGGCGCTGACGCAGCAACCGGTGGTCTATGCCCAGTACCTCGGTCGGCGAGGGCACCCGGTCGGATTTTCGGCCGAGCTGTACTCTGAGTTGGTCCAACTCCGCGGCGATGAAGGCGCGCGCCGCGTCAGTGCACGCTATCCGTCGATCGGGCTTGAACTGGGTGATCCGGGCGTTTTGTTCGATATCGACACCGCAGCGGATCTGGCGGCGTTGCGAGCCAACGACAGCGGCTCGGTGCCGGCGCTGCAGCCGCAAGGCTGAAGCCTGGCCGCTGGTTCACGCCGGGCCAGGCGGGATGGGCTGGGTCAGGCGCCGCGCCAAGTTGAGCAAGCGCAGGCTCTCTCGGTCGCACATGCGGTGCTGGTGCAGACTCTCGGCGGTGCGCACCAGGTAATCCAGCGTGCTGCCATAGCGGCCTCGGGCATGGCGAAGGATGTGCAGCAACTCCTGGTCCTCCAACCGACCCGTGAAGTTGGGGCTGCTGCGACTGAGCGTGAAACCCAGCGCGCTGACCTCGCCAGCAGCGGTTTGGCAGCGCAGCCAGCGCGGGTCGTACACGCTGTTGGGCATTTCGCGCAGCCACAGCCTGGGCAACTCAATGGCTGCCTGCTCGCGCGGTATGCGGTAGACCATGCCGCGACACATGCCACCCGATACCAATGCATAGACCAAGCCGGGTTGCTCGGGTGAGCCCCGGTGGACGCGCGACCGCATCTGGAAGGCCCGGTGCCAGCCTCGAACCAGCGCCGGACGGTGCTCTGCAGCGTCGAATTCAGGCCGCCAGATCAGCGAGGCATAGCCAAAAACCCACAGGTCACGCTGGCCACCCCATTGCTGGCGGACCTGCTCCAGCATCGCTGCACCGTCTCGCCTGGACTTGATGTTCATGGCAACGAGCATGCCAGAGCCGCACCGCGATGGTCTGGCGCGCCAGCCAGGCTGTCAGCGTGACCTAGACCCGGCCACGCAGGTGCCGAGTTCAGGGCTCGCGCCGTTCGATCAGTTCGATCTTGTAGCCATCCGGGTCGGTGACGAAGGCGATCACCGTGTTGCCACCCTTGACCGGTCCGGGTTCACGGGTGATTGCGCCGCCAAGCGCTGCGGCCTTGTCGCGCAGCCCGCTGCAGGTGGCGGCCACATCGGGCACGCCGATCGCGATATGGCCGAACGCCGTGCCCTGCTCGTAGTGGTCGACGCCGTAGTTGTAGGTCAGCTCGATCTCGGCCTGGCCCGGGTTACCGCCATAGCCCACGAAGGCCAGGTCGTACTGCTGCTCGGGCCGCAGCGTTTTGCGCAGCAGGTCCATGCCCAGCACCTGGGTGTAGAAATCGATCGATCGCTGCAGGTTGCCGACCCGCAACATGGTGTGGAGCATGAGCATTCTTGATCCTCAGGGCAATGGTTGAGCACAGTGTGCCCGAATCACAGGCTTGTCAGCTGTGCAGGGGGCAATCGCAATGCCTGGCGGTGCGGTGCGGTGCGGTGCGGTGCGGTGCAGTCGGCGCCAGACCTGGCGCCAACATCAGCCTGGCTCGCGGTCCAGCCAGATGCCCAAGCCCTGGGCGTTGAGCTCGACGTCGAGCGCCAGCAAGCCCAGCCCGGCTTCGACATCGGGCAGACCGTGACGCTGCAACTGCGTGCGGCAGAGCCCGAGCAGAGCCGATTTCAACGCGAGGTGGCGCTCAGGCGCGCTTCGCAGACCTTGTGCTGCTGCGACCATCGAGTCGATCTGTTCGAACAGCAGCTTGGCCAGGCGTGGCACATCGCCCACTCGGCCGTAATGGGTCAGGTACATGCAATCGGGCTCGCGCGCCAGCAACCGGGTGATCGACTGGCGCAGCGGCGCTGGCTCAAACTGCACCGGCGTCGACGTCGGCAGAATCCAGGCGCCTAGCGCGGTGTCGAAATCACGGTAGCTCAGGCCGAAGGTGTCGCCCGTGAACCAGCCACGGCTGCGTTCGTCCCAGATGCAGTGGTGGTGGCGTGCATGGCCAGGCGTGTCGATGAAGTGCAGCGGCCGGCCGGCCAACTCGACCGTCATGCCGTCTTCGGTGGCGAGCACCCGGTCGGCCGGCACCGGCACCAAGTTGCCATAGTCTCGGTCCATCGCTGCTTGTCCGTACACCGCCAGCGCACCGGCATACAGCGCCTGGGGGTCGATCATGTGGCGGGCACCGCGCGGATGCACCAGCATCCTGGCCTGCGGCAACGACTGCATCAGCAGCCCTGCGCCGCCCGCATGGTCAAGGTGAACATGGGTCGGGATCACGAAGTCCACTGCGTCGCGGCCCAGCCCCAGATCCTCGAGCGCAGCCAACAGTCGAGGCACTGCGAAGTTGGTGCCGGTATCGACAAAAGCGGCGCGGCCGTTCTCGACGATCAGGTACGAGGCGTCAAACAGCGGGCGATGAAATCCGGTGTCGATGACGTGCACGCCGTGTGCCAAGGTTTGGACGAAAGGCAGGGCCATGGTTTGATTTCAATTCGCTAAAAGCGGCCGCAGAACGGCCTTGCGAAAGGCGCGGCCAAAGAATCCCCGGTCCGGGGCTGGAGTCGGTGGGCGATCAGCCCTGGGCGTACAGCGCCCACAGCCGGCCGAGGTCGGCCGCGCCGTCGTTGCCCTGCACGCCTCGCAGCACCTGCACGGCTTTGGACTTGTGCTTGCCACTTTGCAACATCGCCAGACCCAGCTTGAGCTTGGCGTCTTCTGGGCGCTTCAGGCTGCCCTTGGCGATGCCTTGCTCGATCAAGCTCACGCCCTTGTCGGCTTGGCCCATGGTGGCATAGGCGTAGCCGATCTGCACCAGGTCGTTGCCCTCTTTGGCAGCAGTGGCGGCTTCGGCGCGGGTGGTGAATTCATCGGTTTTGGCCAGCGAGCCCGTGGCGAGTTTGAGCCGCATCAGATCGAGCGAAAAACGGTCCGAGAAGCCGCTCTTGCGCTGCAAGCGGCCCAGGTAAATCGCCCAATATTCTTTTTTCGGGTAGTTGAACAGCAGTTTTTCGAGCGTCGCGCCCTGGCCTGCCGGGTTGCCGGTGCGTGCCTGGGCGTCCGCCAGTCGAAGCAGGTCGCCTTCTTCGGGCCGCTTGCCGGCTTGCTCGGACGCTGCGACGGCTGCGCCGGCATCCTTGGCCACTGCCGCAAAATCGCCGCTCTGGGACTGCACATAGGCTTGCAGTTGTTTGAGCTGTGCGCTGTTGCCGCCCAGCGACTGGGCCTTCTGGATCCACTGGCCGGTCTTGGCCCAGTCCTTGGCCGCCGAGTAGGCTGCTGCTAACTGCTCGGCCACCTGCGCAGCATCGGTGCCTGTGACTTTGGGAAACACCGCCTCTAAAGCGGCGATCACAGCAGGGTTGTCGCCAGCACGTTGCGCCGCTGAGCCCTTCATGCGGTCGATCATCAGCTGTTCGGCAGCGGTCTTGCCCGCCACGCCGTCGGCCTCGCGAACCTTTGCCAGCGCTTCCTTGCCCTTGCCAGCCTTGATCAACTCGGAGGCTTGCTGTAGCGGCTTGCCAACCTCGGGGCGCAGTGCTTCGGCCTGCGCCGTGCTCAACAAGCTGGCTGCACCAGCCAGCAGCAAGGCCGCAGCCAGTGTAGGAATCGTCTTCATCATCCCGCTCAATTCATGAACTGTTCGTTGCCGACCAGGCCGATCTTGGTGACGCCAAGACGCTGCGCGCTGGCCATCACCATCGCCACCACCTTGTAGCTCACCAGCTTGTTCGGACGCAGGTGTACTTCGGGTTGATCAGGCAGTGCAGCGAGTTGCGCGAGCCGGTTCTCCAGATCGGTGCGGTCTTTGATGATGGCGCCGTTCCAGCCAATCGTGCCGTCGAAATCGACATCAATGCGAACGATCTCTGGCGGCTTGAGCGGCGGGGCGCTCGGACCGACAGGCATGTTCATCTTCACCGCGTGGGTTTGAATCGGGATCGTGATGATCAGCATGATGATCAGCACCAGCATCACGTCGATCAGCGGCGTGGTGTTGATGTCCATCATCGGGGCGTCTTCGTCGCCGCCCGAGCCTAGTTGCATGGCCATGTCGGATTCCTGTTATTGACGCGGTGGCGCTTCGGTGATGAAGCCAACCTTGGCGATGCCAGCGCGCTGGCAGGCCACCACCAGGCGACCCACACTCTCGTAGCGCGCGTCCTCGTCACCGCGGATGTGCACTTCTGGCTGCGGGTCCTTGATCGACTCCTTCTTCAGCGCTTGGACCAAGGCTTCGTTGTCCGGCATCTTGCGGGTATTCCAGTACACATCGCCGTCGCGGTTGACGGCCAGCAGGATGTTCTCCGGCTTGGTCTGCGTGGGCAGATTGCGTTCCCTGGGCAGTTGCAGTTTCACACTCTGCGTGACCACGGGAATCGTGATCAGGAAGATGATCAACAGCACCAACATCACGTCGACCAGCGGCGTGGTGTTGATGCTCGCGTTCATCTCGTCTTCGTCGTCGTCTGACGATCCGACCATCATGGCCATGAGGCACTCCTGTTCATCGACGCGAGGGCAGTCTGCGCCGGGCCGCCCTCGCCGGCTGCCAGTCCCGCTGGGGAATGACGCCAAAAGGCGGATGGGTCGGCATTTACTTCTTTGCGCTCAACAGCACGCTGTGCACGTCACCCGCGAAGCTGCGTACCTTCTCCATCACCGTCTTGTTGCGTCGAATCAGCCAGTTGTAGCCCATCACTGCGGGCACCGCGACGGCCAGGCCAAACGCGGTCATGATCAGCGACTCACCCACCGGCCCGGCGACCTTGTCGATCGAGGCTTGTCCAGCGATGCCGATGGCGGTGAGCGCGTGGTAGATGCCCCAGACCGTGCCGAACAGGCCCACGAACGGCGCGGTCGAGCCAACGGTGGCGAGCACCGCCAGGCCGTCTTGCATGCGGCTCTGGATGTTGCCCACGGCGCGGTCAACGCTCATGCTGATCCAGGTATGGCGGTCGATCTGCTCGACCAGCGTGCCTTCGTGGTGCTCATCGGCCGTGACGCCAGATTCGGCGATGTAACGGAAAGCGCTGCCTTCGGCCAGCGTCGTGGCAGCGTGTTTCACGCTGCCGGCTTTCCAGAATCCTGCACCGACCATGTTGGCGCTCTTGAGCATCTTGCTCTGCTCGAACAGCTTGGTGAAGATGACATACCAACTGCCCATGCTCATGATGATCATGATGATCAGCGTGCCGCGGGCAACGAAGTCGCCTTGGCTCCACAGCGCGTCCAGTCCGTAGGGATTGTTGACCTCTTCTTTGGCGATGGCCGGCGCTTGTGCGGGGGCCGGCGCCTGGGCTTGGGCTTCAGGCGCTGAGGCCTGCGCCAGCGCCGGGCCGGGCGCGGTGGTCAGCGCGGCAAGCGCGAGCAGGGCGGCAGCCAGTGGCGCGCGCAGTGTTTTCATCAGGGACATGTGGACTCCAGGGAGGGACAGGCGCGTGTTGGGATGGCCAGCACGCCAGGCGAAAACGGGGCAAAGAGCGAATTTTCTGGGTAAATAGCGAGACCTCACAGGGTCCGCGTGTCAGTCTGTTTTCCAGACATAGTCGACCATGGTGGTGCCGCCGATGGGCTTGCCCTGTTCGTCTATGCCGGGTTTGAAGCGGCACTTGCTGAGGGCTTCGATGGCGGTGCGGTCGAGCAGTCGGTGCTCGCGAGAGCTGCCGGCTGAGCGCTCGATCTCCGCCTTGGCCACAGCGCCTGTGGCGTCCACGGTGAAGCGGATCTTGCTGGTGCCGGTGGCATCGGCACGCAGCGCCGCCGACGGATACTCTGGCTTTTCACAGGTGCTGACATCGATTCGGGCAGGAACTGCCTGGGGCTTTGGCGCTGGAGGCGCGGCCGGTGTCGGCGGTGCTGCGGGCGCCGGTGCAGGCGCAATCGACACGGGTGCAGGCGGCGGTGCCACGCGCGTCACCGTGATGGCTGGCGCCAACTGCGGCGTGCTGATCTGCACCTCGGGCGGCGGCATGAAGGACGGCGGCGGCGG
>RGQD01000100.1 GCA_010030205.1 Betaproteobacteria bacterium
AGGTCGATGTTGTCGATCACGCCGTGGATCGCCGCCAGCGATGCTGTGGCGTCGATCAACGACCGACCGCTGCCGATGCTGTCGGTGCCGGCGACGGCGGTGATCGTCGCGTCCTGGGTCAGGTCGTTGGTGGTGATGTCGATGCTGTCGTTGCTGCTGGTATTGGCGCCGACCTGGAAGCTCATCGCGCCAGCGTCAGCGGCCAGCACATGCTTGCCGTTGAAGGTGGTCGCGCCGAGCACGCGCTGCACCTCTTTGGACAGTTCGCCAAATTCCTTGTCCAGCGAATCCTTGTCGCTGTTGGAGTTGGTGGCGTTGGAGGCCTGCACCGCCAACTCGCGCATGCGTTGCAAGGAATCGGCGACCTTGCCCAACGCGCCTTCGGCGGTCTGCGCCATCGAGATGCCGTCGTTGGCGTTGCGCACTGCCGCGTTCATGCCACGCACCTGCGCGCTCATGCGCTCGGCGATGGCCAGTCCGGCGGCGTCGTCCTTGGCTGAGTTCACGCGCAGCCCCGACGACAGCCTTTGCATCGAGGTCGACAGCGATGTCTGTGACGAACCCAGGCTGCGCTGGGCATTGAGTGAATTCAGGTTGGTGTTGATCGTCTGCGGCATGTTGGCCATTCCTCACGTTATGACGACTGCCGGCCTGCACAGCCGGTGATCAAAGGCAAATGCGGCCGATGGGCCGCCTGCCGCTTTCGACCTTGGGCCTGCCACCTTGACGATGGCTGGGGCCGTACAAGGCTTGTGCGGCAGCTCAAGCATCGAGGCCTATTGTGAGAAATGTCGCTTGCTTTAAATGCCAGGAAATGAGGCGAGATGCGACCCCAGTTCGTCTCGCTGCGCTCCAGTTGGTAGAACCCCGTCGACTGCTGCCGGCGGGGCTTGGGGACAGAACGCTGCGGCGCATGAGGCACCTGACTCATAGACCGGTCGCGGTCTGCGCCGCTCGGCCGCCAGTCTCGGGCGGCCTTGTTTTCAGTGCCGGTTCAGACCTTGGTTGCGGCGCGAAGCCGGTTTCATCGAAGCAGCGTCAAGACTTGCTGCGGCAGTTGGTTGGCCTGCGCCACCATCGCATTGCCGGCTTGTTGAAGAATCTGCGAACGGCTCAAGTTGGCTGTCTCGGCAGCGAAATCGGTGTCCATGATTCGGCTTCGAGCAGCGGTCTGGTTTTCTACCGAGGTCTGCAGGTTGGCTATCACCGAGTCGAACCTCGACTGCGAGGCGCCCATCACCGCGCGCTGGTCACTGACCGTGCTGATGGCCAGGTCGATGTTGTCGATCACGGTCTTGATCGATGCGGCGGTGGCGGTCGAGTCGATCACGGCCCTGCCGGCACCGGTGTTGTCGGTGCCAGCCACTGCGGTGATCGTCGCATCAGTGGTCAGATTGGTGCTCGTGATGTCGATGGCGTCGTTGCTGCTGGTGTTGGCACCGACCTGGAACTGGAAGGCCTTGGCATCGGCGCCCAGCATGTGCTGACCATTGAAACTGGTGCCTCCGAGAACGCGCTGGATTTCCTTGGCGAGTTCGCCGAATTCCTTGTCGAGAGAGTTCTTGTCACTGTCGGAGTTGGTGGCGTTGGCCGCTTGGACTGACAACTCGCGCATGCGTTGCAACGAATCGCTGACCTTGCCTAGCGCGCCCTCGGCGGTCTGTGCCATCGAGATGCCGTCGTTGGCGTTTCGAATCGAAGTGCTCATGCCGCGTACCTGAGCGGTCATTCTTTCGGCGATGGCCAGCCCGGCAGCGTCGTCCTTGGCTGAGTTGACGCGCAGGCCTGAAGAGAGCCGCTGCATCGACATCGCCAGCGACGACTGCGATGTGCCGAGGTTGCGCTGCGCATTGAGCGAGTTGAGGTTGGTGTTGATGGTCTGGGGCACGGTAATTTCCTTTTGGCTGCATGAATCCCGGCAAATACGCCGGCGTCACTCGGGTGGCGGCGAAAGTACCGTCACCACCTTTGCACGCAGGACCGGGGTCAAGCCCCGTGTCCGGCACGCCCGCGCCAGTGGCCGTGGGTCTCGGACCTCAGGTCCTCGTCCATCGGCCGGCTGACCGGACCGCGAGGGTCTTGCAGACCGCCCGTTGGTGTGGGTATCGGCGCGCGATATTCGTGACTTGAGTGTTTCTTGGCGGTCAACTTGGCAGTCTGTCAAGCGGTGTATTTGCGCTTGCTCGCCAAATTCGTCACGCTTTGTTCGCCATCTCGGTCTCAAGTGCTGGATGGCAGATCAGGAAGTCTTTTATCGGCAGCCAAGCTGGCTTTGAAGACTATTCAATGGCCTGCGCCGCACCCCCAAGCGAGGCTGACCCGAAGAAACGAGACCGAAGATGACGAATTGGCCTGATGTTGCGGGCTTGTTGTGGTCCATACAGTCTGTTTCATCCCCACCCCCTCAACCCCAACGGAAACAGCGCCATGAACACCGAGCAAATCCTCGCCGAAATTCGCGAAGCCAACCTGTCTTATCTGATGCTGGCCCAGACCCTGATCCGCAGCGACCGCGACCAGGCCTTGTTCCGACTCGGCATCAGTGAGGACAGCGCCGGGATGATCGACGCGCTGACGCCGACCCAGGTGATGAAAGTGGCCTCTGGCAACACCTTGCTGTGCCGCATGCGCTGCGACGACGACCTGGTCTGGAGTCTGCTGACCAGCCATGGCCAGGGCGCTGCGAACGAAAGCGTCTCGCGCTTGCACGCTTCGATCCTGATGGCAGGACGCCATCAGGAAGCTGCCTGACTCGCAAGCCTGGTCATTGACCCACAAGTTCCAACAAGGAGTTCGACATGCGCGTCAAGAGCATCCTGACCGAAGCCAGACAGATCGACACTGCGGTGGCCTTGATCAGGCTCGGTGCCCGCTTGCAAGTGCTAGAGAGCGAGACCGACCTGAGCTACGAGCGCTTGCTGCGCCTGTACAAGGAAGTCGCAGGCAAGAGTCCGAGCAAGGGCCAACTGCCGTTCTCGACCGACTGGTTCATGACCTGGCAACCCAACATCCACGCCAGCCTGTTTCTCAACATTCACGAATACCTCAACAAGGTCTCAGCGCTTGACGAGATTGACAGCGTGATCAAGGCTTACAAGCTCTACCTGGAGCAGATTGCTGCCCAGTCCTTGGAGCCGCAGTTGTCGGTCACCCGGGCCTGGCGCTTGGTGAAGTTCGTTGACAACGGCATGCTGACGATGACAGCCTGCAACCGATGCGGCGGCCACTTCGTGACCCATCCCCACGAGATCGCCCGGCATTACCGCTGCGGCCTGTGCAACCCGCCGGCGCGGGCAGGCAAGGGCCAACACGCGGGATCGATCCGCCTGCCCGACGCGCCCAAGTGTCTGGCGGCCTGACGCTGAGCCGCCGGTAGCGAGAGGCGGCTTCTCAAGCTGCAGATCTGCCGACCGATAAGCATGGCATGCCGCCCGCTCCGGGTTGGCGCCGCAGGCCAAGCTCGCATCCCAACATGTTCGTCATCGTCGGCTGGTTACTCGCATTGGGTTGCATCTTCGGCGTCTATGTCGCGCATGGCGGCAATATCGGCGTGATCCTGCATGCATTGCCGTTCGAACTGATCACGATTCTCGGTGCCGCGCTGGGCGCTTTCCTGGCCAACAACCAGATGAAGGTCGTCAAGGCCTCGCTGCGCGGATTGGGCCAGTGCTTCAAAGGTGGCCGCTTCAGCAAGACGCGTTACCTGGAACTGCTTGCGCTGATGTACGACATCCTGCAAAAAGCCCGCAAAGAGGGTTTGATGGCGATCGAAAAAGACGTCGAGAACCCGCAGGAATCACCGCTGTTCCAGAAATACCCAGCGCTCGCACGCGATCACCATGTCATCGAATTCAATGATGGTCTCGGGCAACCTGAACGCCCACGAGATCGAGAGCCTGATGGACAGCGAGATCGAGACCCACCACCAGGAGGAGCACGCAGCGGTGGCGGCGATCGCCCGCCTGGCCGGCGGCCTGCCGGCCTTTGGCATCGTCGCGGCGGTGCTGGGTGTCGTCAACACCATGGGATCGGTCGGCCAACCGCCAGCGGTGCTGGGCGGGATGATCGGATCGGCACTGGTCGGCACCTTTCTGGGCATCTTGCTCGCTTACGGTTTTGTCGAGCCACTGGGCGGCCTGCTTGAGCAGAAGGTCGAGGACGCGAGCAAGGAGTTCCAGTGCATCAAGACCACTTTGCTCGCGAGCATGCAGGGCTACGCACCGCAGGTGGCGATCGAGTTTGGCCGCAAGCAGCCATGCGGCGCACGGCGGCGCTTGGAAGATCGCTTACGCCGACTTCGTCACCGCGATGATGGCTTTCTTCCTGCTGATGTGGCTGCTGGGCAGCACCTCGGAGGGCGACAAGAAAGGTATAGCCGATTATTTTCAGAGCCCACTCAAAGTGGCGCTGCTCAACGGTGGATCGGGGTCGGGCGATTCTTCGAGCCTGCTCAAAGGCGGTGGGCAAGACTTGACAAGGTCTTCTGGCCAGGTCAAGCGCGGCGATGTGACTGCACCTCGCAACACCATCAACCTGCAAGCCTTGCGTCAGGAGCAACGCGCTGCCGAAGCTGCGCAGTTGCAGGCGCTGAGCCAGCAGATGGCGGCCGAGTTCAAGAACAACGAAAAGCTCGCCAAATACGCGTCTCAGATCAAGCTCGACATGACGCGCGATGGCCTGCGGATCCAGATCGTCGATGCGCTGGCGCGGCCGATGTTCGACTCGGGCAGTGCGCTGGTCAAGCCGGGTCTGCGTGAGCTGTTGCGGGTGATCGGCGGCGTGTTGGCCGAGGTGCCGAACCGCTTGACGGTCGAAGGCCACACCGACGCGCTGCTGTTTGCAGGCGGCGGCCGGGGTTACAGCAATTGGGAGCTGTCGGCCGACCGCGCCAACGCGTCGCGGCGTGAGTTGGTCGCTGGTGGCCTGACCGAGCAGCGGGTGCTGCGTGTCATCGGCCTGGCCAGCAGCCAGCCATTTGACCACCAGAACCCCAACGAACCGCAGAGCCGACGCATCGCGATCATCGTGATGAACCGCGATGCCGAGGAGCGTTTCTACCGGCCCGCAGCCGAGCGAATGGAGCCAGCGGCCCCGCAAGATGCCGAAGCTGCGGCCGCCGCAAACCGACCCGAAAAGCCGGCGCCGGTGTCAAGTCCGGTGGTCACGGGCCGATAAACCAGCAAGCTCCATCGCTACGACGCCCAATTCACTGTATCCAAGAGGAAAGACATGAGCCATGCTGCCGAACTCAAGTTTCTGGTTGTCGACGACTTTTCGACGATGCGCCGCATCGTTCGCGGCCTGCTCAAGGAGATGGGCTGCAACAACGTGGACGAGGCCGAGGACGGCGCGGTGGCTTTGCAGCTGCTCAAGACCAGTCGCTACGACTTCGTTGTCAGCGACATCAACATGCCCAACATGAATGGCTTCGAGCTGCTCAAGGCGATCAAGGCCGAAGACAGCTTGCGCCACATCCCTGTGTTGATGGTCACTGCCGAGGCGCGCAAGGAAGACATCGTGCTGGCCGCGCAGAGCGGTGCTGCGGGCTACATCGTCAAGCCCTTCACGAAGGCGACGCTGGAAGACAAGGTCGGCAAGATCTTGCTGAAATTGGCCGCCACGGCCTGAACGCTCAACCGGAGCCGTCGATGAAGATGGATGACCTGACCGACTTGCTGCACGGGCCTGCTGCGCCGGCCTCGCCTGAAGTGTTCCAGCAGCTCGGCGCGATCACGCGCTTGCTGCATGACACGATGCAGCAACTCGGCGTGATGCCCAAGCTGCAGGTCGCAGCCGACGGCATCCCCGATGCGCGAAGCCGCCTGAGCTACATTGTCAGCAAGACTGCGGAAGCGGCCGACAAGGTGCTGAATTCGGTCGACCAGGCCAAGGCCGAGCATGCGGCGATCGCCGAGCAGACGCGCAAGCTGGGCGCCGCGCTGCTGGCCGACCCTGTCAAGGCGGTGGCCTCGGGTGCAGTTTTCAACTTTGTCAACGATGTCGAGGCGCGCACCCGGTTGATCGACGCACACCTCACCGACATCATGATGGCGCAGGACTTTCACGACCTCACGGGGCAGGTCGTGGCCAAGGTGGTGGCACTGGCCAACGACCTGGAAGACAGCCTGATCAAGCTGCTCGTGCAGGTGGTGCCGGCCGAGCAGCGCGAGAAGGTCGACCCCAGCGTGCTGAACGGCCCGGTGGTCAACCCGCAGGGCCGCAGCGACGTGGTGGCAGACCAGGGCGAAGTCGACGAGTTGCTGGCCAGCCTGGGCTTCTGACCGCCTGGGTTTGTCGACCGGTTCAGCGGCCGCGACCGTTAGCCGCACGAACTGGGCTGGTTGACGCCGCCATTTCCGGGGCTCGCCGCCGGCGGCCGAACCCTAGCATCGTGGGACCTCCGCCCTGTTTGAAATGGCTCGCCATGCCCAGCCCTGTTGCCCTGCGTCCCGATGCCACGAATCCCGCGGCTCCTCAAGTCTGGGCTGAGCTCACGCTGACCGATGTGGTGAACCAGGCCCAGCGTCTGCAGCAAGCCGGCGACGACGTCGCTGCAATGGCGCTATACCAGGGCTGGATCGCTGACGGTCCGCCCGCGTTGCGCCATGTGGCCTGTTTCAACCTGGGCACCTTGCTGGGGGCTGCGCATCGCGACACCGAGGCCGAAGCGGCTTACCGCCGGGCTGTCGAGCTGCAACCAGACTTTGCGCACGCCAGGCTCAACCTGGGTCATCTGTTCGAGCGCGCCGGTCAGCCCGAATCGGCGTTGGCGCAGTGGCGCGAGGTGCTGGCCCGCAGCGCACCCGTCGAGCTTCGGATCCACGCCTGGAACAACCTCGGCCGCTTGCTGGAAAAGCTGCGCCGCTACCCCGAGGCCGAGGCCGCGTTGCGCGAAAGCCTGTTGCTCGACCCGCGCCAGCCCAGCGTGGTGCAGCACCATGTCCACCTGCGTCAGAAGCAATGCGCCTGGCCGGTCTACCAGCCCTTCGGCGAGCTCACGGCCAACCAGTTGCTGACCGGCACGTCGCTGCTGGCGATGATGAGCGCCAGCGACGACCCGACGCTGCAGTTGCTGGCGGCCACGCGTTTCGTGCAGGAGCGGGTGCCCAGGTTGGCGGCCGCGCCGCTGCACCGCGGTATGCCGCCTCGCAGCGGCAGGATCCGGATCGGTTACCTCTCGGGCGACTTGCACCTGCATGCAGTGGGCTTGCTGGTGCCCGAGCTGTTCGAGTTGCACGACCGGGAGAAATTCGAGGTCTGGGGCTTTTGCTGGACCCCCGAGAGCGCGCAGCCTCAGCAGCGCCGCTTGCGCGCTGCGCTAGACCATCTGGTGCGGCTGTCTGGCGTCGACGACGGCACTGCCGCGCGGCTGATTGCCGAGGCTGGCATCGACGTGCTGGTCGACCTGCAAGGGCTGACCGCCGGCGCGCGGCCCGCGATCCTGTCCCACCGCGCAGCGCCGGTACAGGTCAGCTACCTCGGTCTGCCGGGCACCTCGGCCTTGCCGGGGGTCGACTGGTTGCTGGCCGACGCTTATGTGATGCCGCCCGAGCTCGAGCCTTTTTGCACCGAGCGGGCGATCCGGCTGCCGCATTGCTACCAAGTCAGCGACCGCCAGCGCGAGATCGCCCCCACGCCCAGCCGTGCCAGTTGCGGCCTGCCCGAGGACCGCTTCGTCTACTGCTCGTTCAACAACAACTACAAGTTCACGCCCGAGATGTTCGGTGCCTGGATGCGAATCCTGGGCCAGGTCGAAGGCAGCGTGCTGTGGCTGCTGGCCGACAACGAGACCGCGCGCGAGAACATGCTGCGCTGTGCCGACGCCCAGGGCGTGGCGCGCGACCGGCTCGTCTTCGCGCCGCGCGTCGCGCCGCCCGATTACCTGGCGCGGTTTCGATGCGCCGACCTGATGCTCGACACCTTCCCCTACAACGCCGGCACCACTGCCAGCGACGCGCTGTGGATGGGCACCCCCATCGTCACCCGCTCGGGCCGCAGCTACATCTCGCGCATGGCCGGCAGCTTGCTGCAGGCCGTGGGCCTGCCCGAACTGGCGACCGACTCGCTGGCCGATTACGAGCGGCTCGCGATCACGCTGGGTCGGCAGCCGGCGCGGGTGGCCTCGTACAAGCGCTATCTGGCCGAGTCGGGCCGCAGCTCGCCGCTGTTCGACCTGCCGCAGATCGTGCGCGATATCGAGGCTGAGTTCGAGCGCCTGGCGCTGCTGCACCGCGGCTGAACTGGCGCGCCGGGTTCGCTGTGCCGCCACCGCCGATGATGTCGGTCTGCCATGTCTGCCATGTCTGCCGCTGAAGCGCCCGGCCTTGGCGACGGCGCTGCCGGGCCGGCCGCCGCCAGCCTGTGCGATGACCCCTTGGCGCAGGCGCTGGTCTGGTTGACGCGCCACCACGGTGACGAGCGATCGGCCGCGTCGCTGTTCGAAGGCCAGCAGGTCGCCGGCGCGGTCGGGCCCGACCAAGCGCTGAGGGCGTTGCGCGAAGCGGGCTACCACGCTGCGCTGGTACAGCGATCGATCGGTGACCTGCACGGCCTGCTGCTGCCGGTGGTCTTGTTGCTGCGCCAAGGTGAGGCCTGCATCCTGCGCGCGCGCCGGCCCCAGGCTGGCGGGCCTGCCGTCTGCAGTGTCGTGATGCCCGGCTCGCCGGCCAAGGAAGTGCTGGCGACCGAGGATGAGCTTGCTGCCGAGTACAGCGGTTTCGCGTTGCTGGCTTCGCGGCTGGCGAGCGACCCGTCAGCTGCTGACCCCGTCGCGCCCGACCCGGATCGGCACTGGCTGTGGGGCACGCTACGGCGCTTTGTGCCGTATTACCGGTCGGCCTTGCTGGCCGCACTGCTGAGCAACAGCTTGATGCTGGTCACCGGCACGGTGACCTCGGTGATCTACGACAAGGTGATCCCGCACCAGGCTTTTGTCACGCTGTGGGCGCTGGCGGTCGCGGGTTTGCTGGCGCTGGTGTTCGACCTCAGCGCGCGCCAGTTGCGTGCCTACCTGATCGATCTGGCTGGCAAAAAGGCCGACCTGCTGGTGGGCACGCTGCTGTTCCGTCAGAGCCTGGCGGTGCGCATGGAGTGCCGGCCCGAGTCGGCAGGCGCTTACGCCCACACCGTGGGCCAGATCGAGCTGGTGCGCGAGTTCTTCTCGTCGGCCACCTTGTCGGCGGTCTCCGACCTGCCGTTCATCCTGATCTTCATCGCGATGACCTTCGTGATCGGTGGCCCGCTGGGCTGGGTGATGGTGTTGGCGGTGCCGCTGATCCTGCTCGGCGCGTGGCTGATCCAGGGCTCGCTGCGCCGTGCCACCCGCGCCAACCTCGTTCAACAGGCCGACTTGCACGGCCTGCTGGTCGAGGCGGTCGAGGGCATAGAGGACATCAAGGCGACCGGTGCACAAGGGCGTTTCCTGCACCACTACGAGCAGGCCAGCGCCGCTGCGGTGCACAGCCAACTTCACGCGCGTCGGCTCAGCAGCCTGACGCTGAACCTGTCGACGGTGGCGCAGCAGTTGATCACGTTGGTGATGCTGGTCTGGGGCGTCTACCTGATCGAGGCCAGGCAGATCTCGGGCGGTGCGCTGATGGGCGGGGTGATGTTTGCGATGCGGGCGATTGCGCCGTTGACCTCGGTCGTGATGCTGACCACCCGCTACCAGGGCGCGATTGCTGCGTTGCGCGCACTCGACCGGGTGATGGCCCAGCCGGTCGAGCGTGAGCCCGGCCGCAGCTACTTGCCGCTGCGCGAGATGTCCGGTCGCATCGCGCTGGCCGATGTCAGCTTTGCCTACCCGGCGGTCGGTCAGCAGGCTTCGCCCCAGGTGATCCACAGCGTCAACCTGCGCTTCGAACCCGGCGAGCGGGTGGCGATCCTGGGCCGCATCGGCAGCGGCAAGTCGACGATCCTGCGCTTGATCGCCGGGCTGTACCGGCCGGCCGAGGGCCGGGTCGAGGTTGACGGCGTCGACCTGCGCCAGCTCGACCCGGGCGACTTCCGTGCCGGCGTGGGCTATGTGCCGCAGGATTCGCGCTTGTTCAAAGGCACGCTGCGCGACAACGTGCTGCTCGGCCGAGCCAGCGCCGACCCATCGCGGCTACCTGCGGTCGCTGCGCTGACGGGGCTGTCTCGCGTGGCCGAGGGCCATGCGTTGGGCTGGGACCAGCCCGTGGGGGAATCTGGCGTGCTGCTGTCGGGCGGCCAACGCCAGTTGGTGGCGCTGACGCGCAGCCTGATCACCCGGCCGCGCATCCTGCTGATGGACGAACCCACCAGCTCGATGGACGCGCAGAGCGAGCTGGCATTTTTGCGCCAACTGCGCGAGGCCAGCGGCGACTGCACGCTGGTGGTGGTGACGCACCGACCGGCGGTGCTCGAATTGGTGCAGCGCATTGTGGTCGTCGACGCTGGCCGGGTGGTGATGGACGGCGCACGGGCCCAGGTGCTGGCCGCGCTGTCGGGTGCCAAGCCGGCGGCCGACGCTGCGCCGCCCGGCAGCGATGCGGCGCCCAACGTCCACCGCCACCCCAGCACCCAGCCGGCCGAGCGCCGCGCTGCCGTCTGAGCCTGGCCGTCCGGCGATGAGCAAGCCCGACGGCGCAACGCTGAAGCGAGCCGATTTCGCGTTTCTGAGCCCGGCCCAGGCCGCGCTGCAGATCGAGCCGGCGCGCGCCGCGACCTGGGCTGTCTACTTGTTGCTGGCCGCGATCGCCAGCGCGCTGGTCTGGGCTGCGCTGGCCCAGGTCGACATGATCACCCGTTGCGATGCGCGCGTCGTGCCGGCAGGCCGTGAGCAGGTGATCGCCAGCCTGGAAGGCGGCATCTTGCGCGAGCTCAGGGTGCGCGAGGGCCAGGCCGTCGCGGCAGGCCAGGCGCTGGCGCTGCTCGACCCGACGCGGGTCGAGGCGCAGCAAAACGAAGGCCGTCTCAAGCGACTGGCCTTGATGGCTGCGGCAGCGCGGCTGCGCGCCGAAGCGACCGGCCGCGCGCCGGTGTTCTCACCCGAAATTCAGACGCTGCCAGCGCTGGTGCAAGGCGAGACCGATTCTTACCAGGCGCGCCAGCGCGGGCTCAACGAAGCGGTGTCGTCAAGCCGGCGCAACCAGCAGTTGCTCGACCGCGAGCTGGCGCTGGCCGCGTCGATGTCGGCCAAAGGCCTGGTCAGCGATGTCGAGGTGATGCGGCTGCGGCGCCAGGTCAACGACTTGACCCAGCAGACCCAGGAGCGCATCAACCGTTTTCGTCAGGACGCCAGCGCCGAGCTGGTGCGGGTGCAGACCGAGTTGACGCTGCTGGGCGAGCAGCAGGTGGTGCGCGACGACATCCTCAAGCGCACGATGCTGACCTCTCCGGTACGCGGCCTGGTCAAGAACATCCGCAGCAACACCTTGGGCGGCGTGGTCGCTGCAGGTGCGGCGGTGATGGAGATCGTGCCGGTGGGCGATCAGGTGTTGATCGAGCTGCGCATCAAGCCGGCCGACATCGGCTTCGTCAAGCCGGGCCAGCGCGTTGAGCTCAAGCTCACGGCCTACGACTACACCGTTTACGGCAGCCTGCACGGCCAGGTCGAGACGCTGGGTCCTGATGCCGTCGGCGACGCCGAGCGTGCCAGCGCAGCCGACGCCACCTGGTACCGCGCGCTGGTTCGCGCCGACGCCCACGCGCTGCGTGCCGGCGGCAAGCCGCTGGATGTCTTGCCCGGCATGCTGGGCACGGCCGAGATCCGTGTCGGCCGACGCTCGGTGCTGAGCTTTTTGCTGCGGCCGATGATGAAGGCGCAGGAGGCTTTCAGCGAGCGATGAGCTGGGGCTGGTCTCGGCTTTGGTGCGAGAGAAAGCGGCAAATCCTGGCTGGTTTCAAGCGATCGATGTGGACCTTGTCGGCGTCTACTGACGGTCATCAAGCCATGCCCTCCAGACTCTTGATCCTGTCTGCCACGATGAACCGACTTGCCGCCCGTTGCCATCCAGCCATCGCCAGGCGTCTGGCTGTTCGCTTGGGGGGTCGCCAGGCTGTCCGCCTGCTCGCCGCCGGCCTGCTCAGCGCGATGCCCTGGCTGGCGTACCCGGCTTGCATCGACGAGGACAAGCCCGACTTGCCGGCCGCTGCGGCGGCTGTCGACTTAGTGCCTGCGCCGCGCGCATTGCTGCAGGCGCTGGTACACGACGCACTGGCGCGCAACAAGGGGCTGGGCGCGGCCCGGCTGTTGGCGCAAGCCGCCCAGCAAGATGTCGCTGAAGCGCGTGCCGCCAAACTTCCCCAGGCGGCGCTGATCGCATCGATCAGTCCGGGCCTGAGCCGGGGCGCCGGCCTCGAAGCCAACGGCAGCCAAGTCCAGGCGCGGGCTGGCCTGACGCTGACCCAGACGGTGTTCGACGGTGGCCGGGCCGGCCGTGTGATCGATTGGCGCGGCCAACAGGCCGAGGCCGCGCGGCTGGGGCTGGTGTCGACCCAGGAGCAGATCGCGCTGTCAACCACGTCGCTGGCGCTCGAGCGCAGCCGCTTCAGGATGCAGGCGGTGATCTGGGCTCAGCATGTTCGCAAGATGGCCTGTCTGGTCGAGGCGCTCGACACGCTGGTGGCGGCCGACAGGGGCAGGGCCAGCGAGTTGGTGCAGGCCCGCAAGCAGCAACAGCAGGCCGAACTGCAGCAGCAGCAATCGATGTCTCAGGCGCGCCAGGTCGAGGCGCGGCTGCGGCGGGTTGTCGGCGACGGCTTGCCTGGCACCGAGGGCATGGCGGCATTGCTGCTGGCCGTGCCCGACCTGCCCGAGTTGCTGACCGCTGCCGAACGCGCTGCCGACATCGCCCAGCTCGACGCCAACGCAGCGGCGCTGGGCGCGATGGCGCGCGCGGTCGAGGCCGGCAACAGGCCGCAGCTGAGCTGGACCGTCAGCGCCAACAGCTTGCTCGCCGCCGGCGGCGCCAGCCCACGCAGCGCCGGCCTGAGCGCCGGCGTGACGGTCAGCGTCCCCTTGCTCAATCCGGCGATCGAGCACTCGACCCAGGCCGCACGCCAGCGCGCCGAGGCCGCGACGCTGCAGCGCGCCGATCAGCTGGAGCTGCGGCGCCAGCGCATCGTCGAAAGCCACGAGCAGGCCGGTGCAGCCTTCGACCGATTGCGCCGGGTCAGCCTGGTGTTGCGCGACAGCGACCGCTTGCGCAACTTCACGCTGCAGCAGTGGCAGCAGTTGGGTCGGCGCTCGCTGTTCGATGTGATCGCGGCCGAGAGTGACCACTACAGCCTGCGGGTGCAGTACGTCAACGCGCTGCACGACGGCCAGCAAATGAACGCGACGCTGACATCGCTGGGCCAAGGCTTGACCGCCTGGCTGCAATGAACGCCACCTCTGTTTGTAGACCCCATTGAAAACCGACCTGCACCGAGACGCCATGCCCGCCACTGCCAACCCCCATCGCCATGTCTTGCGTCAATTGAATCGCGCAGCCGCGCCGCCATCAGCGTTGGCGGCACGGCTGCGGGTCGACCCGCTGGCGCACATCGATCCGGCGGTTGAATTGCCGCCCGACGTGGTGATCCGCAGTGGCGCCTACCTGCCCGCCGGCGTTTGGCTTGGTGCCGGCTGCGAGATCGGACCCAACGTCGCGTTCATCGACGGCGCGCCGACCTGCGTCAAGCGTGGCGTTCGCATCGGCGCCAACGCCACCGTGCATGCCGGCATCACGCTGTGCGCTGGCGCGGTGGTGCAGCCCGGCGCGGTGGTCACGCGATCGGTCCCTGCTGGCGCCATTGTCGAAGGCAACCCGGCGGTGATCGTCGGTTATGTCGATGCAGCGCGCGGTGTCAGCCCGACAGCGCTGCCACAGCGTGGAACGGCCTTGACGCGAACGCCGGTGCGCGGCGTCACGCTGCACCAGTTTCCGGTGATTCCCGACCTGCGCGGCAACCTGACGGTGGGTGAGTTCAGCAGCCAGATCCCGTTCGAGCCGCAGCGCTACTTTTTGGTCTATGGCGTGCCCAGCCGCGAGGTGCGCGGCGAACATGCGCACCGCCAATGCCAGCAGTTTCTGATCTGCCTTCGAGGCAGTTGCGCGGTGGTGGCCGACGATGGTCAGCACCGGACCGAGGTGCTGCTCGACGCCCCGCACCGTGGTCTGTACCTGCCGCCGATGACCTGGGGCATCCAGTACCAGTACAGCGCCGACGCGATGCTGCTGGTCTTCGCATCGCAGCGCTACGACGCGGCCGACTACATCCGCGATTACGACGATTTTCTGGCCGAATGCATCGGCATTGCAGCGTGAGCGCCGCCGCCTTCATCCACCCGCTGGCTGATGTGCAGACGGCGAAGATCGGCGCTGGCAGCCGGGTCTGGCAGTTCTGCGTCGTGTTGCCCGGTGCACGCATCGGCCGTGACTGCAATGTCAACGCCCAGTGTCTGATCGAGAACGATGTGGTCATTGGCGACCGCGTCACTTTGAAGTCAGGCGTTCAGCTGTGGAATGGCCTGCGGGTCGAAGACGATGTCTTCATCGGTCCGAACGCGAGTTTCGGCAACGACCGTTACCCGCGGTCCAAGCGGCCGCCAAATGCTTTCACGCCGACGCTGTTGCGCCGCGGCGCATCGATAGGCGCCAACGCCACGGTGTTGTGCGGGCTGGTGATCGGCGAGGGCGCGATGGTGGGTGCCGGCAGCGTCGTCACGCGCGACGTGCCGGCCGGCGAGCTGTGGGTCGGCAACCCGGCCAGGTCGCGCGGCCTGGCGCCGCGCTGCGAAGCCTTGATCGATTGAAGGGGGCCAG